>CAYQTK010000021.1:0-34522 GCA_964420375.1 uncultured bacterium
TTCGGCGGCGAAAATGTCGAGCCTAAAAATATGCGCTTATTTTGGGACTAGTATCTTGTCAAAAGCTTTTTGGGGAATAGAAAATAATCGTGCGAGCGGCTGATACCGCGATCTTCATTGGACCCGTTCCCCTTTTTTCGAGTGACAGAGCACTAGCCGCTGCCGTTTTCCGGGAAAACCACCAGGCACTGAAGATATCGAGGGTCTATGTCTTCCAGCCGGAGTCTGCCGGCCTCTTCCTCCAGCCGCTTGAGAGAGGAGTCCACAAATCTCCGGGCCGTGGCTATCCACTTAGCATCAGCTTCTTCCACCCCGGATAATGCTTTCTCTACCCGCTCGTGAAGACCGTGGCGTACGTCCTCTTTCACCTTGCGGGGGACTTCCCCGGTCATGGCTATCTCCAAGGCTGCGCGGGCGTCCCTATCACTGAGCGGTGCAAAGCTGAGCTCTCCTCCGGCAAGAGAGCGGCAAACCGCGGTTATGAACACAGTGGAAAAAGATATCTCCGCAGCCGCCGAGTATTGCTTTAGAAGCTCTATGTCATTGTCGGTCAGCCCCAGGGAGTCGAAGAACAATGCGCCCAGGACCTCTGCAAGAAGCAGATCCTCTTCCGCCCTGTCCACTTCCTCCTCGGAGCCGAACTCCTTGTAGAGCGCGGCTCCGCCTTCATCGGTCCCGTGATAGAACCCGGGGCGCAGCAGTGTCAGCCCCCGGATCATGGCGGCGTCTTCACCCAGGAGCTCGTCGGAGTAGTCGGTCTTTGACATCCAACCTGATTTGCGCATGCGGTTTGCCCTGCGGGCGAGAAGGACAACCCGCGTGTAGCCGGCCCGGAAAATATTTACCAGGTGCCGGCCGGCCACGATCTGTACCGCGCGTTCCGGGTCGTCTCCGGCCCACCTGCGCAGTCCCGTCTCGATATAGTTGTATGCCTTGTCCAGGGCCTGCTTTACGCTTTCGAGCCTGGCCAGGTCCATGCTGTCCGCCACCAGGATGCGGTTTACCAGTCCCCCCAGCTCCATGGCCAGGGTCTCGAGCCGCGCCTTGTCGTCTGTGTTTTTCAAAGCCTGTGCAAAGAGCTCAGGAGGCTCGGAGAGCGCCAGCGGATACTCGGGCATCGAGCTTCTGCCGGGGGACACCAGGTGTTCCTCCGGCGATTGCTTGTCAAGCCGGTCAAGATCGGCGTCGGATAGCGGCGCATAGATTTCGATGGCCTCCTCGAACTCGATAAACCCGTAGTCAGCGAGCCGGGCGTTTCGGAACCGGAAAGCTTCGTCTTCCGTCTCCAGCGGCTGCGACGCCTCTATATACTCCAGGAGACCGTAGTAGCGCATGGGATCATCGTCACTTATGAACTGGAGGACCCGCTCGATTGCGGGCGCGGTTTTGGGTTCGAGAAAATGCAGGTAGTAAGTATTGTCCCGGGTCCACAGGTTCTTGAAGTCTCGCCACGGCTCTGCCCCTTGGTTGTCGGGGTCTGTCTTATAGACCTTGAAGAAGCGCCCCAACGCGGAGATAAGAAGCTCTTCATCCGCCTGGTTGAACCACTTGACGGGGACCTCGGGACCGGCCTGTGCAAGCAGGTTCAGCCAGTAGACCACTGCCAGAGAGTCGAGCTTGTCCTTGTGCCACCATTCCAGGTCGAAGATATGCTGTATCTGGCCGGGCCGGGCCATGCGAAGGATCTCGAGCGAGTCATCCTCTCCGAGCTGTTTCACGGTGATCCAGAACTCGGGTTCGGGAAGCTCCTTTACAAGGTCGTCGGCATCACTGGAGAGCAGAATCATATCCAGTCGGTCGCGGCCGGAGAGCCTGCTTATGAGTATGGCGCGGTCTTCCATGTGGAGGGAGTCGAGTATCCTGCGGGCGGACTCGGGGTCTTTCCGGACAAGTTTCCGGTCAAGGGCCGCAAAAGCCTCTTCCACTGAGCCGGCGACGTGTTCCGGCTTGTCCTTTTCACTACTGCCCTTGCCGGTTTTCCGGCTGGTTTCATCAGGTTCCATTATTCCCGGATATTAATAAGATGAAGGGAAAAGTGCAATCTCAAGCAGCGGAATATTCAATAGAGCACCATTGAAGCGAATGTTACCACCGAGTAAGTCTGCTCGTCGTACCAGTAGGCCCACTTCAAAAGCTCGGCTTTCTGCGCTTTTGAAGCCCGGGCTGCTGCATATATGGGCGGCAGTCCGCAGATTCTTCTTTTGTCCTGTTGCCCGGCGACCTCCATGAAAAAGCCGTCAGCGTCCGCCTGGCCGAGATGGTCGAGCATCTTTTTGTCATCTGCTTGCTCCTCCTTCATCCGCGCCGGGCCGTACTTTTCCTCGTCTCCGTAGCGGGGACCCAGGTGGGCCAGGTCAGCGCCGGCAATAAAACAGACCTTCTCGTCCCTTTCCGAAAGAGCGGCTTCGAGAGCGGACATGAAATCTTTGAAAGCGGGCTCTTGTTGCGGCGAGGTCCGGCTGACTATGGGCGGCTGAAACGCATTACACAACACGGGCAGGATGCGGACGTCAGGCTTTGCCAGGGCGTGCTGCAGAAAGAGGACCATGAACTCGATGGAATGCTCCTGTTTATGGATGTAGTCGTACAGGGGGTTGCGGTTACTCTGGAGGCGGGCGATCCTTTGCACCAGCTCTTTGTCGGTCTGCGCGGTTCCCAGCGGCGTTTCAAAGTCCTTGTCCGACATGATGAACATGCGCTGCGATTCCATGTGGGCGGTGCCGAAGACAACAAAAAGAGAAGCGTCGGTGTTCTCCGCCAGCTTTTTAAAGGCGTGAGCAGTGCAGGCACCCGAGTCGTTAATGTTCATGTGGGGGGCCATGATCGCCTTCAAGTCTGCTGATCTCGGCTTGCCGGGCAACTCGCCGGGACCTTCGGGAGCGGTGTAGAATCCGTCGAGGAGCTGTTGGAGCTTTTCTTTTTCTTGAGGATATGCCCTTCCGGCGTGGTGTGGGGGCCGCACCTGTTTTTTGTCCCATTCCTGGTTCAGATTTCTCACGTGCTGGTGGAAGCGGGGCGAGTCGAGGAGCAGCTTTTTATCGAGCTGGTCTGCCAGGTTCTTGATAAGCTCGGAGTCGATAAGCTGTCCGGACTGTCGGGTCAGCTCCTCCTGTATCTGTTTTATGCTGCGGGTCCCGTCAAAGTACTGGATGATGGCGGCGGCCTCGAGGGGAACAAGCACGGTCTCCTCCTGGATGCCCTCGGGGTCCTGGAACACAAGCATCTTTTTTCCTTCCACCTCGACGGGCACGGGGGCTATCCGCAGCATGGGGTTTGCTGATATCTCGTTCATTTTTTTCTCCTGGTCGGCAATGATATGCGCATCAGCACAACCTGTCAATTCGGGCAATGGCGGCTCAAATCTCCATGAGCTGTCCGCCGGTGACGTTTATGGCCTGTCCTGTCAAATAGGCCGACTCTTCGGATGCCAGCCAGGCGATGACGTTGGCGCAGTCGTTTGGGGTTGCCGGTCTTCCCAGGGGAATGGTCTTGAAGAACTCCTCTTCGAACTCCTCCTGTGATTTTCCGCTTGCAAAGGCCCTCATTTTCCATCCCCACTCGCCCAGGTCGGTGCGGACCTGGCCGGGACAGATACAGTTTACGCGTATGCCTGCCTTGGCCAGCTCCATTGCCATAACCTTGGTGATCATTATCACCCCTGCCTTGGAGGTGCAGTAGGACCCCATGAACGCGCTTGCCACCTTGCCGGCGCGGGAAGCGGTGTTGATGATGGCCCCTCCGGGATTGCCCTCTTTTAGAAACGGGATCATGGCCTTGGACACCCGGAAGGTGCCGTTCAGGTTGATGTCCATAACCTTGAGCCATGCGCTTTCATCCAGGTTCTCGATGGCATTGGGACCGGGAGAGCCGCCGGCGTTGTTTACCAAGACGTCCAGACTTCCGAACTCTTCTTCCACTCGGCGGGCCATGGCGGCCACCGCCTCCGGGTCGGTCACGTCGAGGGGAACGGCCACTGACCGGACTCCGTGCTCTCTTACCTTGTCCGCAAGGTCCTCGAGCTCTTGATTAGACCCCGTGCGGCAATAACCGGGGAACTCTTCCATCTGCTCGCACAGGTCGGCCACCACTACGTGCGCGCCTTCCGCAGCCAGCCGGTTGGCCACGGCATATCCGATTCCGGTGGGCTTGCTTGCACCGGTGACCAGTGCCACTTTATTCTCCAGGCATCCCATTGCACTGCTCCTTTCCCTCTCCGAGTCCGAGGCGGAGTCCCGGCTCAGTCTTCAAAAGCGAGCTCGGTCTCCAATGTTTCCCACTCATTATACAACTGTTCGAGCTCGGATTTAAGCGAGCTCTTGTTCTCCTCCAGCTCGAGAAGCTTATGATAGTCGCAGGACACCGCGGGATCGGACATCTTCTCCTCCAGCGCGGAAAGCTCTTTTTCCTTGTCCGCGATCGAGCTTTCAACCTTGCCGAGCCTTTTCTCCTTCTGCTGTCTTTGACGCTGTTTTTGTTTGTCCTCTTCCTTTTTCTGTATACGCCGGGCCTTGCTGTCTTTTGATGAATCAATAACGGCCTCCCGGCCAGGCTTTTTTGGAGGCTGGACATCCTCTAAGAACACATTTTTATCTCGTGCGTGAACAAAGTCTGCGTAGTCGCCGAGGTATGTGGTTACTGCCTTGTCTTTTACTTCGACCACGCGGTCAGGGATGTTTTCGAGAAAGTAGCGGTCATGGGTGACGTATACGATGGCCCCTGCAAATTTTTTAAAGGCATGATGGAGGACCTCCTTGGAGGACAGGTCGAGGTGGTTGGTCGGCTCATCGAGGAGGATGAGGTTGGCCGGGGTGAGCATGAGTCTGGCCATTGCCAGCCTGCTCTTTTCTCCTCCGGAGAGCTCTTCCACCTTTTTCTCCTGGTCTTCCCCACTGAAGAGGAAGGCCCCGAGAATGTCCCTTATGCGGGGCACGCTTTCCAGGTGCGCTGTGTTCGCCAAGGTATCCAGCACAGTTATATTAGGATCGAGCTCGTCACCCGCTCCCTGGTGAAAGAAGGCCACGCCGGTCCGGGGGCTTTGCTCGCAATGCCCTCCCTCCGGTTCTTCTCTTCCCGCGAGAATGCGCAGCAGGGTTGACTTTCCCGCTCCGTTGGGACCAAGCACTGCTATCTTTTCACCTTTATAGATTATAAGGTCCGCGTTCTCCAGCACCGCGTTGTTTCCATATGACTTACTTGCCGCGGTAAGGCGCAGAAGCTCGCGGGGGCTTGGCGGCGGCGGAGGGAACTCGATGTTTATGGTTTTTTGCCGGCGGGGAGGCTCGACCGGTTCGAGTTTTTCGAGCATCTTCATGCGGGACTGGACTTGCGCGGCCCGCTTTTTGTCCGCCTTGTACTTGTTGATGAAGGCTTTCTGTCGGGCCACGTAGTCAAGGTACTTCTCGTACTCCTTTTGCTCCTGGTTTATCTTCTCCTGTTTCTTTTTGAGGTAGCTGGTGTAGTTCCCTTGATAGGAGGTGATCACGCCTTCCTCGATTTCCAGTATGCTCCGGGTGGTCACGTCGAGGAAGTACCTGTCATGGGAGACGAGGACCCAGGCTGCGGGATACTCTTTGAGGAACTCTTCCAGCCAGTTCCTGGCGTCGATGTCGAGATGGTTGGTCGGCTCGTCGAGAAGCAGCACGTGCGGCTGGGCGAGCAGCAGCTTTGCCAGGGCGATGCGCATCTTCCATCCTCCGGAGAAGTGCCGGAGGGGTTTGTCGCGGTCATCCTGCCGGAAGCCCAGTCCGGCGAGTATCCTTCCGATGCGTGACTCGATCTCGTAGCCTCCGCGAAGGCGGAAGCTGTCCATCAGCTCGCTCATGCGATGGACCAGCCTTTCCTGTTCATCCGCGGTAAGCTCTCCGCTTGCCAGTTGCGCTTCAATGACCTGTTGCTCTTCTTGCAGCTCGAGCAAAGGCTTTACAGCGAGGCGCATTTCTTGTTCCAGCGTGTTTGCTGAGAGCTCGACGCCGTACTGGGGCAGGTATCCGATCTCCAGGTTTTTGCCGCCCTCGATCCTGCCCCGGTCGGGCTCGATCAGTCCAGCGATGACCTTCAAGAGGGTGGTTTTGCCGGAGCCGTTCTCTCCCACCAGGCCGACGTGGTCCCGGTCGCCCAGGGTCCAGTCCGCCCCCGCAAGTATGGTCTTATCTCCAAAAGCTATTTCAATGTTTTGCAGCTTTATCATCTTAATGCGCAGATATAGGCTGAGCAGGGGATTACGGCTGTCTTTTTACTTCCGCGTCCCTGCGAGTATAACCGCGGAATCGGTCGATGTCAGAGGATATCGCCTTCCGCTTTCCTGAAGTTGTCCTGGTAGTCTTCCAGGAAAATGAGAGGGATATCGTTTTCCCGGCAGGTTTTCATGGTCTCCTGGGGCAGGGTCCATTTCCAGGCGATGATCTTCACCCTTCTTCCCAGGCTCATGATCTCGCATATGGCGTCCAGGAAGTCGCGGTCGGAGCTCATCACCAGTGCGGTGTCGAACTTCTCGTTTTTGACGTCTTTCAAAAGCTGGGTCACCAGTCCCACGTCCACGCCTTTTTCAGTGGGAATCCATTCCTCGTGTCCGCAGGTAGGACAGACCACTTTGCGATGGGCGAGTTGAAAGGTGTGGAGCTGGAAGCCGAGCTCGTTTTTGAGCGCGTTGTAAAACCGGGCCTGTTTCTCGCGGGGGACCTGTTGCTCGGAAGCGAAGAAATGCACGTCTTCGATAGGCCCTTCCTTGATCTCCAGGAACTCCCTTATCTTCCTGTAGCTTGGTCTCCAGCCGGTTTTTTTGCATCCGCGAAATATGTTGGAGTTGTCAATATAGAGCACTTTTTTAACGACCGACATTTTAAAAACCCTCCCGGTAGCGGCTTATTATTTTATCCGGCGTCGTTGGATGTCAGAGCCTTTTTTCATAGGTCTGTTCTATAAAACGGACCAGCCTGGTCAGGGTCGAGTTAACCGGTGCATCGATTCCCAGGGATGCGGCTTCTTTTGCGATTGCGCCGTTTATGGCTTCGATCTCGGTCTCCCGTTTTGCGCGGACGTCCTGGAGCATGCTGGAGATGTTCTGGCCGGTGGCGCGTGACACCTGCAGAGCACGTTCCAGGGGATCGTCGAACATGAGCTTGATGCCCTTGGTCCGGGCAAGCTTGACCACCTCTTCTATGGCCTTCTCCATGATCCCGCTTGCGGGAGCGGTCTCGGCAAGGACACCGTTTCTCACTCCCAGAATGGCGGTGAGTGCATTGATGGCCACGTTGATGACCAGCTTGCTCCAGATGACTCCCTGCACGTCAGCGGTGACCTGGGTGTTTAAACCGCAGGCGTTGAAAAGCTCGGCTACTTCCTGCGCCCGGTCCGTCTTTCCGGAGAGCGCGCCGATGATCGTGTCGCCTTCGCCCGCGTGCCTTATCTTGCCCAGGTCCACCAGGTTGGCCCCCTGCGCAGTGGTCCCTCCCAGCACCCTTTCCTGTCCCAGGACCTCGGCCAGCTTCTCCACGTTGCCGGTACCGTTCTGAAGGGTGAGAATCAAGGAATCATCTCCGGTGACTTCCGATGCCGAGCAGGCAGCGCTTTTGGTATCATAGGATTTTACGCAAATAACGGCAAGGTCGGCGGTCCCGATTTCGGAGGGGTCTGCGGTTGCCTTTACCTTAGCGGATATGGTCTCTTCTTCGCGCAGGATACGTACACCCCGCTGGTTTATGAGGGATGCCCGCTCCGGGTCTTTGTCCAACAGCCATACTTCCTTTCCCGACGGGTTAAGCATACCTGCGAAAAGACACCCCATGGCTCCGGGTCCGATAATAACAATCTTTTGTAAAGGCAGGGTCAATTTTTATTGCTCGCTTTTTTAAAGACGCTGATTTTTAGATGTCGATATTATTTTCAGGTCAAAGCCTACCACATAGTTTGAGTGCAATCAACAGCCAATTTATCAAGGTATAGCCTTTTTTCTTCGTCATTGGCTGTGCCTTTACTGATTGCTCCGAGCTATTAAGTCTGGTCTTGCGGGCAGGAAGGCTTTTGGTCCTGAGGCGGGAAAGCGTTTTTGATGTTTTCCGCGTCCCGGGCTGATATACCGGGCACTGCTTCGAGTTCCTCTGCAGTTGCTTTCTTTACTGCCGCGACTCCTCCCAGATGCTTGATAAGGTTGTTTGCTTTCTTCCTGCCGATGCCGGGCACTTGCTCGAGTGCGGAGCTGCGGAGTTTTTTCCCCCTTATTTTCTTGTGGTATGACACTGCGAAACGGTGGGCCTCGTCGCGGACCTGCTGGAGCAGAAACAGCGCGGCCGTCCCCGGCTTTACGGTTACGGGGTCTTTTGCGCCGGGCACGTAGACCTTTTCGGCTTTTCTTTTTTGGTCGTCATCTTCAGAAGAGACGTTCCTGTCCTTGGCCAGTGCAGCAACAGCGACCGAGTCGATCTCCAGGTCGGCGAGCACCGCGCGGGCCACGTTCAACTGCCCTTTTCCGCCGTCCACCACCAGGAGGTCGGGCAGGTCTTGTCCTTCCCGCATGGCCCTCGAGAACCTTCGGTTCAAGACCTCGTGCATCATGTCGTAGTCGTTTTGCCCCTCGACCGTCTTGATGCGGTACCTTCGGTATCCCGACTTGTCCGGCTCGCCGTCGGTGAACTTGACCACCGAACCCACGGCGTCTTGTCCCCCGGTCAAGGATATGTCCACGGACTCGATCCGGCGTGGCTGCCGGGAGAGACGGAGGCGGCCTTGCAGCTCGGACACCGCCCGTGTCCGGTCTTCGCCCTTTTCAGCCTCCCGCTTCAAGGTGTCGCGGGCATTTGTCACCGCCATGTCGGTGAGCTTTTTGGCCTCGCCGCGGCGGGGCACGCGGATGGCGCACTTCTTTCCCAGCTCCCGGCTGAAGGTTTGCTGCAACAGGTCTGCATCATCCGGCATTACCGACACTATAATCTCGGGAGGGGGATTGGCCTTTTCGGGGTAAAGCTGGGAGAGGAATGAAGACAGTGCTTCTTCATCGGGGATATTTACGCGGACGAAGTTATGGGACCGGCTGGAGAGCAGCACTCCGGCCCGGAAGCCGAGTCGGTGGACCACCATACGGTCGCCCTCCCTGTAGATGCCGATGACGTCCCGGTCTTGGGGACGGACAGAGTCCACCTTTTGCCGCTCGAGGGTCTTTTCAATTGCCCGGACGCGGTCGCGCAGCATTGCGGCTTTCTCGAACTCTTCGTTTTCGGAAGCCTCTTTCATCTGCTCTTCAAGCCTCCGGGCGAGGTTTGCGCGGTTTCCTTTTAAAAACTCCGCCACCTGGTCGACAATTTTGCGGTAGTCCTGGCGGCCGATCATTCCGGCACAGGGTCCGGTGCATTTGCCGATCTGGTAGTTCAGGCAGGGCCTTTCCCTTTTCTTTAAGGCGGGCGACTTGCATCTGCGAAGGGGGAATATCTCCCGGACGGTCCGCAGTGTTTCCTTTACTGCTGCGCTTGATGAGAAGGGCCCGAGCAGGATATCCTGTCCTCCTTTTCTGGGCCTTCTGGTCAACATGAGTCGGGGGAAATCCTCTCCGGTTGTGAGACGGAGATGGAAGTAGGTCTTGTCGTCGCGGAGCCTGATATTATAGCGCGGCTTGTGCTTCTTGATGAGGTTATTTTCGAGTATGGCCGCTTCCGCGTCGGTGTCGGTGATGATGTATTCGAGGGCTCGGATGCGGTTTCGGAGGAACTGCACGTGGTATCGGTTGTCCGCGTTTTCCTTTGTATATGCCCTTACCCTGGCGCGGAGGTTCTTTGCCTTGCCCACGTAGAGGACATTTCCGTCTCCGTCCTTGAAGACATACGCACCTGGGGAAGCGGGCAGGGACAGAACCTCGTCTTCCCACGACATTTTGTTCGCTTCCGGCTGTGCTGCCCGGGCTGCTTCTTCTTCCGGTTCTGTTTCAGAAGGCGCAGCAGTGTTTTTATCTTCATCATCCACAATCTTTATGTTAAACCATGACTGGCGGTGTTGTCAGTAGTCTGTTTTCGGCGATGCGGGGGCCGCCTTTATTTTGATGAGTGGTGCGCGGTAACAGGGTGGGGTGATTGGGGAACGGTGAGAGAAAGGGGGTTTACTTTAAAGGCTCTTCTTGTTTGGCAGGTTCAAGGGGAATCTCTTTTTCGGTGGAGAAGCGGGCGGATTGATCTGGAGAGTCGGTATCTTGTTGCTGTTCTTTTTTAGCATCTGCATCCGCTGCCTTTACAGGCTTTTCAGAAATGCAGGCTTTAGAGGTGGTTTTTTGCATGGGATTATACTCGGGCACGAGTTCGGCGATCTTTGCTTTCATGCTTCCGTTCACGGAAGCGACGGCTTGTTCGAGGAGCGCTTCGACCTTCGTTAGAAAATCGTGGGGGAACTCGTCCACGCAGTTTCTAGTGAAGACCTTGGGGTGTGAAGTTCCGGAATGTGGCTCGTTGTCGAGGTACAGCTCCTCGTAGAGTTTTTCGCCGGGCCTTGCGCCCACGAACTCTATATTTATGTCTTCACCGGGCTTGTATCCGGACAGCTTTATTATTGATACTGCCAGGTCCACGATCCGTACCGGTTCTCCCATGTCGAGCACGAATATCTCTCCTCCGTTGCCCATTGATCCCGCCTGGAGCACGAGTTGGGAGGCCTCGGAAATGGTCATGAAAAAGCGCGTCATTTCGGGATGGGTGACGGTGAGTGGTCCTCCTTGTTGTATCTGCTTTTTAAAGGTAGGAATGACGCTTCCGGCGGACCCGAGTACGTTCCCGAAGCGGACGGTTATGAAGCGGGTTTTACTTTTTTGGGACAGGTACTGGACGTATCTTTCTGCGATGCGCTTGGTTGCGCCCATTATGGAGGTGGGGTTTATGGCTTTGTCCGTTGATATCATGACCGCTCTTCTCACGCCCATGAGCTCGCAAAGCTCGGATATTACTTTTGTTCCTCCTATGTTGTTCTTCACGGCCTCGGCGGGGTTCTCTTCCATGATGGGCACGTGCTTGTAGGCTGCGGCGTGAAACACGACTTGCGGCCCGGTCTCGCGAAAGATGGCGGTCATGCGAGCGGGGTCGGTTACGTCGGCCACGAACATGCGGATGTTGGCGTTGGCTGCTGACTTTGTGAGCTCCTGGTCCATCTCGAAGATGCCGTTTTCATGATGGTCTACCAGGATGAGTTGACTCGGCTTGAAAGCGAGCACCTGTCGGCATATCTCCGCTCCGATACTGCCTGCCGCCCCGGTAACCAGGACCTTTTTATCATGCAGGTAGTCTCCGATGGCCTTTCTGTCGAGCTCGACGGGGTCTCGTCCCAGCAGGTCTTCGAGCTGGACCTCGCGGAGCTGGCTCACGGTTACCTGTCCCTCAATGAGCTGGTCAATGCCGGGAATGGTGCGCATGGGCAGGTCGGTTTCCTCGCAAAGCTCGACTATCCGTTTCATCTGCGAGCGGCTTGCTGAGGGCACCGCGAGCAGAATTTCGTCAATCTCGTACTTTTCGCTGATTGCTTTGATGTCTTTTATAGCGCCGAGCACCCTGATGCCGTGGATGCGGATACCCTGCTTATAGGAGGAATCGTCCAGGTAGCCGATTATGTGGTAATCCAAATCAGGCCGTTTCTGTATCTCTCGGGCCAGTGATTCCCCGGCGTCTCCGGCGCCTATAATCAGGCATCTTATCTTTCCGCCATAGCCTGTCCAGGGTAAGGAAAGATTCTCCAGAGCCCCCTCGCGGTAGGCGCGGATGGCAAAGCGGGAGCCTCCGACGAGAGCAGTGGTCATCACAAAATCGAGCATGGGAATGGACCGCGGGAAAGGATGGTCTCTGAAGAACACGAACCCCATGGTCATAATGATCAGGGCGGAGACCAGGCTTGCCTGAATGATAGCTGAGAGGTCTTTCATGCCCACATAACGGAGCCATCCTTGGAAAAGGCCGAACCTTTCGAAGATAAAGAGCTTTATCAGGAGTACGGGGGCAAGTGATACCATAAAGAGAACAAAGAAGCTCTGGGGGATGTTGAAGTCGAAACGCAGTGCGAAAGCAAGCCAGTAAGCCGCTGCAAAGATTACCAGATGATAGAAGATGATCACTAATCTTCTATGTTTGAAAACCTTATCTTTCACTTTCCGCCCTTCTCTTGCTGATTAATTTTAACCGGCCGGCAAGTATACTTGCAAGCCTTGTTATTCACTTAGCGAGCCCTGGTCGCGGGGAGTGGAGAGCACCGCTTCCGCGGTCCTTTCCAGGTCGTTCTCGCTCAGATTGGTCCCGCTCGGCAGGCAAAGCCCCTGCTCGAACAGTCCCTCGGCTACCGATCCGCCCCGGCAGCGACAGTCGCGATATACCGGCTGCATGTGCATCGGCTTCCAGACCGGCCTGGATTCTATGTTGTTCTTTTCCAGATGGAGCCGGACGTCCTCCCGGCTCGCACCGAACTTTTCCGGATCAATGGTCATACAGGTGAGCCAGCGGTTGGAGCGGCCGAAGGAAGCTTCCGGCATGAGATCAATACCCGGCTCCCTGGAAAAGGCCCTTTCATAAAAATCAAAGACGGCCCGCTTCTGGCGTACTCGCTCGTCGAGCACTCGAAGCTGTGCGCGTCCGATTCCTGCCAGCACGTTGCTCATCCTGTAGTTATAGCCGATGACCGAGTGCTCGTAATGGGGGGCGGGGTCTCGTGCCTGTGTGGCCAGAAATCGTGCGCGATCAATCAGGCTCTTGTCTTCGGAGACCAGCATGCCCCCTCCGGAGGTGGTTATTATCTTGTTGCCGTTAAAAGAGAACACGCCCATCTTGCCGTATGTTCCGGTCTGCCTGCCGTTGTATGTTGCTCCCAGTGACTCTGCTGCATCTTCAATAAGCGGCACTCCATATATATTGCATAAATTTAGGATGGGTTCAAGGTCCGCGCTTTGTCCGTAAAGATGTACCACGATGACGGCCTTGGGACGCTTTCCTTTGCGGTCGCATTCCTTCAGCTCTTCTTCCAGGAGGTTCGGGTCCATGTTCCAGGTTTCGGGTTCGCAATCAATAAAGACAGGAGCCGCCTTTTCATAGGCGATGGCGTTGGCGCTGGCTGCGAAAGTGAGGTCCGAGGTTATGACTTCGTCTCCGGGCTGTACTCCGAGCATGACCATGGCGAGATGAAGTGCTGCGGTTCCGCTTGACAAAGCCGCGGCATGAGCCGTTCCCACTTTTTCAGTGAACTCCTTTTCAAAGGCGTCGACATGTGGCCCGAGCGGCGCGATCCAGTTGGTTTCAAACGCCTCTGCCACGTACTCCTGCTCGAGTCCGGACATGTGGGGGGTGGCAAGGAGGATGCGCTGGTTTTTCGCACTCATCGCAAAGTCTCTCTTCCTATTCTATAAGTCCGGCTACTTGTGCTTTCAGTCATTATCAAGCGTGGACTTTCTTCGCATTAAAAGGCGCACCTGGAATAAATTAACGGTACTCCGGAAAGAAGCCCGGTGTGGGCGTCCAGTGGTTTCCTCTTTGCCTTTCGAATGTCTTTCTGGCCTCAATCAGCTCAAGGTAGGTCTCAGGCAGGAAAATCCGTTTTCCGACATAGAAGCTTACCGCCCCATGGGGGGCGAAGGCCAACTTATATTTGTAGATCCCGTCTTCCGGCTCGTATCCTCCCCCGAGTACAAAGTGTTTTTTCCCTTGTTCTTGGCCCCAGCTTATTATGCGATGTTTCAGCATATCGTTGGGCCTGGCCGGATAAAAGGATGCGTGGGTTCCCCCTAGGAATGAGTAGATGTTATTCCGGGATACAAGCACCATTTCCGTGGATACGCATTTTCCCCGGCAATAGGCGTGGAAGAGAGCGTACTGTCCCGATAGGTTCTGGACGATGCTCTCGAAATACTGCGGGGAGAAATAATATGTATCTTTTGCCTCGCGTCTGTCCAAGGTGTCTTTATAGATTCTGAGAAAATCATCAAGGTAGCGGCCTTCAAGGTCAACCTCGACGTTGACCCCTTCCTTTTGCGCCCTTTTTACGTTCTTTCGCACTTTGTGTGCGAAATCCATCCAAATGGTCTCCAAGGGGGACTCCAGCTCCCTCACCACGTTGGAAGACTTTTTCTCCACTTCGCCGGGGTAAAAGAGCATGGTTTCGGGGAACAGGGACAGTCTCAGAAACTCACAAACCACCCCTTTACTCACAGCCCATTCTTCCCAATGTTTCCAGAAGCTTTCCGCGGCCGGTTCCCTTTCTCTTTCACCCCATGCGAACGGTCCGCCGTAGCCGTAGGGTGTTACTATATCAAAAGCGGGGCAAGCTTCTTTTCCCCAAAAGTCCTCTGCTTGCAAATCCCTCAACAGGAATGGATAAAGCACACAGCCCTCTGGCCTCGCAAGGCACGCAGCCATGGCCCGATTGGTGTTGTCCCTGTAAAGCCTGAGATAGTCAGGATGGGCAAACACCTCCCTCTCGGGCCAGGATTGCCAGAGCTCTATCCATTGTTCGCGATCTTGCGGACGGTCGGCATCAAAAACTTTAAATTCGCTGTTACTCATTTTTGCGGTGTTTGAAAGGACTGAAACGACAGGGACAGTCAAACGACTAAAGCACGCTCCGTTTAAGATGAGCGTTCTTTGAGCCGGTTCTTCGTTCTAATCCAAGTAGCCTAAATCCCTTAGTTGCTGCATTATTTTCTTGTCTTTTTTTATTCTCTCCACATTAATGTCTTCTTGGGCTTGCATTTCAACCGCTAAAGTTTTAAATAACTTGTCGCGCAACTCCTTGGCTTTTTCCTGCTTTTCCCCATAGAGGTTGTTTTTCTCCTCCGGGTCTTTCTCGAGATCATACAACTTATGCTCAAACCACAGTGGTGTAACGCAAGACCTCCATGCATGCATGAACGACCTCGGACCGCGTACATGGACCAGGTCCGTATGGGGAACATGAATATATTTCCATTTGTCCGTTACAATCGCGAACTGGTTGTTTCTTTTGTCAGAAGAAAGCATCTTCAATGACAATCCGTCCCAATAGCCGGACTGGGTGATTGAAATCCGGCCATTTTCTTGACCCGACTCCTGCTGGTTCAGTAAATCTGTTCCTGGTAACGGATGGTCCGCGTCCTCATAGGGTATACCGGCTAGGCCCAACATGGTGGGGAATACATCAATTTGACTTACTATACGGCTGACATTTTTTCCTTGGGGGATGCGGGACGGCCCCCATGCTATGGCCGGCACATGCACGCATGACTGGTAGACGTTCAAGCAGTGCTGAAAATAGACGTCTTTTTTGCTTCGGTAGAGTGTTTCGCCATGGTCGGCGGTTATGAAGATTACGGCGTCTTGAAGTATTCCTTTTTCTTTTAACAACTCGATAAGTATTCCCAGGCCTTTGTCCGCCATTTTGATCTCACCGTCATAGCGAGCGACCACCTCCCCTTCTTTTACTGTCTTCTGCCGGGCATATTCTTCCGTTAGGGTTGATTGAATCTTGACGCCATTATAGGAGCCATAACTTACGGTAGGGAGTTGTCGGGACGAGTATAAGGAATCTTTTAAAAAGTCCTCGTACATTTCCGCTGGCGGCTTATAAGCCCTGTGGGGGTCCATCAGATGGACCCACAGAAAGAACGGCTCTTGATTCAAGTCGTTAATCATCTTCTTTGCCTGAGCCATTGTTTTTATAGAGGAGGCCCTTTGCAGCACTTTGAATTTATCGGCCCCTTGAGCGAACCCTCTGTACCTGCTCAACAAAGGATTGGCTGTAACAGCTAAGGTAGTATAGCCGGCATTTTTAAATCTTTCCATCAATGTATTGATGGAGGAGCTCAATACTCCCTCCTGGTCCATGGCTCCGTGCCGGGGCGGAGCGAACCCGGAAATCAAGGTTGCACAGCTGGGGACCGTACATGACGATGAAGCGATCATGTTTTCGAATAACACGCCTTCCCTTGAAAGCCGATCCATATTAGGGGAGGTATTCCTTTGGTATCCGTAACATCCCAGATGATCGGCCCTCAGCGTGTCCACAGTAAATAAAACCACTGCTTTCGGCTTGTCCGCTTTTACTGCCTTATTCTCGGTATTTTTATGCGTAGAGACGACTTCAGTTACTTTTGAGTCGAGAGCCGTCTTGAAGGTAGTGTCCAGTGCCTTCGGGTAGAAAAGGGGAAAGATGTAAAGCACCAATGATGCTGTCGCCACTATATAACCAAAGAAAGTTACCGCCTTTCCTCTCGGAGGGGCTTTTGCCAATAAACGAGCCGCAATAACTGCTATTGCCATTAAGCTGGCCAAAGCGAGGACGGAGGCTATGATTACTTTTGAATTGATTTGGCCGTTCCATGCCCCGAAAGTTATCCAGCTTATCACCATTGGCACAAAAGCCAGAAAAATGCTAGTACCTCTAATCAAGAATAGGACATTTCCCTTGGTGATTTTGGACCAAATGGTGGTAATTCCTAACCCTGCTAGACCGACGACAAAAACCACTATAGTGTTCTGCAGAGCGCACACAGAGAGGATTTGTAACAATACAAACAGCGGGTGTTCAACTCCTTCCAACTGAAAGGGGGTCAGCCACAATAGATGTAAAATCAATAAGAGCGCCCCCGATATGCCGGAGATGACGCCACCCACGATCATGCTATGGATTATGAGTTTGTTTTTAATATTAGTTTCCAAGTCTTTACTCCTTTAGTATGTTCTGATCAAAAGTCAATCTCCGCCGCGGCAACCCTTTCTGCAGGGCACTTATCAGATCAATTTTGAATGAAATCCCGCAAGCCGTAATCAGAAGAAAACTTATGTAATGCGTCTTTTATCAGTTGAAAATCATTTTCATTCACGCTCTTCCGGTTTCTGCATTCAAACTCGGGAGGGACTTCTCTTTTAATCTTCAAGTCAGCTCCTTGGGAGTTGAACATTTCCTCAACCTTCTTGGAAAAATCATGAGCGTCTTTACACAGGCGTTCATAATCAATAATCATTTTCCGGTTGTCGGGTATCTGGTTGAGTTCCCGTTTCATCGCTTTATAAGTGGCTGCTGCTTGTCCCGCTATCTGTTCATACCAGGGAAGTTCTTTTAAATGTTCATATTCCGCTGGCTTGAACCCGAACCATATCTCCTTTCTGCCGAACCTTTTGATCCTCATATTCAGGATAGACTGGCATACATAGAGTGGGTCCCTAACACAGAAAACAAACAACGACCGGGGAAAGATGTCGGCAATGAACCCGGCTTGAAACCCTATGGTGCCGTTTTTAAAAAGCACCGGCAATCCTCCCGATTCTTTCTCCATACCTGCTACCACGCTTTTCAGCCATTCTGTGTCCAATGTGCTGAGTTTTTGTTTATTAATGTCGTGATTTTCCTCGAAATCGAAAAATCCACTCCAGAAATACCCGAACTCATGTAACCCGTACGGTCCGAAAGTAAGTCCATGCTCGCTTTCGAAATCCTGTTGGGCGGGTTTTCCTCCGAAGGACTGATCCAAGCCCACTCTTTGTAACCTGGTTCCCAAGAGGGGCGCCTTCCATAACCTTGCAATGAAGTTGGAAGGATATGCCAGTTGATAGCGTGTGGTTAATATCTGCCCGGCAAGAGTATGTCCTGATCGGGGAAGGCCTATTAAAAATATCGAGGGCAGTGCCGGTTCTGAATATTGTTTTCTTATCTCCTGTTCAACAGTCTCCAGGCGTGCATTGGTATCAGCGAGGATATCCTCTATTTGACGGTCCTTTTGATAGGCGGGTAAGGGCTGAGAGGTATCGGACATCATCAGCTTCCTTTATTGTCTTCGGGGTTTGAGTCGCCTGATTTATAAACATCGTCGGGGTGTTTGTGCTTGGACGGGTCAAAGAGCTTGGAAGTGGTTTGACCGTCTCTTCCGAGTCCCTCCCTCTTAAACACTTTAGGAACGGTTTTCAGCAGAATCTTGATGTCCAGCCAGAGAGACCAGTTGTCCACGTACCATACGTCCATGGCAAACCTTTCATTGTAGCTTATCTCGTTGCGTCCGTTTACCTGGGCCCAGCCGGTAATCCCCGGCTTTACGTTATGACGCCGGCGTTGCTCGGGTGTGTAGATGTCCAGGTATGCTGTCAAAAGAGGCCTTGGTCCCACCAGGCTCAGGTCCCCCCTTAAAATGTTCCATAGCTGGGGCAGCTCGTCCAGGCTTAGTCTGCGAATGATGTTTCCCGCCCGGGTAAGGCGCTGTTCGTTCGGAAGCAGGTTGCCCTCCTCGTCCCGGTCCTCGGTCATGGTCCTGAACTTGTAAAGAGTGAATATATTTTCATGATATCCTGGCCGCCTGTGCCTGTAAAGTACGGGCCGACCCATGCTGAAATAGATAATCAGCGCCAAGAAGATCAGAAGCGGCGAAGCCAGGATAAAAGCAATGACCGTAAGGGATACGTCTAGAATGCGTTTGCCTATAATCTGTAATCCTCTGAATTCCATTTTCCGCCGTTTGTTTCCTGCGCCTTTTCGCGATAAAGCTCCAGTCATGCCTTCCACGTACCGAGCAGCAATGATTAAATACCCAGCTTCTGGATAAAGTCTCCGAACACTTTGTCTTTCTCAAAATTTTTCATGGCGTATTCCCGGCCTTTTTTGCCCATTGTCTCCCGCTCTTCTTTTCCCAAATTATATAACTCTATAACCGCTTCCGCAAAAGCTTGCGGGTTCTCCGGCGGCGTGGAAATTCCACAGCCCGTCTCTTTTACCACGTTATTTTTTACGTCTCCCGCGAAAATAATCGGCTTTCCCGCGGCCAGGTAGTCCATCATCTTATTGGGGTTGATTCCATATCTCCACAGATCGGCCTTCCTGATGAGGAATATAAACGCATCAGCTTCGCTGATTTCATAAGGCACATGTTTTTTTAAAACCGGGTCCCTGAATTCCAGGTTCTTTATTCCGAGTTCCTCTTTCATTTTAATAAACTTCGGCTTTAAAATGCCGGAACCCATGAACACCATTTTAATCTTGTCATACCCTTTGTCCTGGATTAACTTCAAACTTTGAACTGCTGTTGTTAAATTATTGGCGGGACCGTGAGCTCCTATATACATCAGGGTAAAAAAATCGGGGTCCTTAGACCGGGCTGCCGTGTCATAAGCTGCCAGGTCCACCCATCTTCCCAGATAAACCGCTTTGTCTTTCATGCCAAGCGACGCCAGGTAATCGGAAACGAAGGGTAGAGGAGTTATTATTTTCTCGGATTTATGATACAAAAACTTTTCAACACGCCTTAATATTTTGGTGATCAAACCTTTTTCTTTGAGAGCTCCGAAATCTATCATTGTCTGCGGCCAGAGGTCCACCAAGTCGAGAAAGAACCGGGCCTTGTGCTTCCTGGCCAGAAAGTAGGAGCTCAACGGAGCAAACAAGCCGATGTTTACGGAAAACAGGATGTCCGGCAGGGGGACCCCTATGTCTTTCCGGGTTATTTTTTTTCCAGCGAAGTATAAATTCCATGCGAAGCTCATAAGGTTCACAGCCCTTTTCCAGTCGTTCTTCTGGTGCGGCCGGGTTTTTATGCAGACAAGCTTCATTCCGTTGTAATCTTCCACCGAGTATTTATTGCCCTTCAAATCTCGCAAGTATTGCCGAGTAGCGTGATGAAAGTTGGAAACGATATAGGTAACGTTGTATCCTCTTCGGGCAAGCTCCTCTGCTATCTCGTACTGTCTTAACCCGCCGGGCAACTCGGGAATGTTACCGTGATGTTTTATCACCCAGATATTTTTCATGATATCACTCTACCTTTGCGCGCGGCTTTTGACTGCTTCCACGATCTGTTCCGCATCCTTCTCACCAAGGCCGTGGTGGACGGGAAGAGCCAGTATGTTCTCGGCAATGTATTCGGTTACAGGAAGGGACATGCTTCCGTACATGTTTTCAAAGACCGGCTGCTGGTGGAGTCCGCGGGGATAATGCACGCCGGTGGCCACGCCTTTTTGTTTTAACGACTCGGCCAGCTCATCCCGGTTACAGCCGAACTTTTCGGGTTCTACAACCACGCAGTACTGGTGCCAAGCGTGGTCTGCGCCTTCGGTGACCTTCTGGGGCCGGATGCCAGGAACTCGGGAAAGCCCCTTGTTAAGGACCTCGGCGTTCCTTCTGCGTGCCTCGAGCATTCCGTCCAGCCTTTTAAGCTGCTCCCGCCCGATGGCCGCTTCCACGTCGGTCATCCGGTAGTTGAAGCCGAGCATGGTGTGCAAGTACTTGCCGGTCTGACCGTGAGACCTCATGTAGCGCAGCTTATAGTCATAGTCGGGGTTATCCGTACACACCATTCCGCCTTCCCCCACGAACATGTTCTTGGAAGGATAAAACGAATAGCAGACGAAATCTTTGCAGGCCCCCACATCGGCTCCATTGAAGAGAGCGCCGTGAGCCTGGGCTGCGTCCCATACCACCTTGAGCCCGTGTCTCTCGGCAAAGCTCTCTACCGCGTCTATGTCGCAGGGGTTTCCGAAAAGATGTACCGGAGCGACAGCCCTGGTTTTCGCCGTCACTTTTGCTTGTGCATCCTCCAAGTCGATCAAAAAGGTATGGGGATCGACATCGCAGAGGACCGGTTTTCCTCCTGACAAGGCCACCATGCTGCCGGTTGCAATAAAGGTAAAAGAGGGGACCAGGACCTCGTCGCCGTGCTCGAGAACGCACATATAGGGCAAATGGAGGGCGGCTGATCCGTTGGCGCAGGACACCGCGTATTTTGCTCCCACGTAAGAGGCGAACTCTTTTTCGAACTCTTCGCATTGCTTTCCCTGCCGTAGCGCCCCGGAGCGCAATACGTCCTCGGCAGCCTTGATCTCTTCTTCGGTAAGTTTTATCTCGGCCATGCTGATCATGAGAAGTTCCCTTTTTCTGTCTTGTATCTGATATCGTTCATAATGCTCATGAGCTCGATAGAGTCGTATATGGTGTTGCGGTCGGGCTTAGCCTGTTCCAAGACCATTTGCACAAACATCATCATCTGGATATCAAAGAAGTTGCGCCTTTCGTACTTAAGCATGTTTTTTCCCGCTCCGTACCCTCCTCTTTCTTCTTTCAGAAAAATGTAGCTGGGGAAGTCCTGCTGGATGGAGCCCATGTAGGAGCCGTTTTCGCACTGGACCTCGATGAACTGGTTAAAGGAGGGGGTAATAAGGTCGGCCTGGCAGATGATCTCCACCCCATGCTCTCCCTTGCACCTTATCATTACGTAGTCCTCCGCGTCCGCCTCCACTGTCTTTCCGTTTATTGATCTGCGTGAAAGATAGGTTTTGTTGGAGAGCACGTCAATGTCCTTAAGGGGTCCGAAGTACCAGTTTGCCAGGTCCACCATGTGCACCAGCATCTCGTTGATGGCGCCGCCCTGCGAGGCTTTTTTGTGCTTCCACTCCTGGTGGTCCCCTCTTCCTCCCAGCCTGAAGAACGCGGTGAGAGGCTTTCCCAGCACCATGCTTTCGCCGTTTATCTGCTGTTTTCGGAACAGCTCGAATCCTTCCTCGAAGATGGGAGTATAACGGTATACGTACCCCACCATCAGAATACGTCCCGACTCTTCGATCACCTTGACCAGCTCTTCCGCCTCATCCATGGAGTAAGTCAAGGGCTTTTCGCAGAACACGTCCTTGCCGGCATTGACAGCCTTTTTGATGAGGGATTCATGGAACTCGGTGGGAGTGGAGATGACCACTGCCCGGATATCGGGAGACGCCAGTAACTCTTCGGTGTCGGCGACCCATTTCAGGTTTTGCTTCTCGGCCATTTCTTGTACAATGCCTTGATCGATATCGTTCAACCAGAGGTTTGTCCAGGGGATCCTCTTCAGGCTCTCGATGTGCTTGGACGCCTGTTTGCCGCACCCGATCATGCCCACGCCTACCTTACTCAGCAAGATATTTCCTCCAGTTCTTCGCCATGTTCATCTCCCGCAGCTTTTCAGGGAGGTCCATGATAACGCCGGGGGACCCCTTCACCAAACGCATGGGAGGTACGTCCTTGGTTACCAGGCAACCGGCGGCCACGAACGATCCCCTGCCTACGGTGACCCCCGGCACTACTATCGTGCCCGCGCCCAGAGTGACCCCGTCCTCGATGACCGGGCCCTCCGGCCGGTAGGTGTCCCGCATCTTCTGGGGGTACCGGTCGTTGGTCAGGACCACGCCGGGGCCCAGGAATACCCGGGAGCCTATGGACACGTGGGTGGGGACGTAACAGTTGGATTCTATCTTTACAAAATCGCCGACTTTGACGTGGCCGTCTATGACCGTGTTGGTCCCCACCACAATATGGCTGCCGAACTCGGTGTGCTCGCGAATCACGCAGTTATGGCCGGTCTGAAAGTCGTCTCCGGCAGTAACGTCCGCGTAGATTATTGAGCCCCACCGTACCCGGCAGTTTTCTCCCAGGCTGACGGGACGGCACTCCTCTTTGTAGCGGTAGCCGACCAAGCAACCCGTATCGATGCGGCAGTCCCGGCCGCACTCAACAAAATTTTCCGCCATTCCGTCACTCCTCTACCCATCTCTCGCAGATGTTGGCAATATTCTCCGCTGCCTTGCCCTCTCCAAAGGGTAATGTCCATTCACAGTTAACACTGTACGCCTCGCGGGCCGCCTCCAGTATCCTGTGTTTATCTGTGCCCGCCAGGCGGTTGGCTCCCATATCCAGGGTTTCCTCCCATTCGGTGTTTTCGCGCAGGGTCACTGCGGGCACCTTGTGAATGTAGGCCTCCTGTTGCACGCCGCCGGAATCGGTGAACGCCAGCCTGGAGTTGGCGAGCAGGTAGAGGAACTCCAGATAACCCACGGCTTCGTGAATGAAAAGTCCATCAAGCTTATCCGCCCACTCGCGGAGGCTGAACCCCTTGAGGTTCTTTAATGTCCGGGGATGGGCGAGAAAGATAACCGGCAATTCGAGTTCGCGGCTCGCCATGGACACCCCTGAAAGGATACCTTCAAGATTTTCGGCATAATCAACGTTCTCTTCGCGATGGGTCGTGAGCACGGCGTACTTTCCGGGCTTCGCATCGAATTCATTAAGTATGTTTGTTTTTTTCTTCGCGATCTCTATGTGTTGGAGGGAAGCGTCCACTATGGGGTTCCCTACCACGTGGATGATTCCCTGTACCGATTCATTAACCAGGTGCTTTTTGGCTTTTTCACCGGTAGCGAAAAGATAATCGGATATGTGGTCTATTATTCTGCGGTTGTGCTCCTCGGGCATTCTCCAGTCAAACGAGCGCTCTCCCGCCTCGATGTGTCCCACCGCGATTCCCAGCTTGCGGGCGGCGAGTGCGCCGGCGAGGTTGGTGTTGGCGTCTCCCCCAACCAAAACGATTCCGGGTCTCTCATCGAGCAGAATCCGTTCGATTCCCTCAAGCATGGCGCCCGTCTGTCCGCCATGGGTCTTTTTCTCACCGACTCCTTCCAGCTTGTGTTCCGGCTCCGGCAGGTTCAGATCATCAAAGAATTGGCTGTCCATGTTCGGCGAGTAATGCTGGCCGGTGTGGATCACGAAATGAGGGATTCCCTGTTCCCGTAATCGGTGAATTATCGGCGCGAACATTACTATACCCGGCCTGGTTCCCACCACCAGCGCTATCTTTCCCGTCAAGTTCTGTTTATAAATTATTTTCATTTCTTTGTTCATAAAGCTACCTTTAACTTCCTGTCAAGTATACGTTGATTGTTTTTTTATTAACCGGCCAGCCCAAGTCCTTTTCGTAATGCCTCCCGGTTATGCTTGTAGTTGTAACGCTCAAGGACTGCCTTTCTTCCTTTCTTCCCCATTTCGGCCAGCAGTTCGCCATCCTTAAGCAGAAGGCCAATTTCTCGCCCGATAACCTCTGGATCAAAGGAATGAATTATTTTTCCACACCCTACTTCTTCCAGAATCCGGATCATCGGATTGCGAGGAGAGCTAACCACCGGTAGTCCCAGGGCCATGTACTCGAAAAGCTTTCCTGGAACCGTCTGCTGGGTGAGCTCATTTAAAAAACAGCTTTCAATTCCGAGCACGCCATTTCTTAAGACTTTTATATACTCTTCTACCGGCAGTGGAGGGTACCATTCGATCTTGTCCTCTATGCCCATATCCTTTGTCAATTTCTTGGAGTAATCAAGGACATCCCCCTTGCCGATTATACAAAGATGTGCTTCGGGCACCTTCTCTAGAATATAAGGCATTGCTTTTATGGTATTGAGAACTCCTTTATGCTTGTTAACAGAGCCTGCGTAAATGATCCTTAGTTTGCCGTCATCCTCTCGAGTCGTTTCCAACTCCTTTTCGGCCAGCCGGAGAAATTTATCATGGGGAGTGTTTTCCAGTAGAAAAACTTTTTTTTTGTCAAGCTTATACTCGGAAACAAGCCATTCGGCAAGTTCCTTTGAAACTGCAAAAATGTTTTGAAACTTCTTGAGGGTAAGGCGTTCATACATTCTAACCAGTTTAGGGCTTTTTATGGAACGGAGCAGGAGATTGCCGCTTCGTTTAATACTATAGTATGCAGCCAAGTTTTCGCGAATGTCTGCGTAGACTGGTATGGAAAGCTTTTTTCCCGCCCATTGCACTGGCCATGCAAGCAGGGTGTCACGAAGGATTATGGCGTCCCATTGTTCTTTAGTGCCTATTTCAACAAGCCACTTGGTCCATAACGGATTTAGAGGCAGAGGAATGGACCGTTCCCGATGCAGTACTCCTTTCCCATTCTCACATACTGGTACATGATATACCTTTATCCCTTCACTCTCCAGGACTTTTTTGCACTCTTTAGGTTGCCGGGCAACTATGGTCGGCTGACAGCCGAGCTCTTTCAGATTTAAGGAAAGCTGGGCTATTCCGCGCGCTGCCGGGTGATAATCGATTTGGTAAATAATACCTACACGCATCAACTTCCTCCCTGTGTGTGTCTTGCCAAAAATTCTTTATAAAGCCTGTTTAAAAAGGGTTCCGCCCAGAAAATGCCTTTTTAAACAAACTACTCAAGTGTGACTAGGCGTTATGCTTTATGTGGATAATTGCTTATAAACATCTTAACCTGTTCCCTCCCCGTACCCGTCTTCAGTTATCATTTGGGGAACTCGATGCTCCTTGCCTTCTCCGAGCCACATGAAGATGGGGGTTCCGCTTTGCTTCTCCGCTCGGATGGCACCTGGAACTATACTCCAGTTGAGTGCCTTTCTGTTGGTTTTGCGGCATAGAGCAACCCATTTCATCCTGTTTCCCTTTAAACTTGTCTTGACAGATTGCTTCATCTTTTCAATCCCCGTATGCTCCGATATACAGACCAAGGGCTGTTTGTATCCTGAGGTATAGATTACGCCGTTATTTCGGTCGTGATGAACTATGTTCCGCCAGGGATTGTTGATGTACCAATGCCGCATGTAGCTCTCGTCTCGGATCAAGCTGAACTCGCAATCTTCGTATTCCGGAATCGTGGGCACCTCCTCGGTTGAAACACCTGAATCGAGCCAGAACCTGTCCCGCGTATATTTCAGCCAGGCGAATTTCAGAGGGTTGAAAAGCAACAGCTCAATATATCGAGGTCCCAAAATTGTAAACCCCAGTGATTTGAAGACTTCCGTTGCTTGCGTGAAACCGAACACACAATCAAATCCCCGCTTTTCGAGTATCTCTACGCCCCGCTCGTAAATTTTTTTAAAAATACGCCGCTTACGGAACTCTTCATCTACCAGGGAAAGTTCGGACTTACATGCCATTATTTCTTTCTGCCTGTATCTGGCTCTTACCGGGATAAAAACCTGGGTAGCAATAAGTCTGTCCCTGTAAAAGGCGCCCACTGATACCGTTTCAGCAGGAAGGTCCTTGTCAAAAAGTTGCCATTCGAGCCTCGCAACGGTTCGTTCCGGGAAGTACTTTAAGTGTAAATCGGAGAACGCCTTAATATCTTCATGGCCCAAAGTCTTTATTCTTATTTCACTTGACATTGTGAGTGTTAACAAGACCGTTGAGCGCCTAAGCATTACCCGCCGAGACTGTTCCAGCACGGCCTGTATGCTTCCCATATGGTTTCTGCCAGCTTCTTGCCACTTGTCCACCAGTCATCCGGATTTTTAAGCTCCCAGTAAGCGTCGGCTATCTCGCGGGGAAGCTGTACTCCACTAATAACAGTGTCATGCCACGAAATACTGCATCCTCCCCAGCCATATTTTTTAACAAGTGAAATTATATTGTTGGCCGCTTCGATGGCTTTCTCTCCCTCTTTCACCCTCGAGTAAAGAGCTACGTCCATGACTGCAAGAGGCAGCTCCAGCAGGGGGAAGGGAGCTTCAGAATCAAAGTTATAAGGAGGATATGGAAAACAAAGCCCCTGCCGGAACCCAACCCGAGTGTTGTATCCGCATGAGCATTCATACCAGGCTCCTGCTTTCATAAGCTCTTTGAATAAAGTTGCGCTTTTGAAATGGAGAAGGTGCTGTCTGCCTCCCACAGCGGGAAACCCATGCTCCGCCAGACGTTCGTACTCTTCAGCAAGCCGGTTCTCGCTGGCAAGGCTGGTGCAACTGCCGTGAACACCTATCTCGACTCCGGAGGCATAAAGCCTTTTTAAAAAACGCAAAAGAGCCGGGTTGTAGATTTCATAATTTGCGTCACGCCGGGCGACACGCCTGGGAATTACGTATAAACTGGATTCAATACCCAGTTGCCGCTCTCTTTCATACATCTTCTCCAAGCTGTTATGAAGCCAAATTCCTCCTTTTAATGCCTTAAAGGGAGAGAGTAATATGGACAAGGCCAGCAAAAGATTCCTCTTCAGTAAAACCGCGATCGCCGCGTTTTTCAGGTAGCGTTTTATGGTGGTGGCTTTATTTACCGGAAAGAAATCCAGGTCATGGGTTGCCGCAAAAACACAGGAAGAGGCGCCATCCCATGGTTTCCTCGGCTTGTCCGGCCAGTCTTCGCCTGCCTTCTCTTTAATGGCCGCGTTAAGTCTTTGCATGGCTATGGCGGCGTAAGGGACTTCGGGTGAAAGATCATAACGGCCATGCAGGGTGGCGCTGAAGGGGATATCCCCTCTTACGTTCCGCTCGGTTATGGAGTGCTCATGCGCTCCCGAGACCCATTCAAATATTTCCCCCAGCCAGTCCGGCTCTCCGCGGTCATCTAAACCGTGAAACACCGGAAAGGACATTGTCCCGTTCTCGTCCTCGATTTCAATGAACACCGGCTTTGGAGCAGGTGTTGATAAAGGCCGCGGCTCATATCCGGGATAAAGGGACAAGTGGGAAGGACCGGCGGATCGCTCTCCATAGCAGAGTGTCACTTGAGCGCTTTCATTGTCTTCGGCCGGCGCAAATCCGTAAATCGAGCAGAACAACCGGAAGGAGTAATCTATCCGCCGGGCTACGCTTTCGTCCAGGCCGGACTCCATTTTCAATGATATTTTATATTCTTTTTCGCTCATTAATGAAGAAATTTCTGCATGGAAGCCGCGATTCAGTCCTTTTGTTCCTGGAAAGGCTCATCCTCGGGCCCTCCCAGCAGGCAGGTATCAATGATGCGTTTCGAGGCTTTGCCGTCGCCAAACGGGTTCTCCCATTGGGTGACTTTTTCCATCGCTTCCTTCATTTGGTTGAAAGCCTTTACTATGCCTTCTTTCCGGGTTCCGCCCACGCGGTTGGCCCCGATATTTACGGTCTCCTGTCGCTCGGTGCTCTCGCGAAGCGTTATGCATGGAACTTTCAATATACAGCTTTCTTCCTGGATCCCGCCGGAGTCGGTCATGACGGCGTGTGCGTTTGCCAGAAAAGCCAGGAAATCGAGGTATCCCAGGGGATTGATCATGTTGAGGTTTTTGAGTTCAGAGGTTCTCTTTAAGAGGTCGAACTCTCTAAGCCGGTTCATGGTGCGGGGGTGGCACGGAAAGACGATCATGTACTCATTTTGCTTTCCGATTTCCGCGATCGCTTCGATTATATTTGCCAGGATGGCGGGATCGTCCACGTTCTCTTCCCGGTGCAAGGTCAAAAGCACAAAGGGGTCTCCCCCCGTCAGTTCGTCCACTCGGGGCTGTCTTTCCTGTTTGGCCTTTTCCGCGTGGCGGAGGGTGGCGTCTACTATGGTGTTTCCCACCACAAATATTTTTCCCCTGACGCCGTCGTCCAAAAGGTACTGCCGGGCCTGGTGGGTGGGCGCAAACAAGTACTCGGAGATGTGGTCGATAATCACCCGGTTGTGCTCCTCCGGCATCCGCCAGTCAAAACTTCGAAGACCGGATTCAACATGGCCCACTTTAACATGAATCTTTCGAGCGGCAAGAGCCCCCGCCAGGTTGGTGTTGGCGTCGCCGCATACCAAAAGGATGGAGGGTTTCTCTTTCATTAGGACTTCCTCGATGGCCGTGAGCATATAGGCGGTCTGCTGCGCGTGAGTAATCCAATCCTCCTCCCGCTTTATGCTGTATTGCGGCTCACTCAAGCCGGCGTCTTCCATAATACTTCTGTCCATAACTTCGGAGTAATGCTGGCCGCTATGAATGATTAGATGCTCGGCATTTCTTTCGCGTAGCTCGTGAACCAAGGGGCACATCTTAATAATGCCGGGTCTTGTTCCAATTAATACCGCTGTTTTTTCACTCAATTTTTACTCCTTGTCCTCGCTGGAATACGATTAGCATAAACAATTTCCAGAGATAATTTAAATATGACTTCTGCCTTATTCAGGTTTTAATTTCTCGTTTTCATTTATCGACTCGATTCCTGTTAAAATACCCAACAGATATCCCATGCAAATCCAGGTTTCTATGCCAAGGGCCCGGGTGGACGCAAAGCCAACCACATAAAGAGATAAGAAAACAATTGTTATGGCTTGCGAATACACCTTTAACTTTGCGCTTTTCTTTCTCTTCATCACTAGGAAACAATATCGCAGGGATTGCACCATAAAAAATAAAAATGCCGTCAATCCTATTATTCCTCCGAAATAAAGGAACTTAAAATATAATGAATGGACACTCCCTTTTTTGTGACCATAGGGACCGTATCTAAGCCCGGAGTGTTGGGGAAATATGCCTATAATATAATGCTCTTTCACTTGTTTAAGCGCGTAGTAGAATCTCTGGATTCTACTTTCAATACCTTCCTCTACTTGGTCTTGACTAAACCTTATTTGGAAGCTCTCGCTGAGTCCAGTCATTGTAATGACAAACAATGGGATAGCTATTAATAAAATTAGATATTGTTTACTCTCCCTGCCTCTTTGCTGCAGGGAGAAAAACAGGGTTAACGCACTCGAGAGCGTGATAGCAATAAGAGGAGTTCTTCTGGCGAATGAGAGGATATCAATAATCATTACTATCAGTGAGGTATGAAAGAGAATCTTGAACAATATACTCATACCGGTGTTTTTGCTGTTTACCCATTTATATATTCCGATTCCGAACATAAGGATAAAGAAAGGGAAAGTCGACGTATCTATGCCAGTTTTTACATATGTAACGGAAGTAATAGCATAGTCAAAATTAAAATAAATAGTTACAGCAGATAGCGTTGTACCGATAAAAATTAGAAATACTACGAAATGGTCTATAATTCTTTCAGTGGTAAATGTCCGGGAAACTGGAAAGTAAATCAACAAGAGAAAAAACATTCTCCAATGAAGCAGATTTTTTAAGCTCGTCTCAGGTGATATAGCTTTCACAAAGTCAAAAAGAAAGTAGACGAATAGTACAAAAACGGGAACATCCATGAATCGTAACTTAATTGTGCGTTTCGATACAATACTTTTTAGCAGCCACTGGAGAATAATAATCAAGAACACAGCGGATACAAGATACTCTTCTCTGCTGATTTTTGGTGACTCAGTTAGCAATATAAAAGGAGTTAAAAGGAAAATAAAAAGAAAGAGAGCAGTGAAGGAAGGTAGACGAACTTTTTTGCCATAGAGAGTAGAAGCTGTTTCAGCCATTGCTCAACTCTTCACTTTTCATTTTATGAGTTTCAATACATATATCTTTCATATTGACGGTCTCAAATGTAGAAATAAAACCACACAGTTTTTCGAAAGTAAAAAAATCGTCCATGACCTCCATGCAAGCAGGATGGGCAAGGATAACAGCGATTCCACCTGTCCCGTCTATGTCCCTCACCTGCGCTTTTATCCGTTCGAGCCACTCCTCTTTAGTCATTGCCCCTGTCCGGAAAACGGAACGCTTGAGAGGCATCTCATCAAAGCTGCCCGGCTGCCTGGCGCCGTGATATACATAGTCGTGGTATGGTATGGTGTTTATGGGAACATCTATAATACCTTGATTTATTTTCGGCTGGGCTCCCTCCGCAGAAAGCGTGTCGGAGAGAAACCTTATATTGTTGCAGGCAAGTATCTCCCTGGTGTTTTTGTCATGCCGGTAGCCGTGGTCCCGCCAGGAGAGTATATTATCTGCGGTTACTTTTTGCAAGGCCGCCAGGGTCCGCCGTACGTCCCAGGCCTGATATCGGTAGGGCCCGTTTTTAATGCCGGTCAGCCGGTAATAGAGGTTGAAAAGACGTTTCCAGTGGAAAGCGTCATAGTTGTGTCCGCCCACTTCAATTTTTTCCATGCCCGCTATAGTCCTCACGAGGTCAGGCGCTTCCAGCACACATTTTCCGGTGAAAAAAAGAGTGAGCTTTATGCCGTAATTTTCCGCGATCTTAGAAGCGGCTTTCGCCGCCGAGATTTCCGATTCCCGGCAGAACCTCAGATCATCGGTGTTCCGGGAGCTGTGATGGACATCGCCGGTGAGACAAATCATGGCTCGGTGTCCATCAACGGATAGCCGTGGTGCACAAGCATGTCTCCCGCTTCGGCGGTGATTGCTTTTATCAGGTCATGGGAATAAGACCGTGATGTCCAACCACTTTATTGGTCTGCTTCTCTTTGATCACCCCAATAAGGCTTTCGCCATAAGGATTTTCAAGCCATTGCCAGGAAAAATGTTTGTAGTCCCTGACTATTCCCGTTAAAAGGCATAGATATGATTAAGAACGACTTCATCTCCCGGTTCATACATACCATATGTAAATTCCTGGTCAGTAGATGTAGGAGTGTATGGGAAGAAGATTCTTTCATGGCCATGCCTCTGGATATATTGCCTCTCCAATTTAGAGAACCGGAGAGCACTCAAGATGCTTTTGTCACTTAAGGGCCCCCGATATGCGTCTGTCTGCCGCCCGCTCCCCCCGTCTGACAGCACCGCATGCGGCAGACAGACTTGAATAAATTAAGCAGTCGAATCAGCTAAAATGCTTAATTACCCAGTCTTAATATTGTAGGATTAAGCTTCATTTTTTTTAAGACATACGTAAACATCAATACATTTAACACAATCAAAGATACGCTCATTGATATAGCAGCGCCGTTTATTCCTATAGCAGGTATCAACACTATTCCAAGCGAAATATTTACCAGAACACTTACAGCTACTATGACACCGGACATATTTTGATGTCCTGTCATGTGCATTATCAGCTCTAGCGAACCGGCGAGCGAAAAAACTATACGACCCGCCGTAAGGATAACCAACGCCCAGTAAGCTGAAGAAAAATCAGGGCCGAAAAAAGATAGAACTTGCTTTCCGAAGACTATAACCGCAAGGCTCACAGGTAAGGTGAACGCGAATATTCCCCAGGCAGCCAATCTCAGCATTCTCTGCAACTCCTGCTTCCTTCCCTGGTGCCACAACTCTGATATAAGAGGGGCGGCAATAAGATTGACGGCAGTCAGCCCGAACCTTACAAGCGCGGTTATTCTTTTGGCAGCAAAATATTTGCCTACACTGCTGGAATCGAGAAAAAAGCCGATCACCAGTACATCTGTCTGGTTGTGAGTTTGTAACATCGCATGTATAAAAAGCATAGGCAGTGCTACTCGTATCCATCTCGACATCATATAATCCGGCTTGGCTTCAGAGGCATTCCGCGGAAAAGCCTTCTTGAAATATACGGCGACGAGCAAAAGCGAACCTGCAAACGCAGCGAGATTCATAGCCATGACTGTAGTTGCGTTGAGCAGGTTCCTGGAAACAAAGAACGTGCATACCACCGCGATCAAGAGAATGGCAGGCCTCACGATCAAGAATGCGCTTTGTGACTTGATTACTTTTTTCAGGCCCCGCAAGCCGGCAACCCTGATTCGGAAAAGGGATTGCAAAGGCAGTATGAGGCATACTATCCAGAAAGTTGTGGCAAGTTCCGGCTCCAGTTTTTCACGTATCAGCCATATCACCACCGCAGTAGACAGGGACACTATCAGGGACGCAACCAAAGAAAGTTGGTTGGCCCTACGAACAAATCCCTTCATAAGTTCCCATTTCTCAGTGCCGTTATACTCGGCCACGAAGCGAATGGAAGCAGTATCAAGTCCCATCTTGGCAAAAAGAACTAGGATATTCAGCCACGTCATTGCGTAAGCAAAGTGGCCGTAAGAGGAGGACCCCATGGTACGGGCTATAACCACGTGGGTCGTGAACAAAAGCCCGGTGCCAATGACATTTACCAAAAATGCCCCACTGGCTCCGCGTGCAAGTGTAGCTCCCACCCCCTTCCCTTGAAAGCGTTTTAAATAGGGAGCGATAGGTGGAAAAACTGCGGTTAATTTATCTGTTAAATAGCCCAAGTCTATTTTTCGTGGTTGTTACGTTGTATAGTTTGAACCACTCCAAGGTCTTTAAGAGCCCCTTTTGAAAATCTATTTTGCAGTGGTGATCCAAAAGGCGGACGGACTTACTTATATCCGCATAGTTCCTCCTGATCTCGCCTTGCCGGGGCGGAGCGTGAGTCACTTCCACGGGCGTTTTAGTTTCCCCTTCGACAAGGTCTTTCACCCGGCCGGCAAGCTCGTTCACGCTCGTCTCCCGGCCGGTGGCGATCTGGAAGAGCTCACCGCCCACGTCCTTTTCCGCAGCTTTGGTAATGGCGCCGCAGAGGTCTTCCGCATGGATGAAGTCCCGGGTCTGCTCGCCGTCCCCGTAGATGACAAGCGGCTTGCCCGCCAGGGCCCGCCGGAAGAACTCGGCCACCACGCTGCCTTTCTTGAACGAGTAGGGACCGTACACGTTGGAGAAACGCAGGGCCACCGTGTCCATGCCGAAAGAGCCGTGAAACGCTGAGCAGTACGCTTCTCCCGCCAGTTTGCTGGCACCGTAGGGCGCGAGCGGCCGGGGGACCTTCTGTTCGTCCACCGGCGGGTCCTGCTCGCCCAGCGGCGCAGCGGACGAGGCAAAGATAAACCTCTTGATGCCGGCCTCCCGCGCAGCAACCAGCATGTTCAGGATGCCGGTCACGTTCTGTTCGCAATCGAAGTAGGGGTCTTCCAGGGAAGGTATTACTCCGGTCTGGGCGGCCAAGTGCACGACCACATCCATGTTCTGTGTCGCCTTTTGACACTCTTCCAGGTACCGCACGTCGCCTTCCAAAAGCTCGACCCTGCCGGGTTCCGGTGCATTGGCTTCAGAGAAATCGGCAAAGTCGGCGACCGCGGAAAGGTCCTCCCGGCTGCCGCCGGAGAGGTTGTCCATGATCCGGATGTAATCGCCTCGTGCCTGCAACGCCCTCACCAGGTTCACGCCGATGAACCCGCATCCGCCGGTTATAAGCCAGTTGGTCTGCATCATATTATATCTCACGATGAGCGCAGGCGGATCACTTTTTTATGTAGTCCACCTTCTCCCTCCGGCCGTCCCATCTCACGTCGGGGGTGATGGCGTGGGCGCGGGCGAGGACTCGATGGCTGTACTTTACGAGGTCTCCGATCATGATCTTCAGCTCGCCGTCCATGTCACTGGTCGGCTTATAGCCGAGCTCGAGGAGCTTCTTGTGGTCCGGGTTGTAGTAGTGCTCTTCCAGCTCCATCCTCGGGTTCTCCACGTTTTTGACCTCGGCTTCCAGGCCGTGCTCGGCGTTGGCGACCTTGACCACCTTCTCCGCCAGCTCGGTGATGTCGTAGACTTCCTCGAACTGGTTGAACGTTCGGTACTCGCCCTTCGCAGGCGGGTTCTCGATGGCGATGGTGAAGCACTGCATGGAGTCGCGAAGCGGCAGAAAGCCCCGCCGCATGTGGCCCTTGCCGAAGGGAGTGATGGGAACGCCGATGACCGCCATGGCGCAGAAGCGGTTGATGGCGGTTCCGAAGCACTGGTCGAAGTCGAAGCGAGTGAGCAGCCGCTCGTCGTCTCCCATCTCGTCAACGCGGGTGCCGTAGACCACGCCCTGCATGATGTCGGTGGACCGCAGCCCCCAGAAGCGGCAGGCCATCTCGATGTTGTTGGTGTCGTGGACCTTGGTCTGGTGATACCAGCTTCCCGCCTTTCTGGGGAACATCATGCCTTCGAGGCTCTTGCCCCGGAAGGTGGCCTCATCGGTGAACACGCCTTCGGGGATGTCGCACGGGGGTGTGCCGTACTCGCCCATGGTGCCCAGCTTGACCATGTGGGCGTCGGGGCACACGTCCTTCATGGCGAAAAGAAGGTTCAAAGTGCCCACCAGGTTGTTGGTCTGGGTAAACACCGCGTGATGCACGTCGATCATGCTGTAGGGCGCCGACGGCATTTCGGCAAGGTGTACGATCGCGTCCGGCTTGA
>CAYQTK010000021.1:34532-34730 GCA_964420375.1 uncultured bacterium
ACCGGAGAAAGTTCCAGACAAAGTTGTAGTCGGTAAGATCACCCTTGGTAAACTGCAAGTTGGTGTCGAAGTTTTCCCGAAAGGCCTGAAGGCGGTCGGTCATCTTCTTTATGGGGGTCGCCGATTGGGCGCCCATCTCCGCGACCCAGTCGCGCCGGAAATAACAATCACACCCCGCCACCTCATGGCCCCGCGCCG
>CAYQTK010000022.1:0-34481 GCA_964420375.1 uncultured bacterium
GTTCGGAGGGGGGAGGAACCGGGTAGACAACCGGTTCTTCCTACCCCTATCTAAAAACAGCGCCGCAAAAGTAAATAAACCTCCGTTTTGCAAGGGGCACTAGATATTGTGCGGATGATAAAACGATGTTTTCGGGTCTTGACCTTTGTATCATGTGGAGCTAGCTTAATAGGATATCCGGATTAGAAATTGGAGGATACCATGAGCAGGCGCTGGGACCCTTTCCGCGACCTTATCACTCTCCAGGAGCATTTAAACCGCATCTTTGACGCATCAGTGAGCGAACACCGCCATAGCGAAGGCCTTGCCGGCTGGCACCCTCCTTCCGATGTTTGCGAGACCGACAGCGAGATACATCTTCTTGTCGAGGTTGCCGGCATGGCCCCCGAACACTTTGATCTGCGCATGGAAAAGAACAAGCTCATCTTAAAGGGAGAGCGCCGGCCCCTCCGCAGCAGGGGCGATTACCATCAGAGCGAAATACTCATCGGTCCTTTCCACCGGGTGTTTCAGCTTCCCTCCAATGTCGATCCCTCCGGCATTACAGCAAGATACCAGGACGGCATCCTGGAGATTGTTCTTCCCAAGGTCGACAAACCCTTGCAGCAGACCGTTCCCATCAAGGTAAAATGACGGCCTGTCCCTCCCAATAAGGAGCCCGTTTGAATGTCCGACGCTCTTTATCTGCTCTGGCCTAAGTGGCGCTCGGCCGTGAACGGCGGCCGGAACCGCAAGGAACGCTCCAAGAACATTTTCCTTGCTCTGCTTGCGGGCCTCTTTTGCATCGTCGTTTACTTAGCCTTTAATTTTCTCCTTGATTACATCGAAAATATCAACCTGACGGGTCCGGGCCTGGAGATCGAGGAGTTTCTGCGTTTCGAGATCAACCGCCGGCTTCTGGGCATGGTGGTTCTCGTCTTCCTGGCTATTCTTATTTTCTCTAACATCATCACTTCGCTCACCACTTTCTTCTTGTCCGAGGACCTGACGCTGGTGGGCGCGCTTCCTGTTTCCGGAGACTCGATTTTCATAGCCCGCTTCACGGAGATGATAGTAGAGTCGTCGTGGATGATCGTTATCTTCGGCACTCCGGTGTTCGTGGCGTTTGGAGCGGTTTACCAGGCGAATATCTGGTACTACCTGGCCATACCCCTTGTCCTGATACCCTTTACTCTTATTCCCGCGGGGCTGGGGGTCATGGTTACCATGCTCCTGGTTTATGCTTTTCCCGCCCGTCGTATCCGCGATATACTTCTGATTCTTTCCATTGTAGTGGCGGGAGTGTTGCTTGTTCTGCTTCGTTTGCTCCAGCCAGAGAAACTTGCCAGCTTCAACGCACAGATGGAAGTTTTCGACATGATCCAAAGCCTTCAGGCTCCGCAGCAGGAGTGGATGCCCAACTTCTGGGTTGTTCAGACTCTGACCCAGCTCGTAAAGGGCGAGCTTATGGAGTCGGGCAAGTTTTGCATGGCATTGCTTTGGAGCACGGGACTGGGGATAACCGGCCTGGCCGTACTCCTATCGCGGGCGCTGTACCCGGAGAGCTTCTCCAAGTCCCAGGAGGCCACCAGGACCGTCATTTCCAGTTGGGGTCCGGTAAACCGGATGATAAGTTTTGTCAGCCGTCCCTTCAGCTCTGCCACCCGCCAGATAGTAATGAAGGACATCAGGGTGTTCATGCGGGACACCACTCAGTGGTCCCAGCTTTTCCTTCTGGCCGCCCTGGTTGTCATCTACATTTTCAACTTCCGGGTTATGCCTCTCTCCAGGTTTCCAATGAACCAGTTCAAGATCATGAACCTTTTGTCTTTCATGAATATCGGACTGGCGGGATTCGTGGTCACTGCGCTCTCCGCGCGTTTCGTGTTTCCCATGGTCAGCCAGGAAGGCAGGGCCTTCTGGATCATCAAAAGCTCGCCGCTGTCTCTTAAAGGATTCCTGTGGTCAAAGTTTTTGATCAGTGCGGTTCCGCTTGTTGTAATCGGCGAGATACTCATCCTGGTCACCAACTACATCCTGGAAGTCAGCCTGACAGTGTGGTGGATAAGCCCCATTACCATTGCAGTAATGACCATGGCCATCTGCGGAATGGGGGTGGGGCTGGGGGCGCGCTTTCCGCGCTTCCATATCGAGAACCCCACCAAGGTCGCCACCAGTTTCGGGGGCGTCATCTACATGATACTGACCATGAGCGTAATCGGGTTAGTGGTGATACTTGAGGCGACCCCCACCTACATGTACTTTATGTCCGAGTTCAGGGGAGTGCCCTTGACCGGAGAACAGATAGCTGTCATAACTGGCTTGTTCGCGGTGATCTTTATCATTTTGCTGCTCGCTACACTCATCCCCATGAAGATCGGACTAAGATGGCTAGAAAACATGGAGTTCTAAGAAAGGAGTTATGATATGAGAACAGTCAAATCCGTGCCCGCAGCAATTATTGCCCTGCTTTTTTTAATCCCTCCTGCTGCAAGTGCCATGGACCTGTATTGGGAGACCCAAAAGGTGAATACACTCACCTGTGACGGCAACACCGAAGAGGTCTCGATTTCCCAAAAGACCTTGTCGCTTAAAGACAATCTTCTCCGTGTCGACAAAAAGGAGAAGAAAGAATACCGGATCTATAACTTCCACCAGAGGGTGGCTGTGTCGGTCTTGGAGGACCAGGTATTTACCGAGTTTTCCTTCACGGAGCTCTCCCGAAAGGTGAGAAACGAAAACAATCAGATAAGAAACAGCCTGAGCGGACAGGAAAAGAACCTCGGGTCACTGCCGAAAAAAGAGCGAAAAACGGCCGCAGCAAAGATCGAGGCCCAGCGCGAAAAGCAAAAGCTCTGGAGCGGACGTTACAGCGTCCGCAAAAGCGGCGAGAAAAAAACCATTGCCGGCCATCCTTGCGTGAAGTATGAAGGAACTGGGAACGGCAAGGTATTCCAGGAAATCTGGGTTGCCGAGGACATTGACATTGACGGGAACTATAAAATCTATTACGCCCGGCGGATGAGAATGATCGACCGCGAAGCCTACTCCCACCTCGCACTTATACCCGGTTTCCCCATGAAGGTGGTTACCCACTACGGACCGCTGACCATCACCAGGGAAGTCACCCGGGTTGAAGAGCGTAAAATACCGGCCGATGTTTTTACATTGTCCGAAGATTTAAAACCCGCGGACAGTGCTCATAAACCTCGTTGACGGAAGGCGCGATTATAGCCGGCGAAAAAAGCGGCAGACATTGAAAAGATTTCGTTCTCCTCCCTGTTTTCTGATACAATTGGAACTCGAGTCGGTGATTGTCCGCACGGATAATACAGCCGCCACGTCAAGACAAGGAGTAGGAAAGTGGAACTTAAGCTGAAGAAAGGTCCGCAGGACCTGGAAGCCAGGGTCTTAAAGCAGGAATATTGCTGTTCCTGCGGCGCATGCATGAGCCTTTGTCCTTACTTCAACGTGATGCAGGAGCACGTGGTCCTGATGGAGCCGTGCGGTCTTACCGAGGGAAGATGCTACGAGGTGTGCCCCCGCACGCTGACGGACATGGAAGAGCTCAACCGTCTTGTTTTCGGGAAAGGCCGCGATGATTTTGTTCTGGGGACCAACCGGGGGGTCCACATGTCTCAGTCCGCTTCCGAGTCCGCCCGCGAGCAAGGCCAGTACGGGGGCACGGTCAGCGCTCTTCTCATGCACGGCCTGGAAGACGGCTCTATTGACGGGGCCATCCTGGCGGGCAAGTCCGAACGCTACAGCCTCCTGCCTGAGCCCGTGCTGGCGCGGACTCCCGGGGATGTCCTCGATTGTACCGGCTCGAAGTATACGGCGTGTCCCAGCCTGAAAATCCTCGGCCGGGCACTTAACGAATCCGAGAAGCTGGCGGTGGTGGGCAGGCCGTGCCAGGTTACGGCACTCCGGAAAAGGATCATGTGCGAGCCGGAGATATCAGAGAGGATCGCCCTGGTAATCGGGCTGTTCTGCATGTGGTCTTTGGAGTACAAGGAGCTTGTCTCTCACCTGGCCGGGAAGATGGACGTTAAAAAGGCCCGCAGGATGGACATCCCTTATAACCGGTTCGTGGTGTGGAGCGAGGACGGGGCCGCTGACCTCGAGTATGAACCCGTCAAGGAGCTTCGCAGAAAGACCTGCGACATATGCTTTGACTTCACCTCCGAGCTTGCAGACGTGTCAGTGGGAAGCACGGAGTGGAAGGAAGACTGGAACACCCTTATCGTGCGTACGGAAAAAGGCGAACAGGCGGTAGAAAGCGCCAAGAAAGCGGGCCGGCTGAACGTGGAGAGCTTGCCCGAAGACCGGGTCGAGCTTCTACGGCAGGCTTCTTTAGGAAAAAAGCAACGGGTATTTTTGGAGATCGAGAACGGTTGCCCGGTATCCGATTACCTGGTCATCAGCGACGAGGAGAAAAAGTCGGTCAAGAACGGCAAGTAGGCCGCCACGTGCAAGGTGGCGGAAAGGCTTTTACTTGGCCTGTTTTCGGAACCTGTCCTGGAAAACGTTGCGGAGCCTGCCTCCCAGCGTGCGGGAGCTTTCCCTTATTGAAGTCCTGTTAAGCGCCATAATCTCGTCCAGGGAGACAAAGGTGGCATCCTTTCCCCTCTGGATGAGGTCGTAGGGATCGGAGAAGTCGGCCCAGTGTACGTGTCCCACGTCGGGACGGAGGACCACGTCGGCGTGCATTAGCTGGAGCTCGCGCAGGTGCCTGGTGGTCAACATGGCGGAGCGCAGCACCAGGCTTATGCCCCGTTTATACTCCATTATTTCCTCGACCTCGCGGGAGATGTCCACGGCAATGATCCGGTTCGCGCCCAGGCTGCGGGCCGGACCCACGGGCACGGCATTGGTCCAGCCGCCGTCTACTAAAACCATGCCGTCCTTTTCCAGCGGAGGGAAAAAACCGGGTATGGCGGAGGATGACCACAAAGCGTCGCGCAGCGAACCCGAGGTCCAGATGATCTCGCGGCCGCTCACCGTGTCCAGGCTGGCCGCGGCAAAGGGTCGGGGAAGCTCTTCGATGCGAATATCAGGAACGAGCTCCTCGATCAGCATCTTGAAAACGTCATAGTCAATGATTGATTTGCGGGTCACCGAAAGGGAGTACTTATAACCCCGCCGTAGCATCAGGGCCATGGAGTTTAAAAAACCGCCTTCCTCTTCCTCCCGGCGCTCCCGCAGAGAGTTGAAGTTGGCGGTCAGGAACGCCTCGCTCTCGAAAAAGCTCTCCATCCTTTTTACAAGGGCTTCTGCGTTCCCCTCCATCACGTAAATGGCGCCGATGATAGCGCCCATGCTGGTACCGGTCACCACCTCGACATGAACTCCCCGCGACTCGATGACCTGGAGAACGCCTATGTGGGAGAGTCCCCTGGCAGCACCGCCTCCCAGGGATATGCCTATACCGCTTCTGGAACTCATGGCAGATTAATATATTAACACCCGGAACACGGACTTTCAAAAGCTTCGTTCAAGGTATCCAGCGCTCCTTTTTGTACCACTCGATGGTGCTCCTCAAGCCTTCCACGGGATCGGGCCATTTCCATTCCATTCCCAGCTCTTTAAGCCGGCTTATATCGTAGTAATTGGCCCCGGTCATATAGCCCGCCCACTCCCGGTCAAGGCGCAAGCGGAGGCCGGCCGCCAGGCCGCGCTCCTTTTTCAATGCCTCCCAGCGCTTTTCCAGGAAGTTGTTGAGCGCCCGGAAAGGGGCCTCGGGAAGGACCGGCAGTAACGCCCCCAAGCCGGCTGCTATGGGGCCGGAGTAAGGTATCCACGGCTTGACCTCCAATCCCAGTGGCTCTGCCAGGGCCCGCACAAAAGCCGATCCTTCCAAGGGGTTAGGGTCGGCGATATTAAAAGCTTTGCCCGCTGTTCCCTCGCTTCTGGCTATCAGTTGCGCTGCCCGGCCCACGTCATCTATGTGAACGTGACTGGTGTATGGCCCGCTGCGCAGGGATATCAGGCGGGGTCTCCCCCAGCCTTCTTTGACCAGGCTCATGGCGGCGATGAACATGGCATGGCCGTAACGCGCCCGGGGTCCGTATATCAGGGTGGGACGGATCGAGGCCACCGGCAAACCGTGTTTCTGGTGATACTCGAACGCGGCCAACTCGCCCAGGTACTTGGTCTTCTCGTAATGGTTGCGCGGCCGCTTGGGGTCATCTTCACGGCACGGGCAGCGCACCGGCTTGCCGTAAACACCCACGGTGGCCACGTGGATGAAAGATTCCAGGTCGGGGGCATGCTTGAGAACGGCCTCACACATGTTCCTCGTGCCCTGGTGGTTCACCTCGTCCAGCAAATGCCGGGGCGCGGCAAGGTCGAAAAGACCGGCAACGTGGACTACAGAGTCCATGCCCTTGACCGCCTTGCCAAGCGAATCAACGTCGGAAAGGTCGGCAGGAACTATCTCAACCTCCCGGAATTCCAGCTCTCTGAAATCGCTTCCCGGCCGGTCACTGGCACGAACATCGATATTATTCTCCTGAAATGCATCAATAACACTCAGACCAACCAGGCCGGTGGCCCCGTTTACAAGCACCCTCATCAGATTCCCTCCCTCTTTAGAATGACTCGGTTCCGGCTTGTATCACCCTCTGAAAATCGTATCCGCAGTATAGTTTGATACCCTGTATGATTGCAAATACACGCCGTAAAAACACCTCCCGGATATCCCCCTGTTTGTAAGACACCGGCCTTTATGATGAGATTAGGAAAATGGAGGATAAGCCTAAAGAACGCGGTCCGCGAACACGCAACAGCAAAAGGGTCTTGACAGTTGCGGCCATTCTCCTGATCACCATACACCTTATACTGCTCGTGTCCTCGGCGCGGCAGAAGTCGCATACATCGGACGAACCTTTCCACCTGGCACGCGGCATGGCTGCGCTCCTCACCGGCGACTTCCGGACAAGCGTGGCCCATCCCCCGCTTGTCAACATGCTCTCCGCGCTGCCGGGTACACTTGCCTATGATTTCCAGGTCCCTGTCCGGCACCCCGTATGGACAAGCCACAAGTATAGTGCGCCGGACCGCAAGATCGCACTCGCCAGGCACTTCCTCTACCGGCATCCCCACTACATTGACATCGTTTTAATGGGAAGAGTGCCCACCATGGTGTTGAGCGCGCTTTTGGCAATAGTGCTGGGCATATGGGCGGCAAGGCTTTTCGGTCCCCGCGCCGCAGTCATGGCCATGGCCATGTACTGCTTTTCGCCGACCGTACTGGCCCATGCCCGGCTGTCAACCACCGACACCGGGTGCGCGCTTTTCACCTTCATGTTCGCGTTCCTCTTCTGCAGCTATTTACGATATCCCCGATACCATAACCTTCTTTTAACCGGCGTGGCTTTGGGCCTTGCACTGCTGTCCAAGTACACCAGCATTCTTTTAATACCAGTTGTGCCCATAGCTCTTGTAATGGAGAGGAAAAGACTGCAAGAGGCGAAGCGAGAACTCCGCCAAACCGGAGCCCGCACCGCCTATGCCGGATGGATACCCGCTTGCCTTATCATCTATATCACCGGCTGCGTGGTCTTATGGGCAGGCTACGGCTTCGAGGTCCAAAGTTTCCATGAACTGAGCGTACCGGAAACCCCGGCCTTAGCGGCAGCGCCCGGCTTGTTTATGAAAACAGCCATAGTCAAGGTTATGGACCTCTTGAACCTGCCGCCGCAGACCTACTTCTTCGGGCTGTCCACCACTCTGCTCGACACCGCTGCCCATCCCAAGCCGCTTTTTTTCCTGGGCGAGGTCTCCAACAAAGGATGGTGGTACTACTACCCGGTGCTTTTTGTTATCAAAGAGCCGGTGGCTCTGCTTGTGCTCATAGTGTTGGGCACGGTTTCCCTCCGGAAAGCTGGTGGTCTTGAGCGTCCGGAAAAAACCGTGACCATTGTCGTGGCGGTGATATTTCTTGGCGCTTTCATGCTCTTGAACCAGAAAAACATTGGCATCCGGCACCTGCTTCCCTTGTATCCCTTTTTATTGCTCTGGCTTTCCCGGCTGGCCGAGGGTCGGGCACTCCGGGGAGTTGTTCCCTGGGGAGCATGGCTGCTGGTGGCCGCGCTTGTTGTCCGGGCGATAGTTATCCATCCCGACTACCTGGTGCATTTCAACCGCCTGGTGGGCGGGCCTGAAGGAGGGTTGAAGCTATCTGTAGTAGGAGAAGACTGGGGCCAGGACGTTTCCGCCCTGGGCAATTTCTGCCAAAGAAAAGACATCCGGAAAATCTATTACAAGCACTATGGAATGGCAGACCCCGGCGCCTATGGCGTGCCTTATGAGAAGTATGAGTGCAACATGGACAAGCCCGGCTGGTACGCCATTCATGTGGTAACACTCCGGAGAAGCACTCCCGAAAAAAAGAAAAAATGCTACCAATACTTCTTGGACAACAAACCCGAAGCGAAAATCCATCACACTATCTACGTCTATTACAGGGAAAAAGAGGAGAGAAGTAGAGGCGGCTAGTGTCCTGTCAAAAGCTTTTTGGGGAATAGAAAACAATCGTGCGAGCGGCTTTAGCCGCGATCTTCATTGGGCCCGTTCCCCTTTTTTCGTGTGACAAAGCACTAATATTTGCAACTTCTTGACTGATGTGTCATAATAAACATATTAGATTAAAGAAATATTGAAATAACCCGGGAGCAATTGGAATTTTCAGTTTTTTTTCGGAATATGCAGCCCCGGGGCTATTGACTGATTTTGATCTTTACCAGAATGAGGGGAAGGTTGAATGCTTTTTTGCCGGCTGTTAAGTCGGGCCGGGTTAATGAAGCGACTAAAACATAGGCATTCCATCTTTTGTTTTTTGCAAACAACAGCTTGAATCTTCTCAAGGGGGGGGTGCATCAAACATAAAGGGAAAGGAAACACAGGAATTGTTACTTGACTGTGGATTCTATATAGATTAAGATGCTTTAATAATTCCCTTTCTCCGGGGGAGAGGAAGCGGTATTCTTAATGGCGAAGAGTAATAAAGATAAACACATTTCCAAGGCTCAGACCTTCATTAAACGTGGCAGGGTGGATAATGCCATCAAGGAGTACCAGAACGCCCTTGAGGTGGATAAGAAGGACATCCGGGTACTCCAGAAGCTGGGCGAGCTTTATTCGCGTAAGAACCAGAAAGATGAGGCCATCAGCTACCTGAGCAAGGCCGCCCAGTATCTTTACAAAGACGGCTTTTACTCGAAAGCCGTTGCCCTTTACAGCCAGATACTCAAGATTGACGAAGACCAGATCGAAGCAGTGAAAAGCCTGGGCGATTGTTACATGAAGCTGGGCCTTAACGCCCAGGCCATGGCCCAGTTTAAGAAGATATCCTCCCAGTACGAGAAAGAAGGCAAGCTCCAGGAAGCCCTGGACATCACCCAGAACATGCTGGATATGGACCCTCGAAACCATGTCCTTGCTACCAAGCTGGCAGAGCTGTATTACAAGCTCGGCAAAAAGGACGAAGGATACCAGTCCTTTATGCGGGCCCTTGATCAACTGCGCGAAGACGGTCACTATGAGCAGTACGTGAAGCTCCGGGAAAAGCTCATCAAGATCGATCCTGAAAACGTGGAGAACTTCAAAGAGCTGGCCCCCATATACATCGACCACGAACAGTGGGAAAAGGCTTATGCCGTACTTACCCGCATTTATAAGTATGAACCCGAAGAGATAGACTATCTGACCCAATTGGCCAAGGCAGCCCTCAAAGTAGGAAGACCCGAAGAGTCCGCCAACACCTGGAAGGAAGTGGCAAGAATCTATAAGACCAAGGGGCTCCGGCAGAAAGCCAAAGATTCCCTTCGCCGGGTCCTGGAAATAAAACCCGATGACCCCGAGGCCTTGGCAGTAGTGGGTGAAGAACCGACTACCCTCGAGGAAGAAGATCCCCAGGAAGTGGAAGAAATAATCGAAGAACCCCTCGAGGTCCTGGAAGAGGATGAAGAGGTCTCGGAGCCGGACGAAGAGGTCGTAATAGACTCGGGAACGCCCCTGGCAGAAGGAGAGGAAGAAACCGCCGAACTCTCCGAGAACGAGATCATGGAACACCTGACCGAGGCCGGTGTTTACCTGAAATACGGTCTCAAGGACAAATCACTTACCCATATTAAAAGGGTCCTTAAGTCCGATCCCCAGAACATAAAAGCAAGGCAACTGCTCAAAGATATTCACGTCGAATCCGGGGAGACCGCCCAGGCAATCAAGGAGCTGGATAAAATCTCCGGACTCGCCACGTCTGCAGGAGACACGGAGACCGCGCAGAAAGCCGTTCAAGAATGGCTTCATCTCGACCCGGAGAACGCCAAGGCCAAGGAGATGATGGCCGAGATCGAGATAGCCGCTGGCAAAGAGCAGAAAGAGACGGCCGCGGCCGAGATCGTTGCAGAGGAAGAAGATGAAAAGCTGGAAGAGCCCGCTGCTGAAGAGGAGATATCCCTTGAAGACGAAGCAGCTTCACTAGAAGATGAAGGCGCAGTGGCAGTGGAGGAAGATGAAGAGGAGCTTTCCGAACCTGAAGAGGTAGCTGAAGAAATAGAGGAAGAAGAGGAAGAAACCATACCTCTTAGCGATGAAGTCTCCCCCGAAGCCGAGGCCGCGGATGAACAATCTGATGAAGTGGTGGCTGTAGAAGATGAGAAAGAGGAAGAGGAGGAGGTCACAGCACCACCCGCACAAGCAACAGAAACAGCAATAGCGGAAGAAGAACCGGCTTTGCCGGAAGAAGACGAGTTCTCCGAACCCGACTTCATAGAAGTATCCATGGAAGAAGAACCGGCTCGGCCCGTCGAGGACAAGGAAGAAAAGAAGCCGGCTCCAGCACCACCGGCGGAGGTCTCCGAGCCGGAACCGGTGCAGGAAAAAGCAGAAGTCCCGGAAAAGCCACCTCAACCTCCATCGGGCGCCTCCCGCGACTTCTCCGAAGAGTTGGAAGAGGCCGAGTTCTACCTGCAAGCCGATCTCCAGGAAGAAGCCAAAAAGATATATGCGTCCATACTGGAGAAAGACCCTGAAAATGAAACCGCTCTCCGGAAACTGGAAGAGCTGGAAGGGCAGGAGCCTGAAGAAGCGGAAGAGGTGATCATCTCCGAAGGCGAAGCTTCCGTAGGATTCATGGAGGACTCGGAAGCTCCACAACAAGATACCACAACTCCTTCGCCTCCGGAACCGCCCCAGGCGCCCGAAAAGCCGGCTCAATCAAGTACTCCACCCATGCCGGAACCGCCTCCTCCGGTGCAACCGCAACAGCCGCAGGTAAAAGAGCTCGAACCCGAGCAGGAACCGGTCATACCGGAGCCTCCTGCCCAACCGGAAGAGCAAGCCGCAACTGAGCCGGAAGCAGAGGCTATTGCAGAACCCGCTCCGGTGCCTGCCGCCCCTGCGGAAGAAGTGGAAGCCGCCGCTGAACCCGAGGCCGAACCAGGAGTCATGGAGGCGGAAGCGGAAATAGAGCCGGGAGCAGGGCCGGAAGTGCTGGGAGAAGCCGAGCTTGCCGATGAAGAGGAAATCGCAGCAGAACAACCCCGCGGCGAGCCTGCAGTTCCCCCGCCGCCGGCACCGCCGGTGATAGAGCCTCCTCCACCGCCGCCTGCGGAGGATAAGTTCGACCTTAAGAAAGAAATCGATGAAAGTGGCAAAGAGGAAAAGTTCTTTTTTGAGCCTTCCGCGCCTCCGGACTCAGACCTGTTCAGTTCAGAGGGAGAGGAAGAAGAGCTTTTTGATCTGGCCGCGGAGTTGGAAAAAGACGAAGACCTGTATCCGGAAACAGCCGGCTATGGAATGGACAGTGCTTCCGAGGAGTTCAGCTTTGAAGAGACCCTGAGCGCATTTAAAAAGGGGGTCGCGCAGACCATATCCGAAGAGGATTCTTCAACCCACTTCGACCTGGCTATCGCCTATAAGGAAATGGGCCTTTACGACGAGGCCATACACTCTTTCTTCACTGCTTCCGGCGATCCGTCCAAGTACTCGGAATGCATGATGCTGGTGGCAATGATCTTCAGGGAGAAGGGCGAGTTGGACAAGGCCATCCAGACAACCAAGGCGGCCCTTGCATCCGGGAATGTTCGAGAGCAAGACCTTGCCGGCCTTCACGCCGAGTTGGGAAGGTCCCTCAAAGAGAAAGGGGAAGGAGCAAAAGCTCTCTGGGCACTCCAGAAAACCAAAGAGATAGACGCGGATTTTCCTGAAGTGGACGCGCTGCTTGAAGAACTGCAGGGGATTACGCCGGAGCCGGTATCTTTTGAAGCGGAGACTGAATCGCGTTCCGCCGGAGAGGAGAAACCATCGGCCTCACCCCCCGTAGACGCCGGACCGCCGCCCACCCGCGACAAAACCTCGTGGGAGTCAGCGGCCCTCAAGGACTCGGCAAAGCAGGAAACCACGGAAGGAGAGGCCGAAGATGAAAGCAAAAAGAAGAAAAGAAAAAAGATCTCCTATGTATAGTACCGATCTTCCCGAGCCCGCGCATAAGCCTTATCACTGCCGCATGTACCAGCTTTCCGGGTGAGTCAATCTCAAGTCCACGTCTTTCCACTGGATGCCGTTATCCAGGCGATTTAATATCTTCAGGCTGTGACGCCTCTCATGCGCCGTCTTGGTTTCTTTTTCCGAAAGGCGGTCCAGGGACTTCTGAAATGCTCTCACCGTCGCGGGGTAATCTTTGCTTTCTTGCCCACAGCGTTTCCATTTCATTGCTGAACAAGGTTCGCATTTATAATAATGGGGAGCACCGGGAGACAAGTACTCGACAAGTTCCTCTGTCAGGTACTCTGCGGCGTCGTAAGCACCTCTGTCTTCCAGGTAATCGGCCAGCCCCCGTAATAGCTCCACCTTCTCCTCCGAGGGAAGGTCGCATCCGAGGAGCCGTTCAATAATATTGCGGGTAAGGGTTTGCTTTTTGAGCTGTCTCTTCTCGTTGTAGGACAGTTGCTTGTTGTTCCAGATCGACCTGCTCTTTCTGCTGTCATGGCTTGAAAAGGACTGGAGATAACGGGCTTCGGCAAGATCATAATCGACGAGGCTCAGCGCCAATGCCTTGTCGGGTCCATCACTGCCGAGATAAGCCAGCGCCAGCCTGTAGGGGAGCCGGGCGTCATCCGGAAAGCTGTGAAGCCCTTGCAAGCAAATGTTCCTGGCTACTTCATAATTGCCTGCAGACAAGTAAAACCGGCACGCAAGGGGGGCAACATACGCGGGTTCTATCTTCATGGCCTTATCGATGGTGTTATCGAATGCCTGGTTATGTCCGCCCAGCAGGTGAGCTGCTGCCAGGGCAAGCAGAGAGCTCGGTTTCCGCTGTTCAGCTTTGCGAAGCTCGGACTTCAACATCGGAACAAGCTTTGCGGAAAGCAATTCCCCTTCACGCTTCGAGAGACGGCGCTCCAAGGTCTCAATCAGAAGATGCCGATCAGACCTGCCCCAAACAGGCGAGTAAAGGCTCTTTACAACCAGGTCTGCCGCCTTTTGCATCTTCTCGTCCCGGCAAAGATCAATTACTGTCTCGATGCGGTTTCTCATGCCGTCGGCATTAAGCTTGATGATCCTCTTTCGTAAAACCACTGCACGAGCATAGTCCTTATGAAGCTCCAGCACTGAAGCCGCCTCTTCCAGAGCATCTATATCGTCGGGGTGACGATACAACAGCCGATTAATAACCTCCCACGCCCGGTCTTTTTCATCCTGTTCGAGGAGGAACTCCGCGTAAGACAGGTAGTCCTCCGGGGACGCCAGAGGATCGGCAAGAACCAACTCCCATTTCCGCTCCAGGACCTCGGCTGCTTTCTTAGTGAAGCCTTCGGCAAGGTAAATCTCCGCGACCTGGTCAAGGGTCTCACTGCTTTCGCCTTTCACTTCTATCCACTTTTTAAAATAAGCATCCGCCTGGGGAACCATGTCCTTTTTCAGCAGTGCGCGCACGCGCAGCTCCACGTTCTCCAGCGGAACCTCTTTCAGCTCCAAGGACACTTCCTGCTGGTTAAGAAAAGATATCACCTTGTTGTAGCGCCCATGAGAAAGCCAGTGGACAAGACGCTTCCTTTTCCAGTTCTGTAGAAAGGATGCATCAACATCCTCTTTTTCCAAGGTGCGTACCAGGTAAGTGTACACATCGTCAAGTTTGTCCGTTCTGACCCACCCGTTGTTTATGATCGCCCTGGCAAGCTCCGTGTCATCAGGGTTACCGGAGACAAGCTCCATGACGAGCTCGCGGAAAGCCCTCGGCGGCGCTTCCGGGCTGGTTTTGCAGGCATAACGGGCATAGGCCTTGAGAGCGCGGAAAGCGTCTTCCCTGTCCTGCTCGTCTTCGCTCGCGTATCCCGCGCGTATCCACAGCTCCAGGGAGGAGATCGCTTCTTCTTTATAACCCGCTCCCAGCATGGAGTAGAACTGGTAGAGCTTTCTGGAGACCGGTTCCGTAGACGCGGGGGTTTCGCCGGCCATGGATCGGAACGTGCGTAAAGCTGTTTTTTGTTCCAGGTTTCTTTTCTTTGCCAGGGCGTTTCCGTGCAGAAGGGACAGGTTGCCGGGTTCCAGGTCCAGGCCATTGGCAAAGATATCTGCGGCTTCTTTGTTCTCATCAAGACGAAGCAGCAGCCAACCGGTAAACCTGTAAGCCTCGAAAGAGCGCGGGCTGTCTTCAATTGCAGCGTACCAAATTTCGGAAGCTTCGTATCTCTCTCCAGCCCGGTACAGGTACTCGGCAAACTTCATCTGGAGCACGGCCTGTTCATGGTAGCGCAACTGTGAGTTCTCGTCCCATTCAATATCCATCCTCTCGCCTGCAGGAAACATGCGCAACGTCTTACGGACCCTTTCTATAAAGGATTGCAGGTAATCGTTGGTGGACAGCTTAACCAGGAGTAGCTTGGCCACCGACCACGATTCACGGTCCGCGGATTCCAAGGTCCGCTCCGCGAGCCTCGGCCTTCCCGTCTCCAGGAAGAAGTTGGCTTCCTCCGCCATGCGGGAGCTGTCGTCCAGGTATTCTCGCATCAGGTCTTGGCGACCGTGTCGGATCATAAAGTCCAGGAACTGCCTGTCCCAGGGACCAAGTCCGCCACTGTTGTAAAGCGCCCCCATCCGATCAAGGGCCCGCTTTTCTTCGCCCATCCATAAAAGGGCGTTAACGCTCTCGTAGTCGCTCTTGCCCGCGCTCTGGTATGCTTTCGACCATTGAAATCGGTCTCGCCAGAAGCGGTAGGGCGAAGGATAGTCCTCCATGTAATTCTTCTTTTCGGGAAGCTTTGCCAGAAGCTCGAATGCAGAAGAAGAGAACCCTGCCTTTTGTGCAAATTCATAGAGCACTTTGTCGGGCAGCTTTCCCTCCGCCATCTTCGTCTCCAGCCATTCCCTTGCCCATTGTCGGTCTCGAGGAGTCCCCCATTCCACCAGTGCGTCGCCGAGCTTGTTGGAGATGGACCATAAAAACATTAGCCGGAAATTTTTGTCTGCCTGTTCATAGGCATCTTCCAGCTTTGCGAAAACCTGGCGGATTTTGCCCGCCTCACCGTGGATGCGGATGTAAGCGGCAAGGTCGCTTTTCCCGATATGGCGATCGTTTATATATAGCGGGATGGTCCGGTCGAATATCTTCAAAGCGTCATCAATCTCGCCCGCCCTTTCATACTCGAGCCCAACGCGAAACCCCATAGCAGGCGCGCCCTCCAGGATGAGCGACCCCTCTTCCTTCGCCCGCTTATGGTCGCCGGAAAGAAAATACATCCGTAACGCTTTTATCTTGTAGCTTCCGTGTTGCCAGTCCAGTGCTGACAGGCTCTTGTACATACGTGCCGCATCCTTGTATCTCTGGAGTCCCTTGAAAAGCACGATAGCCTCTTTGTAGAGGACCAGTTTACCGGGCTCGTTTCGGATGGCCAGCTCATATGCGGGCACCGCCTTTTCCGGCTCGCCGTTCCAGGCCAGAAGACGGCCCTGCACCAGTGACCAGCGGTAGTCCTTGTGCGCCTTTTTTGCCGCACGGTTGTAATATTCGATGATCCTGTCAGTAAGACCATGTCGCTTTGCAAATCTCCAGGCGGTCCTCGTCCGCTCCAGGTTCTCCGCGTCCTGGTTTATCCACTCGATGTAATAGTCCAGGGCCTGCGTCTTCCTGTCGGTCTGAGCAAGGGAATCGGCAATGGTTTTATGGAGAATGGATAGCTTGCTTCTCCGGTCCGTTCTCCCTTGCGCAACCTCTTTTACAATACTGTCCATGCGATGATGCAGCCTTATCAAAGAGCTGGAGGACTGTTGTAAGGTATAAGCCCGGGCAAGCTTACGAAACAGGTCGGGGCCCCAACCTTTTTTCGAAAGCGCAGCGCTTAACACCCCCCCGGCTTCGTTGTAGTCTTTTATCTTCATGAGCTTGTCGGAAAGCTCCTTGGACAAGGCGTAATACTGCTCCCCCCGCGCCAGGGAGAGAGCGCTGCGGAGAGACTCGAGCGCAAACGGATACTCCTGTGCTTCCCAGAGAACCCGCGAAAAGGAATGAAGCCGCCGTATCCGGTCTTCCGGCCTTTTAAGCTTTTTTATGTCAGCCCGGAGTTCTTCCGCGGCAGCATTAAGCTCCCGCGGCATTCCCTGCCGGTCATAAAACCGGAGCAGCTCCAGCCGGACATCGTAATCGCGAGGATACAGCTCGATAATGCGCAGAAGCGCTTTTTCAGCGGCCCGCGGCTGTTCTGTTTTCTCCAGGATATCCTTTCCCCATAAAAGAAAATCCCGGTCTTGTATTTCATCAAAAGCAAGGGAGAGAACAGAAGCTATCTTGTCAGAGTTGCCCCCCATCTTTTTCAAGTACAACACATAAGCCTTTACCGGCCCGGGTTCGCCGCTGTTTTCACTCAGGTAATCATCGAACGCGGACTCGATCTGCTTTTGTGCTCCTTTATATTCGGCCAGGTAAACCAGGCGGCTTACAAGCGCGCTTCTCTTTTCCTCCCGGTTGGCGATACCGCGGATATACTCGGCTATCGCGGCTTCGTACTCGCCCATGTCCTCCAGGACGGCGCCCATCTCCAACGAGAAGAGATGAGGTTCGTCAAGACGCTCACGCCCCCTTCTTATCCTTTGTGCGGCAGCCCCGTACTGGAAGTAGTCCCATGCAGGCTCGGCCGCGGAAAGGTAACTCCGGGGAAGGCCGGGCGCCAGGTTGATAAGCTTGTCCCACCAGGAAAGCGCGTTCTTGTACCTCCTCTGCTCTACCAGTATCTCCCCGATTCGGACTGGATACTGCGACTGGGCGGGGTAGAGCTGGTGCAAGCTTACGAGAAGCTTCACGCTCTCAGCATATCCATTGCCGAACTTCTCAGGTCTGACGTCGGCAAGACCTGCCAGCCTTTCCGCCAGTGACTGCTTAAAGAAGGGGGTCGCCGGGTACCGCTTCGCCAGGCTCTTCCAGTAAAAGTGGGACTGCTCATACCTGCCTTGCCGGTCGAGCGCCAGGGCCAGGAAGTACTCCTCTGCCGGGTTCAAAGACGATTGCGAAGACACGTGCCTTACCGCCTTCGCCAGCTTTTTGCTTTGTACCAGCTTGTTGAGCAAAACCCGGCCGGCAAGACCGTCCACTCCCTCGTTATCCATGAGCACGTGCTTGGCAAAGTCGACGTGTTGCATGCGGCACAGGTAGCTGGGGCATTCCTTCTTCCGGTACACGTAATCCATGAGCTCGAGGTATCTCTTCATGTACTCTTCGTGCCTGGGAAAACGGCGGTGCGCAGCCATGTACAGGGAAGCTTTGAGGACCCTCCATTTGTCGACAAGACGCGTAGAAACCGCAGCCTCGACGAACCCGGAAATCTCGGAAGGGGGAAGCACGGACACGGATCGCTCCAAAGCAGCTTGATACTCCCTGTTCCTTTTGCGTTTCAAGTACCAGCGCGCCAGCCTCGAGTGCCAGTCCGAGCCGGAGAGATGCTCCACCGCTTTTTTATAAAGCCGCAGCCTGTCCATGTGCTGGCGGGCGCTCAGTGCTCTCAGGAACTGGCGGTAGATTTCCTCCGTCTGAGGATGGACCTCGATCTCCCGCCAGTAGACCTCGATCTTCTTCGCCTGCTGGTTTGCGCGGTGAAGCTCGCTGGCGTACTCCCGCAGTATCTCCAGGTAAAGATCGAGATCGGAGAACGTGTCCACCAGAAGACTGTCATACTGGGCCATGGCAGAATTATCTCTACCCAGCCGGAAAAGTGCTTTGCCTCTTTTTCTCTTTACCGTAATGAGCCGCGGCTCGGAAGGATAGGCGCTTATAAAGTAATCGGCTTCCTTTAACGCCCTCTTCAAGAAATACAGCTCCTCGCATCTTTCCAGGATCGTAAAGTCCATCTCAGCGTTGTAATCGCCATCCGGAAACAAACGTCGATATTCCAGCCGTACCGTCATTGCCTGGTGCAGGTTTCGATGCAACCCCTCCACTTTGGCAAGGTCGGCAAAAGCCCGGGCTGGCACCTTGCCGTTCAAAAGCAGGGACAGAACGCCGCCGGATACTCCCGGGTCCGGGTCCAACATGCGGGTATGGTAAAAAGAGTCAATACCGCCCGGCCACTGCCATGCACTGCTGCGCGCTTTTATCAATGACTGGAAAAGCTCGAAAAGCCATTGCCCTTTTTGTTCCCTGTCTGCCTCGGGAAGGCCGGTATAGAGAAGCCGGGCGGACAGCTCATACTTCGCGCACCTGCGGGCATATTCCGCGAACAGGCGGAGCTTCCGTGCGGTATGTGTTTCATCCTGCTCCATCCATTGGGCAAGCACGCGGGCCGCTTTACTGCTTTCTCCTTCTTCAAGGTACATGTGGAAGAGCAAAGCACTCTCCATGGTGGAGCGCTCCTCTTCTTTGTCCTCCAAGAGCCTTTTTTCGTACCGATAGCTATGCCACTCATGTAAAAGGGAGAGATAGGTGAAGAACATCTCCTTCCGGGAGGATGCTTCCAGCCTTTGCAAGAACACCTGCCGGGCTTTCTCCTTCTTTTCGTACTGGAAATGCAGCTTCGCCAGCAGTTCGAGAAATTTCTCTTCATGCTCCGGGAACTTGTCGGCATAAGAGTTTATCTCCTCGCCAAGCTCTTCATAGCCCGCCTTTTCAAAACGTGCCTCCAGGTACAACACGGCGGCCTCGTGGTCGTCGGGATACAGGTCAACAAAGCGGCGCCTGTACTTCACCTTGTCGATGTCAAGCATGTGCGAGCGGGCCAGGTAAAACATATCGTCAATCAGCTTTTGAAGCTCGGCTTTATTCTCGGCAGGGTTTTGGGCCAGCACTGAAAAGAGCTCCTTGTAAACCGCAAGCCGATCTCGGGGGCGAAGCCTTTGTTCATAAAACTCGGCGAGCGCTCGAAGGGGGTCGGCTTTTTGCTTTGATTTGTTCACGCAGGCTTTCAGGTCTGCTTCCGCTTTTTCAAAGCTGGAAAGCGAATAGTTCGCCCTGCTGCGTTCGAGATACAATCCCGGCTCTTCGGGGTGCTTTTCAATAAGCGAGTCCAGTCTTTTGAGCACCTCTTGTGGAGAGCGCGGCACCAGGCAGGTGGCTCCCAAAAGCTCGATCGGCTCGGTGAACAGGTTTTGGAGATCCGGTTCGACAGTGCTTTCCACTTCGACCTCTTTGGCGTGCCTCCAATAGGGATCGAACTTCGAAGCCGCGAGCAGTGAAGGCAGAAGCAAGGCGATAGCAAACACAGTCACCTTTAGCTTAGCTGTGCCGGAAGTCAGCATCCTCATTTTATCCTCCCACCCGCACGGTTGTGCGGGCGCCGGCGTTGTTATGAGCGAAATCTTCAGCAGTAAACCTGATCTCGTACTCCCCCCGCGGCCAGGAAGGCGGGATCAGCACCCGTCCGCGGTTGATCTTCTCCACCGGGTCCCAGCGGACTTCGACCGGCGGAAGAGTATCCAGGCGGGCTCGAATCCACCGGGTATCAGGATCGGCGTCGACGTAGATCTCGACAGCCTCGCCGGGACGCACCGGCCCTTTGGCCCGCACGTCGAGCGTGGGAGGAGTGCTGTCCACAATAAAGTGCTTGTACTCCATCCTCTTCTCGCCCCCCGTGCCGGTGATGATAAGACGGCACCAGTACTTGCCGTCGTCCATCCACTCCGGAACCAAAAAGCGTGTCTCCCATACCTTGTCCGAGGATATGTAACGCAGCTCCCTGGTTTCGCCGAAAGGGAACAGGGTGACAACCGAGCGGGTGCCGGGCTCGGTCTTCACCCGGAGCACGGGGTCCCGAGGCCGGATACGGCGCGGCCGCAGGAAGGCGCGCGGAGCCACCAGGTAGGAGGTGTATGGGGTGGGAAATTTGAACTTGCGGGACAGAAAGATGATCTCCTCGATCCACTCCTCTTTTTCGCCTTCCATCCTGATCCTCTCCAGAAGGTGTCCTACCCTGCGCTCCGCCCACAACCTTCTCACGAACTGGTGATCAGTGGATTTTTCCGGGAGCGCGCTTTGCGAAGCCAGGGACACTTCCCTGTCCTCCCGCTTCGCTGTAACCCGGGCGGTAACCGGCTTGGCGGGCTCATGGTATCTTCCCGTCCAGCTTATGGACTCGTGGTTAAATCCCACAACACCTTCGGCGGGATAAACGAACTCGATGCCTTTTCCGGGGTCGAGTGACAAGGAAACGTTCATCAAGGGAGTGTCGGTTATGCCGTCCAGGAATGAAAAGAGCTTGGGCCTGATGTCCTCGGTCTGTCGGGCCCAGATAAAGTAGCCGCCGGAATCAGAGGATACTTTTTTAAGAAGCGGCACATTGGTGTCTTCGCCGATACCGAACACGTGGACAGGTATGGGCTTGCCTTCCTGCTCGTTTGCGGAGCGGATTGATTCGATAAGCTCGGCGTGTTTTATTTCATCCAGGGTTGCCTGTCCGTCGGTGACGGCCACCACCTGGGCTGCCCGCCCGCCTTCTTTCGCGATCTCGAGGGCCTCAGTAAATCCCTTGTCCAGCCTGGTGCCTGCTCTAAGCGGCGAGTTGTATAAAAAGGCCAGGGCCTCTTTTTTGTTCTGGTCCTCGACCTTTTTGAACGTCTTCCGCCAGGCTGCTATCTCCTTGTCCATGGTCAATATAGTAAAGCCGTCGTTATCTCCCAGGCCGGCCAGGACCTCTTCCGCCACCCGCGCAGCCTGCCGGAGCTTGTACATCTGCATGGAAAGCGAGGTATCAATAAGGATAACCACGTCCCTTGCTTTCTTGTCCTCTTCCTGCTTGTCGGGCAGGTTATAGACGGCCTCTGCAAGGAAGTATCCGCGCTCGTCCTTATAGGTTTTGCCGCCGGTAGCGGAAAGGTCAAGGCTTTCCGTTTCCACGTCGCGATAGGAAAAAAGGGACAGCCTGCTTTTGGAGATATCAATGGGGACAACCAGAAACAAGTCCCGGTCGAGCTTGAGGGGACCGCCTTCGTACTCGGCCTGCCAGGTATAAACCTCCCCATTGGCCTTGAGTTTCTTTCTTTTCGTCTGGAAAGAAGCTCCGGAAGGTCCTTGCAGGGACAGTTCGCCGAGCGGAAGGTTGCCGGAAACATTTATCTTGATACGGCAGTGCTTTGCGGTTTCCGGTGCATCTGCTTCGCCCGGCTTGAGGGGAAGGAGGAACCTTCTTTGCTGGGAGCGTACTTTCAGCCAGTGGTGATATGTAGTCTCCAGCCGGCGGGTGGAGTAAGGCGGGATGGGAGCCACCGCTATCTTGAAGGCGTCGGTAATCTCCGCTTCCGGGGCCTCCATCAGGGCGGGGTCGATCTTTCGCTGGACAAGTTGGTTAAAGGCCCGCTTTCCGCGCTTGCGCTCGATGATCACTGCGTCCGTCCACCTGCCGTCCTCCCACATTCCAAAGTTCATGAGGGAAGCGTCTGCAGGGAGCTTCAGGTAATAAGAGCCCTTGACCTGCCGGTCCGAGTTGTTCTGGAACGTCTGGCGCAGACACACCCGGGCAAACCCCCCTCGAATGTCAACCTCGATGGAAAGGTCGGACAGCGAAACCACTCCCTTTTTCTCCTTTTGCTTTCTCCCGGAAAGCAAAAAAGAACCGATCTCCGCCATAGACCCGCCAACCAGGCAGAGGCACAATATTATTGCCGAAAGAATTACGGGCCCGACTCTTACCAACCTGTTCCCGGAAATCAGCAACAACGGGGTGCTTTTCTTTTCTTTCATATCCTGTCTCCCTTCGGGCTTGATCACGAGTTTATTCCATAAGCTCGCCGGGGTAAAGGAGGTTGAGCCCGCAATCGGTGGCCACTGCCAGCAACCCTCTGCCTTTTTGGTCTTTCCATTTTGCCAGACCGGTGACGTTTCGGGAAGTCAGCGGAGCATCGATCTTTCTCCAGTAGCCGCGGCTGGTATCATAGGCCAACAACCCTTCTCCAAATGTCCCCGCCAATAACAGGTCATCCCAGACCAGAAGAGCATTTTGATTTACGTCCACATCCGAGTACGGGCCGGGAAGTTCCTTCCACTTGTTGTGCCCGGTGACCGCGACTACGCCTCCTCCAAATGTCCCCGCATACATGTCGTCGCCTTTCACCGCCAGCGCAGTGATCCAGTTGTGGCGGAGCGCCGAGTTATTGACCCGGAAGTTCTCTACCACCCGATAATCATCGACCAGAGACAAGCCGCCCAGCGTGCCCGCAGCAAGCCTGTCGCCAAGCGCAGCCAGGCTATAGACGTGGTTGTTGACAAGTCCGTGGAAGGCATAGATGCTTCTCGTGTCCGCTTCGGAGTGGAAGCTTATGCCGCGGTTAGTCGCTGCTATCAGGGTCTCGTCTTTCTCCAGTACGTCGAACACCGAGCCGCCGATCAGCCCGCTTTCTTTGTCCAGCTTCTTGCGGAGAGATTCTCCGGAGTAGACCAGCACCCCCCTGCCGGTGCCCACGTACATGTACCTGCCTTTCCTGATGCAGTTCACGTCCAGGCAACAGGGCTCGGCAAGGTTCACCGAATCAAGAAGACCCGGCGAGAGCACGTCGACCCCGCTTTCAAAAGTCCCGATCCAAAGCCGGCCTGCCGGACAGGCAACAACATCGGTAAGCCGGTTTTCGGAAAGCACTCCCGGCCGGGGCAGCAGCTTTGGAAACGGCTCGATAAAGCGGTCCTCTTTCCGCACCAGGACGCCGGAAGCCCCGGAGGCGTAAAGAACTCCTTTGCCCACGGAGAGAGCGCGGAACTTGCGCGACTTAAACTCATGCGAGTATTTATCATCTTTCAGCCTGGCGATGCCCCCGTTGCGACAGGCCATGAAAACGGCGCCGTCGTGTTCGGCAAGGGATATGGCCGACACTCCGGGAATCAGCACGTTAACCTCGTGGTTGGAGTTTATTTTGTAGAGATTGAGAGGCGTGCCTGCGAGGAGCCCGTCGCTGGTTTGCAAGAGCGAGTTTACAGGACCGTGGAACCCCGCTTTTTCATGGAACATGGTCCTCCCCTCCGGCGACTCGATGATGACGCCGTTATTCCACGTGCCTATTGCCGTCCTCTCTCCCGAATGGGAGACAGCGGTAACCATGAGCCCGAGCCGGTCGCGGAAATCAGGATGATAGCTGATCTCGCCGGCGCTGTAATAAAGAAGGCCGTTGCCCCGCGTGCCGATCATCACTCCGTGCCTGGCTGCATGCAGACAACTGATGCGGTTGGCTTTGCCGCTTTCGAAACGGAAAGATCGGAACCCCTCACCCTCGAAAATGCTCAGTCCCTGGTCCGTGCCTGCAAAAAGCAGGTCTCGAAAGGTGGCCAGGCAAAGAACCCGCGTGCCCGCCAATCCGTCCGCTGCGGTCATTATTCGCGTGTTGCCTTCTTCATCATGGATGACAAGACCGCCGTCCGTTGCCACGACCGGCCGGAACTTCCAGACGGCAACGTCGTTTACCGGCGCAAGCCGGGTCAGGACCTTGAAGGAAGAAGAAGCACTGCCGCGCCATTGCCCCTCATGGACCAGGCGCGGACCCGGCGAGCACGACTCTATCTCCTGCCGGGCCTCATGAACGGCGCTGTCCACACGGTAGCGAAGGGAGAAATACAATAAGAGAACAAAGACAATGGCAACCGCCGCGAGTATACCCAGGATCTTGAGCAGCTTTTGCATTAAAATCCTATTTTATGCGGACAAGCGCGGGTTAACAAGAGAGCCATGCAGAAAAGATACCGATACATGTAAATGTCCTTTCTGAATGAGTCTCCTTTGTCGGCACTTTCCGCTTTTTGTGACCGGCGACCTTGACTTTAACCGTATCCCGCTATATCATTATTACTTTTAAGAAATAAGCAAAAAAGAATTATCATCCTACAGGTGCGGGGAGTGGGTTTTTATGTTCGAGAACCTGTCCGACAAGCTTACCCAGACGTTCAAGAATCTCCGGGGCCAGGGCAAGATATCTGAAAAGAATATCGACGCGGCCTTGAAAGAGATACGTACGCACTTGCTGGAAGCCGACGTCAATTACAGCGTGACCAAGCGGTTCTTGAAGGACGTAAAAGAAGAGGCCCTCGGCCGGAAGGTCATGGAAAGCCTTACCCCCGGCCAGCAGTTCGTTAAGATATTCCACAACAAGCTCATCGAACTCATGGGGGAGTCGCTTTCCGAGCTCAACCTGAAGACCGCTCCTCCAGCGGTGATCATGCTGGTGGGTCTTCAAGGCTCGGGTAAAACCACTACCGCGGGCAAGATCGCCCGCCACCTTCGGGAGGACAAGAAGCGTTCACCCTACCTCGTTCCCGCGGACGTATATCGGCCCGCTGCCATCGAGCAGTTGAAGACGGTGGCCGGCAAGGTTGAAGTCCCTTACTTTGACTCGAACACTGATCAGGACCCGGTATGGATTTGCGAGAAAGCGGTGGAGGAGGCCCGGAAGCTCTCCTATGACACTGTAGTCGTCGACACCGCGGGCCGCCTTCATGTTGACGAGGCCCTGATGGAAGAGCTCCGCAACATCAAGGACAGCGTAAAGCCGGTGGAGATTCTCCTGGTGGCCGACGCCATGACCGGCCAGGACGCCGTGGGGGTGGCCGAGTCTTTCAACGAGTCGCTGGACCTCTCCGGCGTGGTGCTCACCAAGCTCGACGGCGACGCCCGCGGAGGGGCGGCGCTTTCCATCAAGGCGGTAACGCAAAAGCCCATCAAGCTGGTGGGCACCGGCGAGAAATATGATGCCCTGGAACCGTTCCATCCCGACCGGATGGCCAACCGCATCCTGGACATGGGTGACGTGCTCACCCTGATCGAAAAGGCTGAAAAAGCCTTTGACGAGAAGCAGGCCGCGGAGATGGAACGGAAGATGAAAAAGAACGAGTTCACCCTGGAGGACTTCCGTACCGCTCTTCACGAGATGAAGAAGATGGGCCCGTTGGAGGACATCATGAAGATGGTTCCGGGCATGGGTCCGCAGATGAAGAAGATCAAGAACTTCCAGCCCGCGGAGAACGAGCTCAAAAGAATAGAAGCGATCATCAACTCCATGACTCCGCAGGAGCGCCGAAACCACAAGATACTGAACGCCAGCCGGAGAAGGCGGATAGCCGCAGGCTCGGGGACCAAGGTACAGGACATCAACCGGCTGGTGAAGAACTACCAGGAAATGCGAAAGATGATGAAAAAGATGACCGGCGGCAAAGGCAAGATACCCTTCATGCCCGGTGTGGGAAGATAGTAATTACGGTCCATAAAGGCCGCGCAATTATTGAGTCCAAGAAATCTTAAGGAGGAACTGAAAAAACAATGGCGGTAAAACTGAGATTGGCCCGGAAGGGGACCACCAAAAAACCTTTTTACTGGATCGTGGCCCAGGACGTGCAAATGCCGCGCAACGGCCGTTTCCTGGAGAAGCTGGGAACATACAACCCGAGGACCGACCCGGCTTCCCTGGAGTTGAAGACCGACCGGATTAACTTATGGCTGGATAAAGGGGCGACCCCTACCTCGCCGGTTAGATCATTGCTCCGGGAGTACGGGATTTTAAAGGCCAGGGCGCAGGAGACGACGCAGGAAACGGAAGGACCGGAGCCTGCGGAAACTTCGTCTCCAGGTTAAATGACTCCCTTTTTGTGAGAGTTGAATGGACAACAACGACTACATGCTGGATCTGATCGCTTACGTTGCCCGGGCGCTGGTTGACGACCCCGAGGCAGTGGAGGTCAACCGGTCGGAGGGAGACCGTTCCGTGGTTTACGAGCTTCGGGTGGCCGAAGGAGACCGCGGAAGGGTTATAGGTAAGGACGGACAGACCATCCAGGCGCTGCGTACTCTTATCAAGGCTGCGGCTGGTCCTGACGAAAGACCTGTTTTGGAGATACCGGGTTGAACTACGCCTTTTTCGAGGTCTTGCCATGCAGAACACGAGATACATCCCTCTTGGAGTTGTGGGAAGGCCTTTCGGTCTTAAGGGCGAGGTCAAGCTGAAGCCTTACAACCCTTACACTACCTGGTTCGACAATGCAAAAGGAATATGGGTCCGCAGGGACGAGCGCGCGGAGCCGGATTATTATCCGCTGATCCGCTGTCGCGGGCACAAAGGATTCATCCTTCTTACCCTCGAGGGCATCCGCGACCGTGATGATGCCGAGCGGCTCAAGGGCATGCAAGCGGTTTCTCCGGAAGAGAAGCTGGAGTCGCTTTCCGAAGACGAGTATTACTGGTTCCAGCTTATCGGACTTACGGTAGAGGACACCTCCGGAAACCATGTAGGAGAAGTTGTCCGCATGGAGCCGACCGCTCCCCATTTCGACGGCAATGACGTGTTCGTAGTAAGCAGTGACAAAGGGGAGATATTAATACCGGCCTCTGATCCGCCGGTAAAGCACATATCCACTTCGGAAGGCAGGATACTAATAGAGACCGGCCGGGAAGTGGAAACGGGATGATCCGGACCGATGAGATTCGACCTGGTCACCCTGTTTCCGGCAATGATGGAAGGTCCTCTTTCAGAGAGCATACTCAAGCGGGCAAGGGAAGCGGGGCTGATCAGCGTACATGTCCATGACCTTCGAGAGTGGGCGCAAGGAAAGCACCGAAAGGTTGATGACGCTCCCTTTGGAGGAGGCGACGGCATGGTCATTCAGCCAGAGCCGCTGGTAAAGGCGGTCCGGGACATAAAGGCCCTGGCGCCGGAAAGCCTTGCGGTCCTGCTTACTCCGCAAGGAGAACTCTTTGACCAGGAGAAAGCGCGGGAGTGGGCCGGCCTGCCCGGGCTGATCCTGCTCTGCGGCCACTATGCCGGGTTGGACGAAAGGGCCCGGGAGATGGTCATAGACAGTGAGGTGTCCATCGGCGATTACGTGCTCTCCGGCGGAGAGTTGCCCGCGCTGGTTGTCCTGGACGCAACGGCAAGACAGATCCCCGGGGTGCTGGGAAACGAAGCGTCCCCCCGTGACGATTCTTTTCCCGAGCGGTTGGAATGGCCGCAGTACACCCGGCCGGCGCGATTTGAGGGAAGGGATGTGCCGGAGGTCCTTCTTTCCGGTCATCATGGAAACATCGAGAGATGGCGCAAAAAAGAGAGCCTTCGGAGGACCCTTTCCAGAAGGCCGGACTTGTTGGATAAGTATCCTCCTGATGACGAGGAAAGGACGCTCATGGAGGATATCCGCAAGGAGCCGGAAGAAGGGTAGCTCTTTTAAAAGATTGAAAGGCTGGCAGCCGGAGTTGTCGTTTTCCGTATACATCGGGCTTTTGCATTACCCGGCTCTGGACAAGTCGGGCGATATCGTCACTACTGCGGTCACCAACATGGACCTGCACGACCTGGCGCGGCTGGCTGCGACCTATAATCTGGCAGGCTACTACATTATCCAGCCGTTGGAGTTGCAGAAGCGACTGGTTAAGAAGCTGCTCTATCACTGGAAGGAGGGCAGGGGAGCGGATTATAACCCGTCCCGCAAAGAGGCATTTGAAAGAGCGCGGCTTGCAGACTCGCTCGGTGTTGCCGCGGATGACATTGCAAGTGAGCAGGGACAAAGGCCGAGTATAGTGGGAACCTCGGCCCGGGAGGGGGCGAGTAACATATCGTTCCCGGGGTTACGAAAAAAGATGGAAGCAGGAGGACCGTGGCTGATCCTCTTCGGGACCGGATGGGGGATGCCGCAGGACTTTTTGAAAAAAGAGACGGACTTCGTGCTCGAACCGATAAAAGGAATGGAAGGATACAACCATCTTTCCGTGCGCACAGCCGCGGCAGTCATTACAGACCGTCTCCTGGCCGGACCGGACAAGCATGAGTAGGAAGGGTGTGCCCTCCGTAGCAACAGATACAATGAGTTCGCGCCGGGCTTGACCTGAGAGAGCGGATGATATAGTTTGGAAAAAGGAGTTTGAAGATGACAAGCGTCCAGGAAATCGAAAAAGCCATGATGGGCAAGAACCTGCCTGACTTCCGTCCCGGAGACACAGTCCGGGTGCACCAGCTTATCCAGGAAGGCGACAAGCAGAGGATACAGGTTTTTGAAGGTGCCGTACTCAAGATTCATCGTTCGGGGTCCAAAAGCACGTTTACGGTGAGAAAAGTCAGCTACGGCATTGGCGTGGAAAAGATATTCCCCATGTACTCCCCCCTGGTGGACAAGGTGGAAATCAAACAACGGGGCAAAGTCCGTCGCTCGCGCCTTTATTACCTTCGCAAACGCCGGGGCAAGGCGGCCCGGATCAAAGAGAAAGGCCGCAATTGATCCGGATGTAATATACCCTGGGAGTCCGAAGCATCATGTATATAATGGAACTGGCGCTCCAGGGCGTCAGGAGGTTCGAGAAGGGCAAGTTTACCATGAAGCCCGGTTTCGAGGCGGTTTACGGGGCCACGGAATCGGGTAAGACCACACTTGTGGCCTGTATCCTGGACCTGCTTTACCCGGACCGCCTCAAAGAAGACGAACCCACGCTGGTAAGGAGGGGCGAGCCGTCTGCCGCTTCCCGGGCGGGCCTGACCATATCCAGCGGCAAAGAGGTCTATCGCATCTTAAAGGACTTCCTCTCCAATGACGTTTCTCTTACCCAGTATAACCGGGCATCCCAGAAGTTCGAGAGTGTGGCCAAGGACCCCTCCCGGGTGGCGTCCGCACTGGTGTCATCACTGGAGCTTCCTCAATACGAAGCCTATTACCATTTATACATCTCCTCAGTTGACAGGATGCCTTCCGTGCTTCCCCTCGAGCAGGAAACAGAGGAATCATCCATGGCCGAGCCCGCTTCTGAAAGCCGGAGCGAGGCCCCCCCGATAAACATCTTTGGAGGTCAGCAACAACAGATGCCGGGAGGAGCTTTGCCCGGAATGAACCCCCCTGCTTCTCCGCAAGCAGCGCCCGGAGCACCCGCAATGCCCGGAGCGCCTGCTATGCCGGGAATGCCCGGAGCACCCGCCATGCCGGGAATGCCCGGCGTGCCCGCCATGCCGGGAATGCCCGGAGCTCCTGCCATGACGGGAACAGGCGGTTCCATGATGTACGAAGACGACGGAATGACTCCCGAAGAAAGAGAGAAAAAGCTCAAACAGCTCCGTGAAGAGTTGGAGCAGTCTCAAAAGTTAGAGGAAATCCAGTACGAAATAGACGGTGTTGAACAAAGGCTTTTCGAGATCGACTCCAAGAAAAAGAACGCCTACCAGTTCGACCAGTTCCTTTCTGAGGCCAAGGAGCAACTTGAAAAGTATCCCGCGTTGAAGCGACTTCCCGAGAATATTGACGAAAGGCTCAAACGTTACAAAGACCTGGGCAAGATGCAGGAGGAGGAAGAGAAAAGCCACTATGAAAAGCTGAGGGATTACGACGCCGAGCTTGAAGCAATAGCCGACCGGCCTTCGCTTTTTGCTGACCGGCTCTCCCAGCTTGCCATGGGGCTCGGCGGGCTGGCGATACTTGGACTCGTTGTGTCAAGATCAATAGATTCCATGCATGCCCTCCAATGGCTCTTCTTGCTTATTATACCCGCCATCGGATTGGGGGGATGGCGGGCCTGGGTACATATAGACCTTGCCAATAATAAAGCCCGGCTCGAAGATGAGCGCAGTGAAGAGGAAAAAATAGTCGAATCCATACGAAAAAAGTTCCAGGTGGAGACCTCGGTGATCGACAAGCTGATGAAGGATACGGAAAGCTCAGACCTGGAGGAACTCGGCGAGAAAATCCAGAAGTACCGCGACCTGGAGGATAAATACGAGTCGGTTCAGGAGAAGAAGAACAAGATCATCAAGGACGTTGACCTGGAAGCCTTGGAAAAAGAAGAAAAAGAGCTCAAAGATAAAGAGGCCAAGCTGGAAGAAGAACTGGGCAAGTACTCCGCTCTCAGCATGGACGCCAACCAGATGAAAAAAGAGATCGAGCGGCTGGAAAAAGTTGTTAAAATGACAAACCCCCAATCCGAGCTCGTGGCGGACCAGGGCTCCAATGAAAAACAGGAGGGATATGCAGTGCCCGACTTTGGGGGAGGACAAGAGCCGAAAGGCTCGACCGAGGCCCTGGGAGGGACGGCTGCGCCGGGAACCGGACCTCCCGTTCAGGAGCGGGGAGGCTCTACCCAGGTCATGGGAGGGACCTCAGGGGGAGGAGGCAGCTCTACCAGGGCCATGAGGGCGCGAGGGATTAAACCTCGCACCGCTGCTGAAGCATATGAAAAGCTGATCCAAACAGCAGCTACCATGTTCGACAGCGAGAGGAACCACCTTATCAAACACGTCCAGGAAAGGCTGAACCTCTATGTCCAGGCCATGTTCGGCAAAAGGTACAACGAAGCATGGATAGGGCCCGACGGAACCGTGAGCCTCCGCCGTTCCGAAGACAAAAGATGGGTGGATTTTGAAGAACTGACTCCGGTGGCCCGCGATACCGGGTACTTGGCACTGAAAATTACCCTGCTCGAGCTGGCCTCACAGAAAAGAACCCTGCCAATTCTGCTCGACAACCCGCTCACCGGACTCGACGAACACGCCGCTAATGTGACCATGAAAGCGATGAAAAGACTCTCTGAAAAAAACCAGATCATCATTTTTTCATCAAGCAGCGTCCCCCTCCAGTTCGCGGATCACAAGATTACGCTGGAATGAAAATGGCGGAAAAGAATCCTCTCTTTCCGGACATCAAAGATTCCAACGTACCTGACCAGTCTTTTGAAAACAAGTTTCGCAAAATGGGGTTCGAGTGCATTGCAGGAGTGGACGAAGCGGGAAGGGGACCATTGGCCGGCCCGGTAGTGGCCGCGGCAGTTGTCCTTTCTCCAGCGCTTAAAAAAAACAGCCCCCTTCGCAAAGTAAAGGACTCCAAGCTGCTCGTCGCGCATAGCAGGCATGATATCTACCGGATCATAGTGGAACAAGCTCTGGACTGCGCCTGGGCCATGTGCGACCCGGAGGAGATAGACAGCATGAACATCCATGCCGCCAGTCTCGAGGCCATGCGAAGGGCGGTCATGGACCTGGAACCACTCCCCGATTTCTGCCTGGTGGACGGAAGGCATCAATTGCCGTCACATATTCCGTCACGGCCGTTGGTTAAAGGAGATAACCGTTCTCTCTCCATTTCCGCAGCTTCAGTGCTCGCAAAGGTGATCCGCGACTCCATAATGGAAAACTGCCACCGCCGCTTTCCCGACTATCAGTTCAACGTACATAAAGGATATGGAACGTCACTGCACCGAAAGGCCCTGCAGAGCTTCGGACCATGTCCACTCCACAGGAAAAGTTTTAAAGGAGTTAAAGAGTTCCTCTGATATCACCCCGGACCCTACTTAAATCCCTTTCTCCGAAGCCAGTCGCGGGCGTATCTCTCAGGCTCTACATCCTCCTTTTCCTGGACCTTTTTGAAGAAGTCGACCACGGCTTTGAGGTCCGAGTCCATTGCCTGGTATAAATCCTCGTAAAGGGAAAGGTCGTGATAATAAACCACCCTTGAAACAACTACCGCGTTGTTTAAGTCCTTTTCCGGCCAACTTTCGTAGCGGCCCGTCTTCATCTCCGGCAAAACCTCATCCCCAAAGCGACGCTGATGAGAAGAAATGATCTCTTGCTTTTTAACGAGCTTTTCGGAGTCGGCAAGATCGCTTTGGTACAGTGAGTCGAGTTCGTGATATAGCTTCATGATCTCCCGGCTGAATATCCGGTCATCGTGATCGGAACCCCCGGCGTAACCGGCCTCCTCCGAGTCCGGACCGAAGCGCTCGGACAGGTACTCTTTCGAGCCCCGGTTCCCCACAAAAAGAGCCAGGTTCTCGTTGAACTCCATCTCTCCCTTGATGAAAACCGTGGAGTGGAGCATCTCGTGGAGTATCAGGTTGGCCAAGTGCGCCTTCCTGTAGTCCAGGAGCGAGCTGTAAAACGGGTCCGAGATTATGCCCAGCATCGAGTATGCGCCCACCCGGCGGACGTACACGTCATAGCCTTCCGAACGAAGCTCGGAAGCCTTGGCAGAAGCATCCTCTTTGTTGAAAAAACCCAGGTAGGGGACCTTGCCGACTACCGGGAAATCCCACTCCACCGGCTCGACGCTCAAAGCCGGGCAGGCAGTAAGGTTCCAGCACACCGCCTCCCGGTCAAGGTCCACGTAGACCTCGTAGTTGTTGTTGTTCAAAAGACCAAGCTCTTTCACGCCGTACTTCTTCACGTCCAGCACGAACTCGAGCGTCTCCCGGACCTCGGGATCAAGCCCGGGGTCGGAGAGCACCAGCTCGAAAGGCACGCGCTTTAATAAAAGCGAGACCTGGCCGGGGGCCTGTTCCAGGAGGTACTCCGTCTTCTCCTTGTCGCACCGGTTTGAAATACAACACAAACCAAAGATAACAACCAGCACCAAAGCCAGGTTCTTATGAAAGATTGCGGAGACCCTATTTCTTTTCCTTGCCATCTTCTCTCTCCAAAGATTGGTGCGCTGTTCCATGAAAAGTGCCTGCCGGGGCACGGATATATTTTAATCATATCTTGAGCTCCCGGCAAGAGAGAGGTCGAGTTGAATCAATATCCGGAATTATGCTATTAAAAGGTCAAACGCAACGCGGTTATAAACGGGGACTGACGCCGAATATATTTTTATAGCGGGTTTTGAAATGGACACTGACGGGAACAAGGTCTACATAAAGAGGCTGGAGAGTTATGATCGAGAGACCTTGACAAAGATCATAGCAGAGGGCATGGACGCTTGCGGTTACGCGCCCTCCGGTAAAGTCTTTGTGAAACCCAACGTGGTCGTGGCCCACAGCCCGGAAACCCTGGGCAACCATGCCTGCACGCCCGCAGAGGTTGTGGGCTCCTCCATGTCAGTCATCTCCAGGCAGCCGGGAGTCAAGCGGGTAGACCTCGGCGAGAACAGCTCGGTGGGCTTTCCCACCCGCATGTGCTACAAGTACGCCGGATACTACAGCGAGATCGAACGGTTGAAACCACAAGCCCCCGTGCCGGTGGACATCTTCTGCATCGACGAGGAGAAACGCGACCAGGTGTTCATCGGCGGCATGGTCCACGAAAGCCTCCGGGTCGGTCGCAGGATGGCCGCGGCAGACCACAAGGTATACCTGCCCAAGCTCAAGGTCCATTGCGTGTCCAACATGACCGCGACTGTTAAGCTCAACGTAGGCATCTGCTCAGACGACGAGCGGTCCATACGACACGACTTCCTCTTGAACGAGAAGATCGCGGACCTGCTCAGCGCCGGATACCCCGACTTCACCATAATGGACGCCATTGACGTGGGAGTGGGAAACGAAGGATTCCCCATCCTCCGCAAGCTGGGGCTGGTGCTGATGGGCAGGAATCCTCTGGCAGTGGACATGATCGGCGCACGACTGCTCGGCTTTTCAATATCAGACGTGCCTTACCTGTCCAAAGCCATCGAGCGCGGCTACCGGCCCGCCGGCATCGAGGACGTGAACATTGACGGCGACTTGAAAACCCTGGAAGACGTGGATGAGGCCGCAGCCCGAATCCAGCCGTATGACGACGAGTTCTACCGCTGGCAGGACGTAAATAAAGAGCTCGACAGGCTCGGCTCTCCAATGCGCTTTTACTGGGGCCCTTACAACCGGGGAGGCGAGCGTTGCAGGACCGGATGCGTGATGGGCCTCAAGATGTTCCTGGCAAGCTATGAAACATATGCCGGAGCCGAAGCATTTAAAAAGGGCAAGCCATGCGTCATAGTAATCGGCAAGACAGATAAAGAGATAGACGCGGGCGGAAGCGACGCCTTCCTGTTCGGCAGTTGCGCGGAGGCGAACATCAAAAACGCCCGCAAGGTACACAAAATAGACAAGTGCTTCACCACCGTGGTTGACATGAGCATGCGCTGCGGAGGGAAGCTGGGAATGCCGGCGATGATATCAGACCCCAAATTTATGCTGCCCGTGGCCCGCGGTATGCTGGGAGCAGGATTTCACAAGCTCATCACCGGTCGCTATGGCCAGGACATCATGCACTTTGTGACCAAAAAGCTGGAGCGAAGACTTTGAAAGGCCGGCCGGATCTTTAAACACCGATTTTCACAGCAGCCTTAGCGTCAGGTGAGGCTAAGGTTAGCTTAGATAAAAAACAATCTGTTTTCA
>CAYQTK010000023.1:0-34345 GCA_964420375.1 uncultured bacterium
AAAAGTGGTAGGGTCGGAAAAGGCGGCATGAGATGAACTTGTGACTGTCGAGGTTTTTATGAGTGCGAAAGTTTGCTTTCGCACTCATAAGTTCCGGCTTGCCGGAACTTACAAAAAGACGCATCGTAAACTGCAAGCCTCTTGTGGAGTGCATTTCCGACAAGCTTGCTTCCCGGCGGAAAAAGCGGACAGCTTGCTGCTGCACTTCTAAACAGCGCCGCAAAAGTAAATAAAACCTCCGTTTCGCAACAGGCACCAGAGTAGAGAGGTGCCATACCGTCTTGGGGGCGGGTTTGAAGGCAAGTCGTTTTCATGGGGGATTCGGCCTGGAACGGGGACGTCATGGTCAGGAGGAGTCGATTCGGAACCGGAACCTTCCTGATTCGGCCGAGGATTTCCTTCCCCCTGTCGGTTGTTTCCAGCCTTCCCGCCATAACATAAGTATATATACTTTCCTAGAAAACGTCAACGGAAAAACCTGCGACATGAAAGGGGGTTTTCGAGAATTGCACCGATTTTCAAGCTGGGAACGCGGCCGTCTCGGCCGCAGATAAAAGCGGGCGGGACGCCCGCGGTCCCCGGCCAAGCGTTTTTCGTCGTTTACAAGACAGATTTTCTTCGTGCGAGCGACTTTTAGTCGCGATATCAGTCGCTCGCACACTATGCGCCAGTGTAAATTTGACAAGACACCCGTGTTCTGTCAAGTGTTTTTTGCTGATCGCGGAAAAAGATTTCTGTTGGAAGCGAGTAGTGATGCTCATGTAAAAAGTCCGAAATCGGTCTTTTTATGCCTCGTACCTAGTGCTTTGTCACTCGAGAAAAGGGGAACAGGGCCGACGAAAATCGCGGTATCAGCCGCTCGCACAAAAATCATTTTTCTTGGAGGCAACGAAAAACGCTTGACAGCGCAGTAGATAGTCTTGTTTTCGCGTGTTACTATTTCAAGTCATGGCTTTTTAAAAATGGCTTAAAAAAGAGAGCGCGAAAGGAGATTTCATATTCATGGCGGGTAAAGGCGAAAAGATCGAGTTCAAAGACGGTGCATGGCTGGTCCCTGACCGGCCGGTTATTCCTTTCATCCGTGGAGACGGCACCGGCCCTGATATCTGGAAGGCTTCGCAGCTTGTTTTTGATGCCGCGGTAGAGACCGCGTTCGTCGGCCGGAAGAAGGTTGCATGGAAAGAGATACCCGCGGGTGAGAACTCTTATCAAGAGACGGGTGAGTGGCTTCCGGAGTCGACGATCGAGTCCATCGCTTCCCACCTGGTCGCCATCAAGGGTCCGCTGACTACTCCGGTGGGCGGAGGTATCCGCAGCCTTAACGTGACTCTGCGGCAGAGGCTCGAGCTCTATGCGTGCGTGCGCCCGGTTCGCTGGGTTCGAGGAGTGCCGTCTCCGGTTAAGGCCCCCAGCCGGGTGGACATGGTGGTTTTCCGGGAGAACATGGAAGACGTATACGCGGGTATCGAGTGGGCCGCGGGCTCCGATGGTGCCGGCAAGGTCAGGGAGTATCTTAACAGGAACCTTCAGACCTCCATACCCGGTGACGCGGGTATCGGCGTAAAGCCGGTTAGCGAGACCAACTCGAAGAACCTTATCCGGAAGGCCATAACTTATGCCGTGGATCGGGGCCTTCCCAGCGTGACCCTGGTCCACAAGGGCAACATCATGAAGTTCACGGAAGGCGCTTTCCGCGACTGGGGCTATGAGCTTGCACGAGACGAGTTCAATGACTCGACCCTCACTGAGGACGAGCTTTGGGAGAGACACGGAGGGAAGCCTCCGGGGGGCAAGGTGGTCATCAAGGACCGGATAGCGGACGCCATGTTCCAGCAAGTGCTGCTCCGGCCGTTGGAGTACAGCGTTATCGCGACCCCCAACCTCAACGGTGACTACCTATCCGACGCTCTCGCCGCCCAGGTGGGGGGGCTGGGCATGGCTCCCGGCGCCAACATCGGCGACGGCGCCGCCCTGTTCGAGGCCACCCACGGCACTGCGCCCAAGTACGCCGACCAGGACGTGGTAAACCCGGGCTCCATGATACTATCGGGGGCCATGATGTTCGAACACATGGGGTGGGAACAGGTCTCGCGCCTCATTCACCAGGGACTTGAAAAGACCATAAAGCAAAAAACCGTGACCTATGATCTCCACCGGCAACTGAAAGGGGCCCGGAAGCTCAAATGCTCGGAGTTCGGCAAGGCGATTGCCGAGAACATCAGGAAGAAACAGCGAGCATTTATACACAACAGCGAGCATCACAAGGATTGATCAGGCAGCCCCCTTCATGACTTCGCCGAGCTTGGTCGCTGCATCCTGGAAGTCCTCTGCTACCGTGAAGTTCATGCCGCTTTCCGAGAGTATGCTTTGTCCCTCCTGCTTGTTCGTGCCCTCCAGCCGGATGACCATGGGCATGGCGAGATCGAGTTTCTTGCCGGCCTCCACTATCCCGCGGGCCAGCACGTCGCAGCGTAGTATTCCTCCAAAGATGTTGATGAGCACGCCTTTCACGTTGGGGTCGGATGTGAGGATTCGGAATGCGTTTTCGATCATCTCCTGGTCGGCTCCGCCGCCCACGTCCAGGAAATTGGCCGGCATGAGACCCGCGGTCTGAATAAGGTCCATGGTGGCCATTGCCAGGCCGGCGCCGTTTACCATGCAGCCCACGTTGCCGTCGAGCTTGATGTAGTTGAGGTTGTACCCGGAAGCATCCACTTCAAGGGGGTCCTCCTCGTCACGGTCGCGCAGGCTCTCGATGTCGGGATGTCTGTAGAGGGCGCTGTCCTCGAAGTCCAGCTTGGCATCGAGTGCCACGAGGTTGCCGCTCGTGGTGACGACCAGCGGGTTTATCTCGACAAGTCTCAAGTCCATCTCCATGAAAAGATGAAACAGGTTCAAAAAAAGGCCCGCGCCTTGCTTTGCCGTATTCCCGGACAGTCCCATAATCTTGTTTAAGCGGCGCAGTTGAAAGTCGCGAAGCCCCAGCACAGGGTCGATCCTTTCCGTCAATATCTTCTCGGGCGTCTCTTTCGCAACCTCTTCTATCTCGACCCCTCCTGCAGCAGACGCCACTATCGCGGGCATGGCTGAGCTGCGATCGAGAATGACGGAGATGTAGAGTTCGCGGTCAATGTCCGTGCCTTCCTCCACCAGTATCTTCTTGACCTCTTTTCCCTGCGGGCCGGTCTGGGGGCTTATGAGGGTCATGCCGAGCAGCTCTTCCGCTGCCTGGCGAGCCTCGACAGCGCTTTTAACGAGCTTGATGCCGCCTGCCTTGCCCCTGCCGCCGGCGTGGACCTGGGCCTTTAAAACTACGGTGTCGGACTTCTCCGGGTCTTCGAAAATCTTTTCGGCCAGTATCTCCGCGCCGCGCACCGACTCGGTCATGCTGCCCCTGGGAACGGGTATCTCGAAGTACTCCATTACCTGCTTGGCCTGGAACTCGTGAATGTTCAATTCAAACCTCCCCTCAGTCCTCGCGCTGGCAAAGTTCGAGAAGTACGCCGCCGGTGGCCTTGGGATGAAGAAAAGCTATGCGGGCGCCCCCCGCGCCGTAGCGCGGCTCCTCGTCGATCAGCTTCACTCCCGCTTGTTTGAGCTCGGCAACCGCGGCGTCAATGTCGTCCACCCGGAGCGCGATGTGTTGGATTCCCGCCCCCTTTTTCTCGATGAACTTGGCGATGGGACCTTCGGGGTCGGTGGACTCGAGAAGCTCGATCTCGGAATCGCCCAGGGGAAGGAACGCGGTCTTTACCTTCTGCTCCTCCACCACCTCGGTGTCCGCGGACTTGAGACCCAACACTCCCTCATAGAACTCGAGGGCCTTGGCGAGCTCGGGAACAGCTATGCCGATATGATCCACCCTGGTCAACTTCATGGAAAAACTCCTTTCCGTTTGTGAGTCTTCAGTTCTTGTTTACGTTGTCTTTTATAAAACTTACGACCTCTTCGGTGTCCGCGCCGGGCCCGAACACACCCTTGATTCCCATCTCATTCAGCCTGGGCAGGTCCTCGGGCGGGAAGATGCCGCCTGCCAGCACGATCACGTGCTCCATGCCTTCGGATTTTAAAAGCTCCATGACCTTGGGAAACAGGAAGTCATGCGCTCCGGAGAGTATGGACAGTCCGAGCACGTCAGCGTCCTCCTGGAGCACCGCGGACACCACCTGCTCGGGTGTCTGACGGAGGCCGGTATAGATAACCTCCATGCCCGCGTCGCGCAAAGCGCGGGCGATCACTTTGGCCCCCCGGTCATGACCGTCCAGGCCGGGCTTGGCCACCACAACGCGTATCTTAGAACCCATCTCCGACTCCTTTCTATGGAACAGGTGTTTATGAAACGCTACGACACAACGACGCAACGATATTAAAAGATAACTAGTGCCCGATGCGAAACGGAGGTTTAATTTACTTTTGCGGCGCTGTTCTGGAGTGCGGCAGCAAGCTGTCCGCTTTCTCCGCCGGGAAGCAAGCTTTCCGGAAATGCGCTCCACAAGAGGCTCACAGTTTACGAGACGCCTTTTGGTAAGTTCCGGCAAGCCGGAACTTATGAAAGCGAAAGCAAGCTTTCGCAATCCAAAACGGAGTTTCGCAACAAGCACTAACTACTTTTCGGACAATTTATTTGCTACGCGGTGATACCCTCTTTAATTATCTTGCTGTTAAAATTGATAAGCAGTCCCAGCTTTAACCCAGTGATCTTCAAGTAAGTTAAGAGCTGGGCTTTATGTATCGGCAGAACCGCTTCTACTGCTTTCACTTCAATTATTACCAGATCATTGACTACGATATCAGCCCTGAAACCGCAATCCAACTTAATTCCCTTGTACTCAACCGGTATAGCTTGTTGTCTTTTGAAACTCGCCTTTTTAAGGGAAAACCCCCTGCACAATCATTCCTCGTAAACCGACTCCAGCAAACCCGGCCCAAGCTCTGGTGAATTTCAAGCGCAGACTGGACGACGATCAGGCTTATTTCATTTTCGTTCATTTAATAAACCGTAAACCGTTGCGTCTTAGCGTCGTTGCGTTAAAGAATCATCCTCCCGCGGTGTACTCCCCGAAGACTTCGCGGAGGACGTCGCAGACTTCTCCGAGGGTTGCTTCCGCTCGGACGGCTTCGATCAGCGGCGGCATGATGTTGTCCGCGCCCTGCGCGGCTTGTTTCAGGTCTGCCAGGGTTTGGGCTACCTTGTCCGCGTCGCGTTCTGCCTTTAACTTTTCGAGCTTATTCATCTGCGCTTTCATAAGCTCGGGGTCCAGCTTGAGCAGGTCCACCGGCTGGTCCTCTTCCTCCTGGAACTTGTTCAGGCCCACCACGGTCTTGTCCCCGCTCTCGATCTCTTTTTGCGACTTGTAGGCGCTGTCCTCGATCTCGCGCTGGATGAATCCCCGCTCGACAGCTTTCACTGAGCCGCCCATGTCGTCTATCTTCTCGATGTACTCCCGGGCCTGCTTCTCGATCTCTTCGGTGAGGCTCTCCAGGTAGTAGGACCCTGCAAAGGGGTCTGCCACGTCAGCCACGCCTATTTCGTGCGCGATGACCTGCTGCGTCCGGAGGGCCACCTTTACCGACTGCTCGGAAGGCAGCGCCAGTGCCTCGTCATAGGAGTTGGTGTGCAGCGACTGTGTCCCGCCCAGCACCGCGGACAGGGCCTGGAAGGCCACCCGCATGATGTTGTTCATGGGCTGGACTGCTGTCAGGGAGACCCCTGCCGTCTGGGTGTGAAAGCGGAGCATCCAGCTCCGGGGGTTTTGTGCCTGGAACCTTTCTTTCATGATCCGGGCCCACAGCCGGCGGGCGGCGCGGAACTTGGCTATCTCTTCGATAAAGTCGAGATGCGCGTTAAAGAAGAATGACAGCCTGCCCGCGAACTTGTCCACGTCCATGCCCGCGTCCAGCGCCGCGTTAACATAGGCGATGCCGTTGGCCAGGGTAAACGCGACCTCCTGGACAGCAGTGGCGCCGGCCTCCCTCATATGATAGCCGGATATGGAGATGCTGTTCCACTTGGGGACCTCCCGGGTGCAGAAGTCGAAGATGTCGGTGATGATCCGCATGGAGGGCGCGGGCGGGAAGATGTAGGTCCCCCGCGAGGAGTACTCCTTGAGGATATCGTTCTGGATGGTACCACCCAACTGGTCGCGGGAGAGTCCCTGCTGCTCGGCCACCACTATATACATGGCCAGCAGCACCGCTGCGGGCGCGTTGATGGTCATGGACGTGGTCACCTTCTCCAGCGGTATCTCATTAAACAGGGTCTGCATGTCGCGGATGGAGTCTATGCACACGCCTACCTTTCCCACTTCCCCTTGCGCCAGGGGATGGTCGGAGTCGTACCCGATCTGGGTGGGAAGATCAAAGGCCACGGAGAGGCCCGTCTGTCCCTGGTTTAACAGGTAGTGATACCGCTGGTTGGTCTCTTCCGCGGACCCGAAGCCGGCGTACTGGCGCATGGTCCACAACCTGCCCCGGTACATGGTGGGCTGCACTCCACGCGTATAGGGGTACTCGCCCGGAAAGCCCAGGTCGGAAAGGTAATCCAGGTCCTCCACGTCAAGCGGAGTATAGGTCCGGTCCAGCGGAATGCCGGAGCTGTTCGTAAACTCGGACTTGCGCTCCGGCCGCTTCTCCAGTTTCTTCTTTACGTCTTCATCCCACTCTTCTTTGGCTTTCCTGATCTTTTCGATATCGTCAGACATTTCCAACACTCCTTGAATAATGAACGGTTACTAAAAGATAAAACCGAATCCCCCTCGGTTAATATCTTGTCCATCTAACCAGTCGGTGTCAAACTTACCGTTTCTACAGAGCACGGCAACGCCATAAAAAAAGGTCGGCAGCAACGTGAATGTTAGACCTTTTAGAGGGGTAAGCTACTTCAGAATTGACCTTGAGCAAACAGCATATAAACAGTCAAATCGAGCTTTGACTTCCCCCTCGTAACAGTAAAAAACCCGGATCATCCGAATTATGGTATCTCGAGCATAGCGATTATACCTTTATTTAATCAGCACTTATTAAACTCCTCCATAAACATGCCTCACATCTTTTCACGCCTGCCGGGCTCAAGAAAATTATATCAGCATGATTCAGGAGCCTTCCTTTTTCACCAGCATGGCCATCTCCGCTTTGAGGCTCGAGGGAATGATGCGGATGATCCAGTCCGATGACGATACCGCTGAAGGATTGTCCATAACCTCCTGGTTGGTCTCGATGACCCTGCCGGAGAAGGGCGAGAATACGCTGTGCCGGGCGCCGTCGTCGGTGGTAAGCTTTATAGTGGGATATCCCTGCTCGACCATCTCGTTTGCCGGGGGCACTTCGATTGACTGCACGTTGCCCGCGGCATCGAGGAAGGACTGCTCGATCCCGATTATGATGGTCCCCTCCTGCTCGTACACCGCCCATGCGTGCTCGGGCAGGAAGAAGCCGGTGCCCGGCAGTGCGGCAGCCTGCCCCGCTGGTTCGGCTTTTTCCTTCTCCGCCTCCGACTGGGCCTCTCCCCTCCGGAGCGCCCGGTTTACCGGTCCGAGCAGCTCATGCCTGGTAAACGGCTTGGGGATATAATCTATGGCCCCCAGCCGGAGCGCCTGCATGGCCGTCTTGATGGTGGGGTATCCGGTAATCATTAAGAAGGGAACGTCCATGTCCTTCTTGCGGATGGCGTGCATGAGCTCGATCCCGTTCATCTCCGGCATCATCAGGTCCATGACCACCAGGTTGAAATGCTCCTTGTCCAGCTTCTCCAAAGCCTCGTCCGCCTTCATGGCGGTGTCAACGTCGATGTCGCGCTTGGACAGAATCCTCCGCACGCTGGCGCACACGATCTCCTCGTCGTCAACTACCAGTACCTTGGGCTTGTCATTCATTCGGTCTCCTCCATGGCCTCGGCGGACTTCGCCGGTATGGTAAACTTGAAAGACGTGCCTTTGCCGACCTCGGAATCTATGTTGACCTCGCCTCCGTGCTGCTCGATTATGCTCATCACCACCGGAAGACCCAGGCCGTTGCCTTCCGTTCCCTTGGTGGTATAAAAAGGCTCGAATATCTCCTTCATCTTCTCCCGGGGAATGCCCTGCCCTTCGTCCCGGACCTCGATGAGAGCGCTCCCCCCCGAGTCAATGCTCCGGCTCGCCAGGGTGATGGTCCCCGTCTTGTTCATGGCGTCCTTGGCGTTGATGACCAGGTTAAGGATGGCCTGTTGTATCTGGCTGGGGTCCACCAGCGCCTGGGGAAGACCGGGATCAAGCTCGTAGTTGAAACGGATGTCATGGAACTCCGCCTGCTTGTAAACGATGTTTACCGCCCGCTCGATGATCCGGTTTAAGTCCGAGTACTCCCGCTTCGGCTTTTCCATGCGGGCGTAGTCCAAAAGGTCCCGCACTATCTGCCGGCAGCGCATGGTCTCCCGCATGATGACCTCGTAGTCCTCTTTCACCGGGTCGTCGGGGCCGGTGTCCATGAGCAGGCTCTCCGTAAAAGTGAGGATGCCGGTCAGCGGGTTGTTGATCTCGTGGGCCACGCCTGCGGCCAGCTTGCCCACCGCGGCCAGTCGCTCCGACTCGACCAGCTCGCGCTCGAGCCGCTTGTGCTGGGTCACGTCGCGGGAGATACTGGCCACACCGATCACGTCGTCCTTGTAGTTGAAAAGCGGGAAACGCACCGTGTCCAGCACGTAGCGCTTTCCGGCAACGGTGAGCTTTTCCTGGCGATACAGGTGCCGGCGCTCCCGGAGCACCTCGCGGTCCTGCTCCATGAGCCGCCTGGCCAGACGCGCCGGCAGGACCTCGGGGTCGGTCCTTCCCTCGAAGTCCTCGGGAGACTTGCCCAAAAGGTTCGCCGCCTGCTGGTTAATGTACAAATACCTTCCTCCCGCGTCCTTCATGACGATCAGGTCATAGGCCGCGTCCATGAACTGCCGGAACCGGAACTCGCGCTCTTCCGTCTCCCGCTTCAACCGCACTTGCTCGGTTATGGGCCGGGAGGTCTTGATGACCCGGATGATCTCGCCGTTCTCGTCGCGGACCGGGTTGGCGGTAACCTCGTGATAGCTCTCTTCCTCGGTCTCGCTTTCCGGGTAATACCTGATCATGGACACCGCATGGCCGCTATTCATAACGTCGCGGAACGGACATACCCCGTCACTGGAGAGATCCTCTTCCGACATCTTGCAGTAGATGTCCGCGCACGGCTTGCCAAGTGCCTCTTCCCTCTTGATGCCCGTCATCTCCTCGAACCGGGCGTTCACCCTTTCAATGCGGCGGTCCCGGTTTATCACCAGCACCATGTCGGGGATGGCGTTGATGATCTCCTGGAGCTCGCGCCTGTCGCGGGCCATCTGTTTTTCCAGCTCGCGGCTTTTGGCCAACTCTTCGCGAAGGCGGGCTTCTGCCTGTTCCACGTCCCAGAAAACGCGGGCCAGCACGTGGTCCATGACGCGGACGCCGGGCGGCACAAGCTGGTAGATCGTCTCGAGGACCTCGTCCTTGCCGGTGACCTCGAGGATCAAGTCCAGGCCGGGAAGACGCACCGCGGTTTCCAGGTCGGAAAGGGTGGGTATCTTGTGCTCGCGCGCGTAAGCCGCTCCCGGAGCTTCCGGGTCCTTGTCCACCACGCACATGATCTCCATGCTTACGGTCTGGAGCCGCCCTTCCAGCGCAAGCTCGAGAATATCGCGGGCGCCTTTGCCGCCGCCTATGATCGCTGTCTTCATGGTCGTATTTACAAGTTAAGTACGGCCGGCCGGCTTTGCAAGACTATCTGTTCAGTCCCCTCTCCAGGGCATCGCGCATGATCTCGACGGGCGCCTCTTTGCCGGTCCAGGCCTCGAACTGGAGCAGCCCCTGATTGAGAAGCATCGCAAGTCCGTAGACCACGTTGCACCCTGCCGCCTTTGCTTCGGAAAGGAGCCTGGTCTCGCGCGGGTTATACACTATGTCCATAACCCAAAGCCCTTCCGGCCACAACCCGGCGGGGACAACGCTTTGTTCTTCCTTGGGGTGCATGCCCACCGGAGTGCAATGAATAACCAGGTCGGAGGAACCAATAGCAGACTTGAGCCGATCTTCGCCCATCATGTCCCACTCGGTCGTAATACCGGTCTTTGCCGAGACCTCGTCCGAGAGCCGGGAAAGCTCGTCCTCCACCACCCCCAGAAACGATAGCGAACGGACGCCCCCGCGGGCAGCAAGTGTAAAAGCTATCGCGCGCGCTCCCCCGCCCGAGCCCAGAATAAGAACCCGGCTGTCGGAAAGCGGAGCACCCGCGTCCTGCAGGGCCTTCATGGCCCCGGCGCCGTCCGTGTTCAGGCCCTTTAACACGCCGTCGTCGTTTACAATGGTGTTGACCGAGCCTATCCATTCCGCGACCGGGTCGAGCTCGTCCAGGCAGTCCATGACCGCGACCTTGTGGGGAATGGTCACCGACGAGCCGCGGATGTTCAGCGCCCGCATACCGGCGACGGCTGCGGGCACGTCCTTTACCGGAAAGGCCACGTAAACCCAGTTCAGGCCCGTCTCCGCATAGGCCGCGTTGTGCATGACCGGCGAGAACGAGTGCTCGACCGGGTCTCCAATAATACAACAAACCGTAGTTTTTCCGTCTATCATCTCTTTTTGTCGCCTTTACGACTTTTTTCCGGGATTAGGCATAGAGCCGGTTTCATCCTTGATCCGCCTTGTCGGACACGTTTTCAAGTACGGGATCATTTTTGTTCACCTCGTATTCAGGGGAATCCATTGGAAAGTTCCGGATCATGGCCGCCCGCACTCGCTCCATGAGCCGGTCAATGTCGTCGCGTCCCAGACCCTCGGTGGGAACGGGCTCTCCTATGGTAATGGTCACTTCGCTCTTTTTTAAGCGGTATCCTCCCTTGGGCATGATCGGCGCAGTGCCGGACACGCTCACCGGCACCAGGGGGACCCCCGAATCAACCGCCAGTATGAAGCCGCCCTTTTTATAATCGCCAAGTCGGTGGTCAGCGCTGCGGGTCCCTTCCGCAAACACCAGGATGGGAGTGCCCCGGCTGACCTTGCGGGCGGCCTTTTCCATGCTCCGGCGCGATTTCTCGCCCTTGCCACGGTCAACGATGACGTGGCCTCCCGACCACAACGCCTGTCCGAACACCGGCAGATAAAGAAGCTCCTTCTTGGCCACGAACCGGATCGGATGGGGAAGGAACGCGATCAGGCTGATCACGTCGAAGTAGCTCTGGTGGTTACTGATATAGATGTAGTTAAGATCGCGGGAGACATGCTCCCGTCCTTGCAGGCGGACGTTGATCCCTGACAGGAACACGATGGTCCGGCCCCAGCCGCTTGTGATCAGCTTATAAACGGGTCCCTTCCTGGCGATGGGGATAATAAGAGAAAACACCAGGAAAACATTGCCGAAAAAAAACACCGCCAAAACAATAACCGACCACATGTAGATTGAATAAAGCATTTACAGTTCCTCGCGCAGGGCTTGTTATAACCGAGTTTAAGTCAGCGTGCTCTCGGTTGCAAGACAAAGACCCGGTGGAGTTCCCCCGTTTTTAAACCTCGTAAAAGCTGATGTCTTCGTAAAAAGTCATTTCAGCCAGGATCGCGGGACGTAAAATCAACTGGTGCCCTGTCAAGCGTTTTTTGTCGTCTCCAAGAAAAAATTTTTAGTGCGAGCGACGAAAATCGCGGTATCAGCCGCTCGCACGATTCTCTTTTATCCCCCGAGAAGCATTTGACAGGACACCAGCTTGTCAAGATTAAAATGACGCATAGCGTGCGAGCGACTTTCGTCGCTCGCACAAAAGGACTGCTTTTTGTAAGCGACATGAACAATTGAGAACAAACACTGGTGCTTTGTCACTCGAAAAAAGGGGAACGGATCCAATGCAGATCGCGGTATCAGCCGCTCGCACGATTATTTTCTATTCCCCAAAAAGCTGTTCTCTATTCCCTGAAAAGCTTTTGATAAGACACCAGCTTGTCAAGATTAAAATGACGCATAGCGTCGCATAGCGTGCGAGCGACTTCAGTCGCGACTTTCGTCGGCCCTGTTCCCCTTTTTTCGAGTGACAGAGCACTATCCCTGGGCTATAGAACGTCGCTCTTTCAGAGCTCTAACAGGCTTATTTTGACTTTTTACGAGGGCATCAAGGGTAACTGTCCCTACTTCCTCGGTGTTCCCGTTGCCACCAGTACGTCCGCCAGGGTGGGCGCGGCCTTGGCGAGTCGGTCGAGAGACTTCAGGGTAATGCCGGACATTTTTGCGGGCATTTTTTGGGTCAGCTTTCCCCACTTGGGAAATCCCCACAGCATGCTGACTCCCAGCATGGACTCGATCCGGCAGTGCTCTCCCATAAGCCGTTGCAACAGGGGAAGGTCGAACTTGAAGTTGTGGTCGTGGGGGGGCTCCCAGAAGGTCTCTCCACCCGCTTCTTTGCCGGTGATTTTTTTTCGGGCGGCTCCATAGAGCTTTCCCAACCGGCAGGTCATGCTCTCGAAGTTGGCAATGGCGATGATGACCTTCCCTTCCGGTCTGGTCACTCTTGCCATCTCGGCCATGCTTTTTTCGATGTCCGCAAAGTGGTCCATTGCGCCCTTGGTGACGACCTTGTCGAAGGTATCGTCCGGGAAGGGCAGGTTCTCGGCAAGGCAACGGATGAGCTTTACAACTCCGGCGTCGGGACCGAGCAGCTCGAACGCCTTTTCGATCATGGTATCAGATGCCTCGATGCCTACCATGGAGGCTCCTCGCCCGGCAAGTGAGCGGGCGTCGATAGCCCTGCCGCAGGCCACGTCCAGGACGAGTTCGCCGGGCCGCGGGTCCACTGCTTTAATTGTTTCTCGGGTCATCCGGTCGAACACGAACACGGTGTCGGGGGTCATGTCGGAGAGCACGATCTCCTCGTCCGTCCATTCGGTGTCCGGCTTTATGGCTGTTTCGCGTTCTTCTAGTGTATCCATTTAAAGAACCTTTCCCAGCGGGGCAGATAGTGTTCATCCGGGTTCAAGGGCAGGTGAATGAACAAGGCCGAGCCTTTAAGGTGGACCAGGGGCACCATGCCCCAGGCTCTGCTGTCATAGGAGTCGTCCCGGTTGTCCCCCATGACAAAGATATGGCCTTCAGGGACCTTGCGCGGCCCGTAGTCTTTGTACATGGACTGGTAGACGTTGTCCCGGCAATGGATGAGAAGATGGGCGTGTGCTTCGCTGCCGTTCATGAGCTTCTCGCGGAACAGGTCGTAGTTGTCGCAGGCGGTATGGCCGGCGGGCCCGTTATAGGCGGTGATGCGTTTTTTAGTCTGAGGCTCGCCGTTTATGTATAGCTTTCCTTCCCGTATTTCCACGGTATCGTCGGGAAGTCCGATTACACGCTTTATGTAATCCTCGCCCGCATTGTCCGGGAACCTGAAGACCACCACTTCTCCCCTCTCGGGCAGACGTCTTTCCCATATCTTATAGCTCGCCCAGTAAACCCGGTGTCCGAAGAGGTTATGGGTCCATACCGGGAAGCCCCCGTTCTCGCGGACCTTTTCGAGGAACTCCCGGTCGTCCATGTCCGGGTCTATGTAGGGGATATAAATGCTGAGACCAAAGGCCATCTTGTTCACTATGAGTTGGTCTCCCACCAGCAGGGTGGGGATCATGGAGCCGCTGGGAATCCGGAACGGCTCGACAAACGCCCAGCGGATGAGCAGAGCGACCGCCAGTGCGATCATAAGGGCCTTTAGCGTATCCAGGACCGGCGTGGCTTTCAAAGGGGGCAGATAGGCTTCCAGGTAATCGGAGAGGTCGCGCCTGGCGTAATAGACGGACCAGTAATCTCCGGTGGCGAGCGCCGTTTTTAAAGCGTCCCGCCGGACGCGGGCCTTCTCCAGGATTTCATCGTCTTTGCCTCTCTTCTTGCGCGCCTTTTTAAGTATAAAACGCAGCTCCTCCAGGTCTTGCCGGGCATGTTTTTTTAACTTGCGATAATCACTGCTTTCCATGGACATAAAACCTGCGGAGTTCGCTGGAACGGCGAAATCGTGGTAAGTATGAGCTATAAAGTAACACCACCTTGGCGCGCAGTCAACCGGCCCACGCCCATATGGTCGGTTTTTACAAGAGAAGATGCTGAAAAGACCGATGCAGGCAAGCTTAACCGCGGGGGTCTGACAGCTCGAGGTCCAAAAGGGGCACGTGCTGCTGTGCGCCGTATACGTCGGTGTCTCCCGGAGCTGCCGCGCTCACCCCCCGCTTTATGGATATCTTAAGGGCATGAGCGGGATCGAAGAACGTGACCTCGAGAACCTCGCCGACTTCGATGCCATAAAGCCGCGCGATAATCTCCGGGCATATTTCGCCGGAGTCCCTGACCCGCTGAAAGGTCCGGCCGTCGTTGAAGAACACGTCCAGGGTCAGCACAAAAGGTCCTGCGGCCTTGCTGCGCACCACTCCGGCCAGGTCGGAAAGTTTTACCTTTTCGCTCATTCCGGGACCTCCAATATCCGGACGGGGAAATGTTCCATCGGATCGTCAACATCCATAAGGTGATAGATATTGAACCGGTGCACCGGACCCGCGGGAAGGTCCTGCGGAGAGAACGGGAAGGCCAGGTTGCCCGCGGTAGACACCCTGCCGGGATAGCCGTAATGGAGAATGTGAGAATGCACGAAAAGGCAAAGCGCAGCGGAAAGCTCCTCGCTTGCGGCAACAACCTCGATCAGAAGACCGACCTCGCGCGCAGCGGTCTTGTCAGGCTCGAGACCGCCCATGACCCCGTCCCTGCCGTAGACCCGGAAGTATATCTCCCAATCCGAGCGCTCCGCGTCCTTGAACTGCTCTGCTGCCCGCTCCCGCGCCGCGCTCGTCATCTCGTCCAGCCGGGATATGCCCGAAGGGTCCCTCATCCCGCCGATGGAGATGGTCCGGTATCCCATGAACTCGGCGCCCTCGAGCTTGACTCGATAGACATCGTCCTTTATGAACCTGCTTCCGGAGACCTGCACGGACCGCTCGGTCTTTTGGACGAACTCGACTTCAAAAAGCTCGACCACGCCGCCGGGTTCGTGGAGTCTCCACGGGTCGGATGACTCGTACATGCTGTGTGCAGCCACACAAGCGGTAGTGCAGCGCCGCTCCGGGTTCATGGGTTCTACGAGGAAGTGGTCATCGCGGATGGTCCCCAGCAGCACGTCACTGCCGCTGCCGGGTTCCGCTGCGATGGCCCCGCATTCGAGGACCTTGCCCATGTGAAGGGACAGCCCCTTGTCGTATCCCTTGCAGACCGGCAGTGCCGCGAACATGGCGGGATCGCTGGCCCTGCCTGCCACGATGACCGTGGCCCCTTTTTCAAGTGCGGTTATAAAGGGCTCGACCCCCATCTGGGCGACTATCCGCACTGACCGGTCCACGTCAGAGGGGGTAAGCGCCGGCAGCGGCCCGAGAGGCTCGACCTTGCCTTCGCTGATCTTTCTCTTCACCAGGGAAGGCTCGATCTCCGCGGGGATCACGGCCATCTTGAACTCGAGGCCTTCCTCAGCCGCGATCCTTTTTATAAGCAGCGCTATCCCCATAAGATGGAGGTTCCCCCCGGCGCCTCCTGCCGAGCCGATAATCAGCGGGATCCGAGCGTTGACCGCTGCTTTGAGCAACGGCCGGAGGTCCGCGTCCATGGTAGGCGCAAAGCGTTGGAGGCTTTTAATTCCCTCCGGTCCCTCGAGTCCCAGGAAGTAAGGCCCCGGGTCAGTGGAGCCGGCATCGACCGCTATGGCATGCGGGTTCCCGGCCATTCCCGACTCGAGAGACCGGGCTGGAAAGCCATAGCCCAGGATGGCGGTGGGGGACAGCACTCTCAGTTCTTCCATAAACGGGGCTTCCTCATATGGCCAGGCATCAGAGCAACTCCTTGGTGAGCGGTCTTGTATTATCCGGGAAGCATTTTAGCTTAAAAGTTCAGACGCCTGCAAGAGAAGCGGTTTGTTCCGTCCTTGACATGAGGATGCCGGGGGAATAAGCTGTAGCTTTATGGAGGTTGGTCATGAAACGGTTTTGGGGATCATGCACGTTGTTTATGGTTATATCGCTGTCTTCCCCGGTATGGGGACAGCAGGTTACGCCGTCGTCGGGCGCACTCGAGATTAACGGATACGCCAAGTTCGTGTATGCTTTTTCCTTCCGCGATGACGACAGCATGTGGGAGGGTCGTGACGAGTTCACCACGTCTTTTGCGGGCATTCGTCTGCATGGTGTTTTGTCCGATCAGCTCGACTACAACATCGAGATCGCAGCCAGTTACAACCCGGAGAGGAACCAGGGCGGCCTGGCCGGCTTTCCCAACCCCGGGGAGATCGGCGCCATCGGGGTTCGCGAAGCATATCTTACCTTCACCGACACCATTCCCTGGACCACCGTAACGGTGGGCACGTTCATTCCTCCGTTCACCAACTACATGCCCCGACCGGTCAACAGCCTGGACCTCATTCAGTACCCGCTTTTGAACAACGCCTCACGCATGAACCCCGACCTGTTTGCGGATGACAACCGCCCGCCCGCGCGGGACCTGTCCACCTGGCAGCAGACCGGCTTTAACCTCTGCGTGGAGACCCCCTACATGGTGAAGCTGGACTTCGGCATGTATAACGGCATGATGCCCAACCAATTGGCCAACGGCGACGAGAACGTGGCCGAGGCCACCAACGTGGTCATGACTTTCGAGCCTGACGACCGATTGTCCTTGTCCATGGCCTACTGGGGCGAGGAGTCCCAGCAGGAATACCCCGGCGTGGCCAAGGGTGCCAAGCGCAACCTCACCGCCTGGTACCTGTACGGTTCATACGTGACCTCGAACCTCGAGCTCTACGCGGACTATGCCCAGGCGCAGATTCCCCGCATGCAGATGGACACCGCCGGCGAGTTCACCGACCTCTCCTGGGAGTCGTGGCAGGTCACCGTAGGCTACTGGATATTAAACGACGTATCCTTGTGGGCCCGGTATGAAGAGATAGACCCCAACCTGGTGGACAGGGTCCAGGTTCCCCAAAGCCGCTACGACGACGGCAGGTGGACCACCGTGGGCGTTAACTGGAGGATATTGGAGAACCTCGAGCTGTCCGGCAACTACGTGCACAAAGAGGAAGAGGGACGTTACATTGACGAGGGCGACCCGGGCCAGGACCCTACTATGCCGCTTTACGGCGCCAAGTACAGCGCGCAGAGAAACGACCTGTTCCTCCTCCAGGTCCAGGTGTGGCAGTAAGCCCGGCATAGAGCTTGATCATAGAGCCGGGAAATTAAGATGTGCGCTTCCCAATCCATATGGACCATTAAAGAGCTTCTCGACTGGACCGCCAATGACTTTGTACAAAAGGGCATAGACACGCCGCGGCTCGACGCCGAGCTGTTGCTGGCCGAGGTCCTGGGCTGCTCCAGGCTTGACCTCTATCTCAGGTTCGACGACGTTCCCCACCAGAGCGAGATCGAGAGGTTCCGGGAGTACGTGCGCCGCCGCCGCCGCCGCGAGCCGGTGGCTTATATCCTTGGCAAGAAGCCCTTCCACGAGATCGAGGTTTACATAAACCCCGGAGTGTTCATCTCCCGGCCGGAGACCGAGTTCCTGGTGGACGCTGCCGCGGACCGGCTGAAGAGACTTCCCGCAGGCCGGTCCAAGATACTCGACATAGGCTGCGGCAGCGGGGCGGTGATTCTCTCCATTCTGAACGCCGTTCCCCTGGTGCGGGCCTGCGCGGTAGACCTTGATCCCAAGGCGGGCGAGAACCTCGTGGAGAACGCACAGAGGCTGGGGCTTGACGACCGGGTATGCTACTTCTGCGGAGACCTGTTCGAGCCGGTAAAGGACGAAGGACCTTTCGACATGGTGACCATGAACCCTCCTTACATCCCCACCGAGGAGATACCGACCCTCGAGCCCGAGGTCAGGGACTACGAGCCCTACCGCGCGTTGAACGGCGGCCCGGACGGGCTGGACGTAATAAAGAGGCTTCTTGGCGAATCTCCGCCCCACATCAAGAGTGGGGGATGGCTTCTGTTCGAGATAGGTGAAGGCCAGTTGGAAAAGATCAAGGAGTTCGCTCCCCCGGAGCTTTCTTTCGAGGAAGCGCGCAAAGACCTCCGGGGTATTCCCCGGGTAGCTGTCTTTCGGCGCGTTCCGGAATAGAAAGGCAGCTCTTTAACCAGGGCGTGGCGTTTTTATGTTTAGAAGTTGCCGAAGTCGCGGAAGCTGAGGATGCCCACCACTGCCACGCTCCACAGGGTGCGGAGGTTCTTGGGCACCACCCGGAAGGTTCGCCACATCCGGTCCGGCGAGAAATGGAACTCGCGGTAGAAGCGCCGGCTTATCCGCTTGAGCGTCTCGTCGGGCACCGGTGACATGTTGACCTCCATTTTTGTGTAATCCACCTTGTCCAAGGCAGGCTTCAGCTCCTCCGGAAGCGGGTATGAGCGGGCCAGCTCGGTGCCCGGAAAGGGGGTCACGTAAAATATGCCCGCGGCGTGGAGGTCGGAGCCGAGCCCGTACTCCACGGTCATCTCCATCTCTTCCTCCGTCTCGGTGGGAAACCCCAGCATAAAGTAGCCCAAACAGAAGATGCCGGCAGAAGCCGTATAGCTGATCGCCTCCCGGGTCCTGTCCAGGTCAAGGTTTTTCTTGATGAGCTTCTGGAGGCGGGGGCTGGCCGTCTCTACCGCATAGTTGATCCGGTACACCCCCGCGCGTCGCAAAAGGTCGATGAGCTCGCGGTCCATCCGGTCGGCGCGGAGACCGTTGGAGAACGAGATGTGAAGACCGGGGGTCTCCCTGCAAAGACCCGCGGCAATCTGCTTGGCCCGCTCCAGGTCCACGTTAAAGGCGTCGTCAACTATCTCGAGCTCTTTTATGTCATAGTCGCGCCGGAGCTTCTTGACCTCATCGAGCACCGACTCCGGCGAGCGGGCGCGGAACTTCCTGCCGAAGGTGTTGTGGCAGTAAATGCACCCGAAGGGGCATCCCCGGCTGGTAAAGATGCTCACGCTGCGTGGCGAGCGGCGGAGCATGTTCAGGGTTGACCTGCCGAAGGTGCGGAAGTAAAGGTGCGGGTCAATGAGGTCCCACGCCGGCGGGCTTCCGTCCAGGTCGGAGATAAAGGGACCCGGCGGGTTCTCCCGGACCCCATCGCCTTCCTTGTAGATAAGGGCCGGAACCCGCGAGTAATCTCCGCCTTGTTCGGTCTCTTCCAAAAAAGAGTTGAATGAAAGCTCGCCTTCGCCGTAAATTGCGGCGCTTATGAGGTTTTCTTGGACCAACTCCATTCCCGAGGTTGACACCAGCGGGCCCCCCAGCACCACGGGAGCTCGAACTTCTCCGGCCAGCGCCTTTGCAAGCTCCACCGTCCCTTGCTTCTCGAAGTGGATCGCGGAGATACCGATCACATCCGGTCGCGCGTTTTTGATACGTTCTTTTGTCTCTTGTGCGGAGAGCCGATGCAGCCGCGCATCGAGGAGTTTAACTTCATGCCCTGCCTGGCGGGCGGACTCGGCCACGAAGCCTATACCCAGCGGAAAGGTGGTCGCGCGGAGTATGGAGTTGGGCCGTACCAGGAATACCTTCATAATGCCGACTCTTTATTATTCAGGTCACCTGAGAAAAAAAGCGGGATATTCATGAGGAGCATCCTTTCTACGCCCCCCTCAGGTCAAACCCTTCAAAGCGTTCTTTGCGCGCCTTGCACACCGGGCATTTCTCGGGAGGCTCGTCGCGGGCGCACAAGTATCCGCACACGCGGCAGCGCCATACCGGTATGCCCGATTTGCTCTCCATGGGCCTTTTCTCCTTTTCCACTTTCCTCTCTTGTTCGGAAGGTCTTCGCTCGGGGATGGGTTCGGCTTCTTTGTCCCCTTTGACCACAGCGTCGGATACGTACAGCGCGCAGTAACAAGTGCCGTAGTCGTTAAGATCGGGGTCGCGGTAATCGCAGGGACAGATGATATCGAGGTCTTTTTGCTGGTCTCTTTCCAGAAGCCGGCACGGACAGCCCATGTAGCCGTATCTTTCCGTGTTTTGTACCAGTCCCTCGCAGAGCATGAGCGTCATCTCCCGGTCGGGATTGAGATGATAACCGGATGCCTCCGCCTCCCGGTCGAGCTTGTCCATGAGCTTTTCTGCTTTTTCCCTAAGCTCCGACTCCTCGCTCATCCCAGGACCTCCTTGAAGCGCTCCGGCTTATAGCCCTGGATTATCTCCTCACCGTCGTTGACCACGATAAGTGGAAAGGCCAGCTTGGAAGTGAACTGCAAAGCCCGCTCCTTGGCAGCATCCTTCTCGGCGCCTTCGATTTTGTCCATGTAAGTCAGCTCGTAATCCACCCGCCGCTCGTCAAGCCACTCCCGTGTCTTCCTGCACCAGCCGCAGGTGCTCAGCGCGAAGAACTCCACCCTTGTGTCCCCTTCAGACATGCGGTCTCCTCCTGTGCAAATTTTTCCAAAGCGACCTCCCCTTATTAATGATCGCCCTTGAAATGCGTCCCCCATTGAGTCTATTATAAAAGCGGAAGCTTATAGATATGGAAGCTAGCATTAATAATCACTGTTCTCAACAGTAGAGGTGAACAGGAGAATACAAGAGCACAAGGAGAAGAAAATGCAAAGAAGGGATTTTCTGAAAAGCACGGCAGCAGGCGCTGCCGGGGCTTCGCTGCTTACGGGGACCTCTGCGGCCATGGCCTCGGAGCGGCCCAACATCCTTTTCATCCTGGTCGACCAGATGCGCAAGCCGCGCTGGACCCGGCCGGGCATCACCCCCAACATCGACCGGCTTGCCTCAAGGGGAGTATCATTTGAACAAGCATTTATAAGCGCATCCCCCTGCTCGCCATCCCGGGCCTGCATTATGACGGGCACGGACACCACCCAGAACAAGATGTACACCAACTGCGACTTTGTGGAAGGAGAGCTTCAGCCCAGCCTGGACCCGGCCATTCCCACCTTCGGCCACGTGTTCGGGAACGCCGGCTATCACACCCCCTACCGCGGCAAGTGGCACCTGACCAGGCGGGCCGACCGCAATGACAAAGACCCCCTTCTCAACTACGGCTTTACCGGCTGGAACCCGCCCGAGGCCTTCTTTGGAGGGCCGCCTTACTGCGGGCGCCTGTTCGACCCCATGTACACCGGACAGGCCTGCGACTGGCTCCGGGAAAACGCGGCCGCGAAAAAGCCGTGGTTTCTGGTCTGCTCGCTGGTAAACCCCCACGACATCTGCGCCTACCCGCGCTACTACCCGCAGCAGAAGCTCAAGCCCATCATCCACGACGCACCGCCGGAAAACTGGACCGACGACCTCTCCGGAAAGCCCTCGGTGCATCTCGAGTTCCAGCGCCGCTACAACGAGGTCGGCGGCAACATGGACGTTACCGACCCTGACCAGTGGCGTCGCTACCTGGACTTTTTCGCCTATTGCATAAACATAGTGGACGAGCAGATCGGCAGGGTCCTTGCCGCATTGGAGGAATCCGGCCAGGCGGACAACACCCTGGTGGTGTTTACCTCCGACCACGGCGAGATGGCGGGCTCGCACCGGCTCCGGGCAAAGGGCAACTACGCCTACGAAGAAGTCATGAATGTTCCTCTCATCTTCGCCTGGCCGGGCCGGATACCGGAGGGACAAACAACCTCGGCAATGGCGGCAAGCATCGACATCATGCCCACGCTGGCGGCGGCCGCGGGCGTTGAACCGGACATCTACATGCCGGGCGTAGACCTCTCTCCAGTGATCAGAGACCCTGGCAAGGACTCCGACAGAAGCGAGGTCCTCTATCACGTGGACTGGGAGTCCGACTTTACAGTGGGAAAGGACAAGGACCAGCATTCTATCTACGACAACCCCTCCCACGTGCGAGGACTGCGCGAGAAACAGTGGAAGTACGCCTATTACTTCAGCCCCGGCATTGACCGGGTCGAGCACGAACTCTATAACTTAAACGACGATCCCCTGGAGATGAAGAACCTGGCCGGCGACCCCGGCTACAAAAAAAGAGTAAAGCGCATGCACGAGCACATGGTCGAGTGGGAGCGCAAGAACCATCTCGAATTCAAACAGGCTTTTCCGGCAGCCGAGCCCGACTGGATATTAAAAGGCACGTAAAGGGTTTTCTAAAAAGCCGGGAGAGTCCATGCGAGACGCTGTAATAAAGGTAGTCGACTCCCGCGCTTTGCCGGCAGTGGTCTTGGCGGCCATCGCCTGTTTGTACCTGTCCACCGTGTCCGGCCGGCTTGGCGACTACAGCGGAGATACCGCCTATTACATGCTCCTCGGCCGGTCCATTGCCCAAGGGGACATCTATACCGACCCGGTGATGCCGGGCGAATATCCCCATACCAAGTACCCCTTTTTCTACCCCCTTCTCCTCTCCCCGGTCATAGCAATCACCGGCCTTAACATGCTGTGGATACGCGCGTTTGTGGCCTTGCTCGCCGCGCTGTCCGCTGCTGCGTGGTACGCTTATTTCCGGGAGGCAGCAGGCGGGCGCGTAGCCCTTTCGCTCACCGTGCTCTTCGCATTCCATCCTTACTCGGTGAGCTTTGTAACCAGGACGTTGTCGGAGACTCCTTACCTCCTGTTTACCGGCTTATGCCTGTGGATGTATGAGAGGTGGAAGGTACAAGACAAGGGAGGGACGTTCTCTGCGGTTATTGCACTGGCCGTGGTCTCCTATTTTACGCGCACTGCGGGCCTGGCTCTTTTTGCGGGCATAGTCCTTGCCATGGTCTTTGCTTCGTCGACTCGCACGCGCAAGGTACCGGCCATGCCGGCGTGGACGCTTGCCCTCGTGGTTTTCGGCGCAGCATTTTTTTGCTGGAGCGCCTATGTTTTTTTAAACCCCACTCCGCTGGCGACCTACTTTGAAGAGATGTGGGCAAAGGTCCATCCCGGAGACGGCTTTGACGTGGCCGGCTATGCCGACCGGGTGTTCGACAACATCGGCTTTTACCTGGGCCAGATGACGGAGCGGCTTTTCATCTTTTTGCCGGCGAGCGCTCTAGCGGGCGTTTTAGTCTTCGGCCTGATTGTCGCGGGTGCGGTTAAAGGCGCGGGGGAGGGCCGGCTTGTGCCCCTGTTGTACGCGGTGTTCTACATTGTCATGATCCTGTTGTGGCCCACTTTCGTGGACTTCCGGTTTATCTATCCGCTCTTTCCGCTCTTTCTGCTTTTCGGCTATTGGTCTTTGCAGTGGCTGGGAGGATACCTGAAAAAAGCGGGAGAGGTTCTGCCTGCGGCCGTGTTCGTGGTGCTTTTTTTGTTATATGCATACCAGACCGGCAGGGTGGTTTATGCCCAGCACCAGCCAGACCCCTATCCTGACGTGCCTGTAATGATGTACGGCCACGAGATCAAGGAACCGGTCGTGGACTGGTCCGATACCTTCTATGCCTATAAAACGGCCTCCAACATGTTCGCGGTAGGCGAGTTCCTGGTCTTGAACCGGATCGCCGAAAAGGAGCTGCCCTCCGACGCGGTCATTGCCTGTGACAAGCCCTCGAACACAACTTTATTAACCGGCAGGAATGCGGTGCGGTCTCCGGCAAGCCCCTCTCCACGCGAGTCGCTTGAATACCTGGAGTCATGGGAGGTCTCTCATGTCATAGTCGACCGTTTCAGCGAGAACACTGCGCAATGTGTCGTGCCCTTGCTGCGCAGTTCGCCGCAACATTTTGAAAAACTTTTCGGCAAAAAAGGCGCGCTCGCGCCCGCCATATACCGCTTCCGCGCAAGGCAGAAGCCGCGTTATTAGGCCGGAGTCCAGGCCGTAGGTTCGCACCTGCCCGAAAATCTCCCTTGCATCTCGCCAACATAGAGGACGGGCATCAGCTATAACATTTGTCGATTTCGTCTTTCCACTTGTCCGCTATCACCCTGCGTTTCATCTTCTGGGTGGGGGTCAGCTCGCCTGTTTCTTCGGAAAAGGACCGGGGCAAAAGCTGGAAGGTCTTTATCTGCTCATAGCGGGCCAGCTTCTGGTTTACGTTGTCGACTTTTTCCTGGTACATGTTTATAATCTCGGGATTTTGAACCAGCTCTTCCTGGGAGGCGGACCCGATGTTCTTTTCGGGGGCGATTTTTTCAAGCAGCTCGAACTGAGGCACAATGAGGGCGGAGAGGAACTTCTTTCTGTCTCCCACCACGCATGCCTGCTCAATGTAGGGATCGAGAGTAAGTTGCAGTTCGATGGGATGGGGGGCCACGTTCTTTCCGCCCGCGGTAACCAGAAGTTCTTTCTTGCGGTCGGTTATCTTTAAGAACCCGTCCTCGTCGAATTCGCCGATGTCTCCGGTCATGAAGAAGCCGTCCTCTGTAAAGGACTCCGCTGTGTAATCGGGACGGTTGAAGTACCCCTTGTCGCGGTGGAATATCTGCGGCCCTCGGGCCAGGACTTCGCCGTCCTCTGCTATCTCGATCTCGGTGTCCTTGCAGGGCCTGCCCACTGTGCCCGGCTTCATGACCAGAAGGGGTATCACCGTGTTGGTGGCCACAATCAGCTTGAGCATGCCCATGGGCCGGCTGAAAGGGTTCTTGCCCTGCCCCTGCATCAACACCATGGTGTCGATAAGCCATTCCAGCCCCTTACGGTACAGCCACTTGTCAGGAGGCGGCTGGAGGAACTCGAGGCTGTTCCAGGTGATTGCCGAGGTTGTTTCCGTAAGACCGTATCCTTCCCCCACCTGGATGTTCAAGGCGCGGAAAAAACGGTTGGTCTCTTCTGCCAGTGCACCCCCGCCGCTTGCAGCAAACACCAGGCGGTCCAAGCCCGCCGTTTTCTTGATGCGGTTGTAGACCAGGGTCCCCGCAAGGGAGAACTTGATGGCGGTCAGTGGCGGTATGCGCCTGCCGTTGCTCATGTGGTCCACAACCTCGAAGCCCGTCTGCAAGGCCCAGTCGTAGAGCCTTTTGCTCAGGCCCTTCATTTCGCCCGCCTTTACCTGAACCGTTTCATACACCTTCTCGTAGAGACGGGGAATGGTGATAAGCATCTGTGGCCTTATCTCCCTGAGGTTCTCGGGGACCTTCCGGATGCTCTCCGCAAAGTACATCTGTCCGCCCATGGCTATCTGCACGAAGTACTCCGCGGTCCGGCCGTAAATGTGGCACAAAGGAAGATGACAAAGGCTCATGAGCCCTATCCCCCTTTCCAGGAGCGCACCGGTTATGGTCCCGGAAAGAAGCTGGTCGATCTGGGACATGAAGTTCGACTGGGTGAGCACTACCCCCTTGGGCTCGCCCGTGGTCCCCGAGGTATAGATGATGGCGCCCACGCTCTCGCCGGTGAGCCCCTCCTTTCTCTTTTCGAACTCCGCTTTGGCGGAATCTGATGACCTGCCCTTGTCCACCACCTCTTCGTAATTGAGAACGCTAGGCTCGGGGGGGGCTTCCAGGGGGGTAAGGCTTACTATGTACTCCAGGTCGGTCTCCGGCTTGACTTCAAGTGCCTGTTCGAGAAGCTTTTCATCTTCAACCATGACCAACCGGGAGCCGGAGTCCTGGAGGATGAACTTAAGCTGATCGTTGGTGCTGGTTGGATATATAGGAACAGAAACTCCCCCCGCGCCGGTGATAGCAAGGTCAGAGATAATCCACCGGGGACGGTTATTGGAAAATATGGCGGCGCGGTCGCCTTCCGAAAGACCAAGCTCGATGAGTCCCTGGCCAAGACCCCGGACCTCTTCTGCGGTCTTGCTCCAGGTCATGCTGTGCCAGTTTTGGGCGGCATGTCCGTTTTCGTACTTGCTGTGCATAAAGTTTTTTCCGCTCATTTTTTCCGACTGGTAAAAAAACAGGCCCGCTACGTTACTGTGAAGCTCATAAGCGTGTGGCAATGAATTGTCCTCCCCTCGAAAAAGATTGGTTAATTCCGCCGTTATTAAAACGGCGAGGCCGGCCTCGCAAAGATGTTGTATTGTAAAGCTGGCATATATCAGGGGCGGTTGTCAAGCGCTCGCAAAGACTGGAGAGGTCTCGTGAGGTTCACCAAGTGAGTTTCAAGACCGTTTTTAAAAGTGCAATGCAGGATGCCGCAACGAACGCGACATCGATCATTTGTTTTTATCAGATGGGGCTTGCCGGTGCCTCGAGCTCAGCACCCATGATGAGTACGGGCTCGATCTCGATGACTGCACCGGCTTTTCTGATGCGGATATCTTTCGAGCACAACACGGAAAGTATCTCTTCCCGGTAGATGGTTCCTCTTTTGACGTGCATCCATCCCGAATCCACCAATGCGTTTATTTTGCATTGTTCATCAGTGCAGTCACGGTAACGGGTTGCGAAAGCCGGGTCGGTCTCCTTGGCGATCTGAAAGATTATTGATGCGTAATATCTCCTGGTAACCAGCCTGTCCGGATTCTCTCCCTTAAGTGCGGGCGGATAGCCGGCGCTAATCAGTATGGAAAGCTCTTGCTGGTAGTACTCTTCCGGGGTCTTGCCGTCCGGAGAAGGGGCGTCATAGCCGGCGATGACGACAATGTAGTGTACCAGTTCCGCCTGGGTGATCTGCTGGGTGCTCAGCACTGGCTTTCTGTCGATCTCGGAGCACAAATCACTTTGTGCAAAGGCAGGGGAAGTAATGCTGATTACAGCGAGTAAAGCTATGAATTGTATTCCCACGAGAAGGGAGGTCTTCATTTTTTTCCTCCTTTTTTCTGAAACCAATCAGCAGTTTAATAAAAATATTCTTACTTCTTGATAAATAGCACATAAATATCGCTTTGTCAAAATATTTTCAAGGTGTCATCTCAAAATTAAAGAAGACCTCGCTTGCTGTCCGACTGCGTTTGCTTTGTCCAAAGAAAGACGGGAGGGAACTCGACTTCCGACCTTATTAGCCATAAGCCTTTTTTAGAAGGTCCAGGGCGTCGGCCCTGGTGACCTCTTCGGGGTTCATGGCAACGGTGCCGTCGTTGATAGAAACGCCTGCTATCTCTTCCAGCTTGCTCTCGTCCACGCCCGCTTCCTTGAGCGTCCGGGGAAGTTCGCAGAGCTTATAGAGTTTTTCCCTTAACTCCCTCACCGCGGCGATGACTGCTTCGGCGTCTTTTCTTTTGTCGCCGCTTTTTTCTTTTCCGAAAAAGTTTACAAGCTCGGCAATGTCGGAGTCGCTTTTGTCCAGGTTATATTCGAGTCCCCAGGGCAGGAAAATGGAGTTGGCCACCCCGTGGGGGACGTGTGCCACCCCCCCGGTAGCGTGCGCCAGGGTGTGGACCACGCCAACCAGCGAGTTGGAAAAGCTTATGCCGGCCAGCAGTGCAGCGTTGGCCATGGCCATGCGCGCCTTTTCGTCTTTGCCGTCCTCTACTGCCTTGACAAGATAGGGAACGATAAGCCGGATGGCTCCTATGGAGAAAGCATCGGACACCGGGTTTTTCTGGAGGCAGTAGTAAGCTTCCACTGCATGGGTAAGAGCGTCCATGCCGGTTGCCGCGGTGATCTTTGCCGGCATGGTCTGCGTCATCTTAGGATCGAGTATGGCTGTGTCCGGCATGAGCTGGTAGGAGGTAATGGACATCTTGATGCCTTTGTCCGTGTTGGTGATTACCGCCGCGGAAGTAGCCTCTGACCCCGTGCCGGCGGTGGTGGGGATGACTATAAACGGCTTGGTCTGGTTCTTAAGTCGCTCTACGCCCTGGTAGGCGAGCAGGTTCTCGGTGCCTTCGGTGATGACTATGTTGACCCCCTTGGCGGTGTCTATCGAGCTGCCGCCGCCTACTGCGACCAGGCAGTCGCATCCCTTTTCACGGTAGAGGCGGGCGATCTCGTTTACCACCTTGTCGCTGGAGTCGGGCGGTGTATTGTCGTAGAGCGCTGCGATCTCTCCGTCCCATCCCTGGAAGGCCTCTTCCACCAGCTTCAGAAGACCGGCGTTGACCACGCCCCGATCCGTGATCACCATGGCCTTTTTACTTCCCAACTGGTCCATCTCGTAAGGAAGGTTAGAAAGTGCTTTCTTTCCGCTCACTATCTTGACCGGACAGTAGAACTCGTAATAATCCGGCATACTGACCATCTCATCCTCCTCTTTTGCCGGCGCTTATTTTCCGGCTTTCATCAACAGGGCCGGACCAAGTGTGGCCATGACCCGGGCCTTTACCACGTAATCCTGCGCAGACATGGCAGGAGGCCGCTTGGTTATCCTCTTCAAAACCGGTCCCGGCATCAGATACTTTTGCACGAGGGCCATGCACCGGTTCACCTGCATGGCTTCATAAAGGCTGCCGTGGATGATTGCCCGGTGCTGGGCGAATGCAGTATGCGCGCCGATCAGGCCGGTGAGTGCCATGAGCGCGGAATCAATATTTTTAAAAAGTAATTTCAGCTTAGGGTCCTGGTGTCCCTTGCCCAAGTAGTGAAGGCCGTCGGTTTCCTTGCGCATGGTTATGGCGGGACCGTCAGGAAGGACCCCCAATGAGAAAACCAGCCCCGACTCCCACTCCGCAATCTCGGCCTTCATCTCCGGGCTGTTTGCGGACACGATCTCAAAGGTCGCCGCCAGTGCCAGAAGCGAAGTCTTTACCACGGTCTGCTTGGCTTTGAAACCTGTTGTAAGCCGGCCCGATTGAGCAGTGTTCATTGGCTGTCCTCCTTGTCTTACGGATGGTTTAATCTCTATCACAATATAAACTCTTGCACAAGCTTTCCGAATGATAAAAAGCGCATTTTTAAAAAATAGCTGAAGATAGGGGTTCTGGTGCTCTTATTTTATCTTTTGGGAAAGCGATCTTTTTATATAAATCAGAAACCGCTTTAGTCGCGAGTAAACTCGCTCGCACGAAAAACATCTATCTTGTAAGCGACGAGAAACGCTTGGCAGAGCACCAGCAGAATCGTTTGATTTTTGCAAGCGCCCGCAAAGACATGCCCTTTTAACCAAGGCTGTTATTCCTCTTGGAGGATATGAAATACACCCATTGTAGAGGGCTTGCATGACTGTTATTCACCCACAGATTCTTTGGAGGACCCATAATATAATCCATGATCGACGAGCAGGTCAAGGCGCGTTTTGAAAAAATCTTTCCGTTCCTTAACGAAAGGCAGCGCAGGATTTACGCGGCGGTTGAGGCCGATGTTATCGGCCGCGGCGGCGTTTCGAGAGTTTCAAAAGCTTTGGGCATGTCCCGCAACACGATTTCATCGGGTCTGGAAGAACTCTCCGAAGCCAGTCAGAGCGAAGGGCAGGCAAAGCCGCTCTCAAAGTCGCGCAGACCCGGCGGAGGACGCAAGCGCGAGACTGATCGAGCCCCGACGCTCCTAAGCGACCTTGAGGCTTTGATCGAGCCTTTGGAGCGGGGCGATCCCGAATCTCCTCTCCGATGGACCTGCAAGAGCCTTCGCAAGCTGGCTGACGAGTTGAAAAGAAAGGGCCACAAGACCAGCCATCGCATGGTCGGCGAGCTTCTTCATGAAATGGGCTACAGCCTTCAGGCCAACCGCAAGACCCTTGAGGGCGGCTCTCATCCGGACCGCAACGCCCAATTCGAGTTTATCCACAACCGGGTCAAGGCGTTTCAGGCCGAAGGCCAGCCGGTCATTTCCGTTGACGCCAAGAAGAAGGAGCTTGTGGGCAACTTCAAGAACAAGGGCGTGGAATGGCGCGGCAAGGGCTCGCCGGAGGATGTTTTGGTTTACGATTTTCATTATCTGGGCTCGGGCAAAGTCTGCCCCTACGGCGTTTATGACATGACCGAAAACGCAGGCTGGGTCAGCGTGGGAGTCGATCATGACACGTCCTCCTTTGCGGTGGAGTCCATTCGCCGCTGGTGGAGAACAATGGGGCAGGCAACTTATCCCGACGCCCGCCATCTGTTGATCACCGCTGACAGCGGCGGGAGCAACGGCTCGAGGGTCCGGCTTTGGAAGGTTGAGCTACAAAACTTTTCCGACGAGACCGGCCTTGAAATTTTTGTCTGCCACTTTCCGCCTGGAACGAGCAAATGGAATAAGATCGAGCATCGGCTTTTTTCATACATCAGCCAGAACTGGCGAGGGCGCCCTCTTGTCAGCCACGAGGTGATTGTTAATCTTATAAAGCCTGTTTAAAAATGTCTAAAAACAGATTTAAATTCAATATGTTACAGGCAGAAAGCAGCTTTTGAAGCGTGCCCAAACTATAAAATACCAATGTATTCAAAGAGTTAAAATAGATCCGAAAAAGGCTTTCATGATGATGTTTTCTAATACACAAAATACGTAAAGTCAAATACAGCATCGAAAACACTAACATATGAAACATGCATTTTCCGGGCTGAACCTTTTTTAAACAGGCTTTATAAATCGTCAAAGGTAATGTCGACTTTTGTGCGTCAGCAATAAAACAGGTGCCACTTTTTGTTTCTTGTTTTTGTAAATTCATCCGGCATACGCTATCGTCTCCGCGCCGGTTCGATCGTCGAAGGTTCGGATGTGCTTTCTCCTTTTTTCATCAAACCGCATGAACTCGAGCAGGGTTTCAAGGTCTTGCCACCCGGCCCACTGCGGTATGGCTTATCCTGTCTTTCAATATCGGCGCCACGGACCCGGCGGCCTTCCTGGCGGAACAACCCGGCAGGGAACATTCGAGGACGGCGCGTTCCACGTCGCTTGGCTGCCTTGCCGCAACGCCTTGCTTTGCGGCGCAGGCTGGTTTGCCTTTGCCGTCTTCGGACCTTCTTGTGCGTTTTTGGGGCAGCAGCTTTGTGCCGTCCCTTCTTGCTGCGCATAGCGCAAGCAGGGCAGAAGGGAGATGAGGGCTTGCTTTACCAGTGAAGTCAAGCTTTTTATAAGCTTATGCGAGTTGTTTCCGCCGAGAAGGCGGCCCCGAAAGTTCTAAGGTTCTTTTAGCATCCAACAGATGCAGTTATTATAATTGTTTTCAAAAGCGGCCCGAACAGGCGGGCCCAAAGGATGCGGTTTTGGGTGGAGCAGCAATGATAACAATTGACGGCGGTTTCGGCGAAGGCGGGGGCCAGATACTCCGAAGCGCCCTTTCCCTGGCGGCGCTTTCCGGCCGCAAGCTGAAGATAGACAACATTCGGCCGCGGCGCTCGAGGCCGGGTCTGCAAGCTCAGCACATAAGCGCAGTCCGGGCGGTGAACAAAGTCACGAAAGGCTCCGTGAGCGGGGCGAAGCGTTTCTCTTCAGGACTCGAGTTCGAGCCGGGCGAAGTGCGCGCCGGCAGGTACAGCTTCGAGACAGGTACGGCAGGCAGTACCACACTGGTTTTCCAGACCCTGTTGCCGGTGTTGTGTTTTGCAGATGAGGAGAGCGTGGTGACCATTCACGGGGGCACGCATAATCCCGGCGCTCCGCCTGTGGAGTACTTGACCGAATGTTTCCTGCCGCTTGTCCGCCGGCTGGGCATGGACGCCGAGGTCGAACTTATCAGGCACGGGTTCTATCCCAAGGGAGGCGGTGCGATTCGTGCGTTTTTGCGTCCCTGCCGGTCTCCTGCGTATCTCGAGCTTATGGGGGACACAGATTGGGGGGCTCCGTCTTGCGAGGTCCTTATCAGCAATCTTCCCGAGCACGTGGCCGAACGGGAGCAGATGGAGCTTTCCGAACGGCTCGGTCTTGATCCCGCTTCCATCGCAACTACAGTACTCCCCGGCGAGGTAGGTCCTGGAAATGCCTTGTTTATACGATACGCTTCACAAGAGAGTTCCGCCCTTATAACCGGGTTCGGCCAGCCGGGAAAAAAGGCGGAGCGGGTGGCAAAAGAAGCTTCCCGGCAGGCCAAGAACTTCGCCCGCAGCAGGGCGCCGGTTGATCCCCATCTGGCGGACCAGCTCCTTCTGCCGCTGGCGCTGGGGCAAGGGGGAAGCTTCTTGACCTCTGTAGTATCCGAACATACCCGTACCCAGGCGGAAGTCATCAGGATATTCCTGGATATCATCGTGTCAATAGAGATGATTTCGCCGGACAGATATTGCATAACCGTGCCCGGAGCAGGGCTTTTTCTGAAAGGCCCCGGCCGGTAGGCCACTTTAAGATTTTCGGTTATTGGCCGGGTGACTTCTACGATAATTGCAAAAACCCGTGTGGGCCGCTCCTCCCCTGATTTTTATAGCGCCTTTTCTGCTTGCTGGTTTGAACGGGTGGTGTTTGTTTGTTACTATCAGCTAGCCGAATCACGCATGCAGGAGTATTGTAGAGCATGGAGTTTCCTTCTTTTTTTATATGGGGCACTGCCACCAGTTCGCAGCAGAGCGAGGGCTGTTTTGAGGGTTCAGACTGGCGCGCCTGGGAGCGGTCCGGCCGGGTTTATGAAAGCGGGTGGGGCAACGGCAAAAGGGACCGTTACGAAGAGGATTTCAAAGCCCTTTCCCAACTGGGTCTTACCCATCATCGCACCAGCCTTGACTGGAGCCGTATCGAGCCTCAGAAAGGCGTATATAATCGGGAGGCCATAGACCACTACCGCGGTGTAATGGAGACGGCGCAGCAAAGAGGCATCTCTTTGTGGGTTTGCCTGCACCATTTTACGCTTCCTTCCTGGTTCGTAAGGATGGGGGGCTTCTTCGATCCTACCGCCATTATGTACTGGCACAGATATGTGGAGCTGGTGGGTAAAGAGCTGGGCAACATGGCCGATTACTGGATGCCGGTGAGCCGGCCGGTTTTCTACGCCCTGGCAACCAATCTCCTTGCCAAGCTGCCGCCCGGCAAAAAGAGGATGGACAAGTTCCTGGACATGCTGGCAGCCATTTACCGGGCACATGGTGATGCATATCGGCTGCTGCGGACGTATGTTCCCCCCCGCGCCAGGATCGGGCTCAACTCGCTGATGATACCCACCGTGCCCCGCGATCCCGACTCCGAGGCTGATTCCATTGCCGCCGAGTTTGTGGACACATATCTCAACAAGTTTGCGCTGGACCTGATCAAGGAAGGTTCGTCCAACCTGCCCGGCAAAGGATGCATAGAGCTTCCCAGTTGCAAGGAGGCGGCGGACTTTTTGGGACTGGACTACTTCTTCCGGCTCCTGGTGAGCGGCTCCAGGGAGACTCCTGTGAGCGATTGCCTGCAAGAGCTCTGTTGCGGGGAGGGTGTGCCCGCCATGGCCCTTTACGAGGAGGGAGACATGCTTTCCGAGTGCGGTTACGGATGCAGGCCGGAAGGCATCTATGAAGCTATAAAGCGGGTCTACCAGTCCGGCCTGGAGCTTCCCCTTTATATAACCGGCGCCGGCCTGGCCACGGCGGACGAGGACCAAAGGTGCGAATACATGCGGAGCCTGCTTCGCTCAGTCCGTCAGTCGATCGAACAAGGCCTGGACCTGCGGGGCCTGCTCTACTGGAGTGACGTGGACGGCTATGAATGGACAAGCGGATATGACCTGCATTACGGCCTTTTCGGGGTCGATCCCGAAACCGGCGAGAGGAACAAACGTCCTGCAGCGGACGTCCTCGGCAAGACCGCGCAGGAAGGCTCCTTGCCCGATTAAGTGCAGCCGGTTTACGGCCCCGTAATTCGCCGGCTTATGAACCGAAACAGTAAAATTCCCCACCCGAGTTTCCAATCCAGAAGTTTCCGTCCACTATATAAGCGGTGGACAGGACCCGGGCGGATGTCCTCTACTTCCAGATAAGCTTGCCGGTCCGGGCGTCCAGCAGGTACAGGTCCCGGTCGTAGCTTCCGAAAAGGACCTTGCCGTCCGCCACGCAAGGCGAACTCCACTCCGGCAGCGGAGGACCGGAAAAAGGCTTTTCGAGTGAGGATGGGCCTGGTGGCGTCTCCTCGCAGTTTGAAACCACCAGGACGGCAGCACCCAGGACCACTGGAGGGGCTGTGCTTTCCAGAAAGGAACGGCGGCTTAATCTTCTCATCTTTGCCTGCATTTAAATCTCACTTGCTTGAAACCTATATCACAAAAATATGCGGTTTTCATGCAGGTGTTTTTTGCATGGCGCTTCTTTCTAAGAGACTGTTTTTGTAATATGGTCATGGTTAAAGACAGAGAGGAGGAAGGGAAGAACTCATGGCCACTGATAAGCATGTAATCATAACCGGCGGCTCGAGCGGCATCGGCTTTGCCCTGGCAAAGAAGCTGCACCAGAGGGGCGCGCGGCTTTCCCTGTTGGCAAGGACCCCGGAAAAGCTGGAAAGCGCGCGATCGGAACTCGGCAATGACGGGCCTCCCGTGCATGCCTGTCCCTGCGAGGTGTCGGATGAGTCATCAGTTACGGAGACCGTAGGCAGGTTGATCTCCGAGAGGGGCTCTCCGGACTGGCTGGTGAACAGCGCGGGCGTGCTCGCCGGCGATTACTTCGAGAACTTCGAGGCCGCCGACTTCCGGCGGTTGATGGACATAAATTTTTTCGGTATGCTCCACATGGTCCGGGCGGCGCTTCCGGGCCTGAAGGAA
>CAYQTK010000024.1:0-34024 GCA_964420375.1 uncultured bacterium
TTAGTCGCGGTATCAGTCGCTCGCACGGTATGCGTCATTTTAATCTTGACAAGACGATAGTGTCTTGTCAAAAGATTTTTGGGGAATAGAAAATAATCGTGCGAGCGGCTTTAGCCGCGATCTTCATTGGATCCGTTCCCCTTTTTTCGAGTGACAAAGCAGTAGTGCTTTGTCACACGATAAAGGAGGATAATAAAAACTGCGAAAACCGCGGTATCAGCCGTTCGCACTACTATCTCTTATTACGGAAAAAGTATTTGACAAGACGGTAGTGTTTGCTCGCAATTGTTTTTGTCGCTTACAAAAAGCAGTCCTTTTGTGCGAGCGACTTTAGTCGCGACTATCCGCTTTCCGCGAGTTCCCGGTACTTTTCCATGAGCTTCAGCGTTACCGGCCCGGGCCTGCCGGAACCCACCGGCTTGTCGTTGAGCCTGGTCACCGGCACTATCTCCCGGACGGAGTTGCTCATAAAAAGCTCGTCCGCGCCGGTTGGCAGCAATGGAGAGAAAAAATCCTCCCGCACCGGGATGCCCTCTTGCCCGGCAAGCTCGATCACCGTCTTTCGCGTTATTCCCGGCAGCACCGGCGCGGTCAGCGGGGGGGTAAAGAGCTGTCCGTTCTGCACGCAGAACAGGTTGCCGGTGGAAGTACAGGCCACGTTTCCCATGTGGTCCAGGATCAAGGCTTCGTCCGCGCCTTTGTCCTCCGCCTGGGTGCGGGCGTAAAGGTGGGGAAGCCGGTTTATGCTCTTGTGCTTGTACAGGGGGTTGTCGTTTGTAAAATAAACGTCGCAACCAGCGACAGATATCTCCGGCCGGGTCCGCTCCACAAGCGAGGGGGGAAGGGGCTCCGCGGTAATAATAAGAGTTGACTCTGCACCGCTGTAGAGGCTCATGGCGCCGTTGTGCCTGCCCCGCGTTACTGTAAGCCGCACCCGGGCAGAGCCGAGTTCGTTCTTCTCAAAGAGCTCGTTTATCATCTTTCTAAGCTCCTCCCCCGAGGCGGGCGGAGTCAAAGAAAGCTCTTTGCAGGAGTTGAAAAGTCTTTCCACGTGCTCATCATACCCGAACAGCCTGTGGTCATAAGAGCGCATGGTCTCGAAAACACCGTCTCCCAACAGAAGCCCGCGGTCGTCTATGGACACGCAGGCGTCTTCTTTTTTCATGAGTTCGCCGTTAAAAACCATATAAGACATAAGAAACCTCTCGGTTTGATCCTTCAGCTAGAAAAACGGAGTCCCTCTCCATACTCTTCCAGGGCGATCTCGCAGGAGGTGTCATAGAGCCACTTGACAAGCCGGTCCGGCTCCACTATCCCTTTCCTCTCTCCCTTTACGTAGACCTGGACCCCCTTGGACGTTCCCACGCATCCTAAGTCAGCATGCCTGGCCTCGCCGGGACCGTTCACCGAGCAGCCCATGACCGCGACAGTAAGCGGCGATGCAATCTTGCCGAGCTTCTTCTCGAGGCTGCGCGAGACCTTGAGCACGTCAAGCCGGGCCCGCGCGCAGGTAGGGCACGCCACCACTTCCACGCCGCGGTTGCGAAGACCCAGCGAGCGAAGAATGGCATAAGCCGCGCGGACCTCTTCCACCGGGTCAGCGGCCAGGGACACCCGCACGGTGTCGCCGACGCCCTCCGCGAGCAGGATGCCCAGGCCCGCGGAAGACTTGATGAGCCCGCTCCAGGCAGTGCCCGCTTCGGTGATGCCCAGGTGAAGCGGGTAGTCACGTTCCGCCCGCATTTTGCGATAGGCATCCACCGTGGTCATGACGTCAGTGGCCTTGAGGGACACCTTGACGGAGGAGAAGTCCGCCTCTTCCAAAAGGCGGATGTGCTCCAGCGCGCTCTCCACCAGGGCATCAGCCACTGCGCCTTCGTGGCGCTTTCTTATATCGCGCGCCAGGGAACCCGCGTTGACGCCGACCCTGATGGGGACCTCTTTGTCGCCTGCCTCCCTGATGACCTCGTTTATTGCGCTCTTGCTGCGGATGTTGCCGGGGTTGAGACGAAGACCGGCAACACCTGCATCCAGCGAGGCCAGGGCGAGACGGTGGTCGAAATGAATGTCGGCCACAATGGGCACGGGCGAAGCCGAAACGATCCGGTAAAGGGCATCGGCCGACTCCAGGTCGGGGACCCCCACCCGCACGACCTCGCAGCCGTGCTTATAAAGCCGCCGGACCTGGCGCAGGGTCTTGGCCGGGTCACGGGTGTCGGTATTGGTCATGGACTGGACAACAACAGGGTAGCCCCCCCCTACCGGGACGTTGCCCAGCCGTATTACCCGGGTGCCCCTGTATTTGACAATTTCAGACATATAAGAACTCCATTAATGCAGGTTCTTTAAAAAGGAGCCTACAGAGCTCGCTTGTAAGTGCAATATCAATAAAATAGCGGGAATATTTCCATAAAGGAAGGGCGAGTCTCAATTCACCGGTGGATTGGATTAATTCAGGTTATGGTCGCTGTTATTTTCAAACTCTTCGGTGTTGCTCTCGATCTCGTCGGGATGCGGGTCGCGGCCGGGACGTATCTCGAACTTGTGACCGCAGTGCTGGCAGACCGTCCTTCGCCAGTCTATTATGTGCCGGCATTCCGGACAGCGTTTTCCCTTTCTTCGCTTTGAACGCGAACTTCTGCGGCCGTTTCTATCCGATCGCCGGCTGGAACGTTCCTTTTCCGCCCGCATAGAGGGTATTATGTCTTTTAAGTAAAACACCAAGGCGCAGACAAAGACAAGAATCAGGAAGATATAGAATAAATCGAAATTGTATGTCATTGAGCTCATTAAAATTACCCGGTACTTCCAGAAAGACAGATTGACACTTTAACGAAGGCTTTCTAGACTAAGCTGTAAGATAAGTATAGTAATCATGCCCACGAAAATCAAATTATTGCCTGAAGAGGTTGCCAACCAGATAGCTGCCGGCGAGGTGGTGGACCGCCCGGCTTCCATTGTAAAGGAACTGGTGGAGAACTCGCTCGATGCGGGTGCGACAAGTATTTCTGTGGAGGTCGAGCAAGGGGGGAAGCGCCTTGTCCGGGTGACTGACAACGGCGAGGGCATGAGCCGCGATGACGCGCTTCTGGCGCTGGAGAGGCACGCCACCAGCAAGGTCCGGACCGCCCGGGACCTCTTTTCCATCCATACCATGGGGTTTCGGGGGGAGGCTTTGCCCAGCATAGCGTCTGTGGCCGAGACAGTGCTGGTGACCAGGCACAACGATTTTGACGCCGGGGTCCGGGTTCACATCAAGGCCGGGGGCATCCGTTCGGTGGACGAGGTCGGCGCACCTGTAGGGACGAGCCTGGAAGTGAGCAGGCTGTTTTACAATGTGCCGGCACGCAAGAAGTTCATGAAGAGCGTGGACACCGAGATGGGGCACATAAATCACCAGGTGGCCAACATGGCACTGGCGCGGCCGGACGTACACTTTACGCTTTCCCACAACCAGCGCACCGTGTTTGACCTTCCTTCGTCCCGCGACCTCTCCGGAAGGCTCAGGCACGCATTAGGAGCGGACGCCGCCGCCAACCTGGTCAAGGTGGACCGCGGCTTTGCCGAAGCCTTCTCTCCGGGACAGGCGCGTATCCACGGCTATATCTCCGTTCCTTCCTATACCCGGTCCAACACCAGGTCGTTGCACCTGTTCGTGAACCGGAGGTTCGTACGCGACCGTCTTATCAACCACGCCGTGTTCGAGGCGTACCGCTCGCTTTTGCCGAAGGGACGCTATCCCCTGGTGGTGCTTTTTATAGACCTTCCCCCCGAGGCGGTGGACGTGAACGTTCATCCTGCCAAGCACGAGATAAGGTTCCGGGAACAGAACCGGGTACACCAATGCATAGTGGAGACCTTGCAGGAGGCTTTGCAGGAAGCAGACCGCGCGGGACGGCATGCCGCCCCTGCTGAAAAAGAGGCATACGGCAACCGACCCCGGCCCGACGGTGAGCCTTGCCGCCCGGCTCACGCAGGGGAAACTATAGGCATGCAACAAGGTTTTTCTTTTGTCACCACCGGTGCCGGACAAGGCGGCCCATTGCTTTCAGGAGTGGAAGACGCGCTTCGCAGATACTACGAAAAGTCGGAAACCGGGGAACGCGAAGACCGACGTACAAGGAATCCGCGAGAGAGGTCGAGACAAAATAAAGCGGGCCGGGCCGAAGAGCGGTTTTCAGCTTCTTCTGAGGAAGAAAAAGCAGATCATGAACAGCAAGCGGAAAGCCGGGCTATCAGGTTTACCGATCTTCGAGTCATCGGCCAGGCCGCGGGGACCTACATTATAGCGGAGTCCGGGGACTCGCTGGTCATAATCGACCAGCACGCAGCCCACGAGAAGGTAGTGTTCGAGAGACTTCACGAGCAATGGAGGACCGAGTCGGTGGCCAAGCAGTCTCTTCTTTTTCCCGAGACCGTGGAGTTGAACTACCAGGAGGCGCAGCGGGTGGAGGAACACGTCGAGACCCTGGACCGGCTGGGATTGGAGGTCGAGCCTTTTGGAGGCAACACTGTCGCGGTCAAGGCTTTGCCTGCGCTCCTGGGATCGATTGACCCTGCAAAGCTCCTCCTGGAAGTGGCGGACCTGCTGGAAGAGTCCGCTGCCGAAGCAGTGGTCTCGAGCCGGCTGGATGATATCTTTGCGGTCATGGCCTGCCATTCGGTTGTCCGGGCGCATAAGCCCATGTCCGGGGAAGAGATGAAGGCATTGCTCGAGCGCATGGACAGGAGCCGCTACCCCGGCCACTGTCCGCACGGAAGGGACGTGGTGGTCAGGATCAACTGGAGCGACCTTGACAAGTGGTTCGGCAGATGAGCGGGCGCAACAAAAGAATAGTCGCGATCACGGGTCCCACCGCCACCGGCAAGTCACGGGCAGCCCTCGAGCTTTCCCGCGCATTGAGAGCGGAAGGTTACCGGCCTTTTGTCATCTCCGCAGACTCCGTCCAGGTCTACAGATACATGGACATCGGCACAGACAAGCTTCCGCCCGAGCAAAGGCAAGAGGTCCCCCATTACCTTATCGACGTGGCAGACCCGGACGAGGATTTCAATGCCGAGGACTTCCGCAGGCACGCTGATGTTCATATAGCGCGCAGCAGCGAAGAAGAGATACCAATCGTGGCCGGCGGCACCGGCTTTTATCTGCGCTCCTTGTTGTGGGGGCTTTTTCCCGGCCCGGGAAAAGACAGCGGGGTCAGGGAGAGATTTCAAAACGAAATGGAGGAGAAGGGAATCGAGGCACTCCACCAACGTCTTTCATCCATTGACCCGGAGGCCGCCGAACGCATTCATCCTCATGACCACGTTCGCATTGTGCGAGCACTGGAGGTATACGAGCTTACCGGAAAGCCCATTACCGGCCATTTTCGCGAGCACTACAAGGGCGGTCCCCGCTATAATGCACTGGTGATCGGGCTTGCACTCGACCGGGAGCTTATGTACGCGAAGATAAATAATCGGGTGGGTGAAATGATCGAGCGCGGGCTGGCGGAAGAGGTCCGGGGACTTCGCGCCATGGGTTACGGCCCGGAGCTTAAGAGCCAGCAGGCGCTGGGTTACAAGCACATCCACATGTATCTCGATGGAAAGCTTGGCCTGGAAGAAGCTGTTGAGCTTGCCCGGCGGGACACCAGGCATTTCGCCCGGCGGCAGCTCACCTGGCTCCGCAAGGAAGAGGGGCTGGTGTGGGTGCCTGCGGAAGATATTGAAAGGATGTTGAGCCTGGGCATAAGACACGTATGGGAGGCGGCATGAAAAAGACGGAACATGCTATCGAGAAGTCGCCGGAGGACCTGCCTTGCCGGGACTGTGTAAACAAGTTTCGCCAGTGTCCCATGCAGATCGTGCTGGCGTTGTCGCGCGTGCCCCAGGGCATGGAGGTGATCGTGCAAGCCTGCCCGGAAAAAAACCCGGGCGACCAGTGAGCCGGAGGATGAGAATGACTTGAGAGGCAAGCCCGATGTACGCGGAAGTACAAATCGGGCAAAGTCACTTAACGGCTTTGGTGCCGGCCCGCCGGCGTCAGAAGAAGATAAAACAACTGCAATACTTAGTGTCTGTTGCGAAACGGAGGTTTAATTTACTTTTGCGGCGCTGTTTAGGAGTGCGGCAGCTTGCTGTCCGCTTTTTCCGCCGGGAAGCTTGCTTGTCGGAAATGCGCTCCACAAAAGGCTCACAGTTTACGAGGCGCATTTTGGTAAGTTCCGGCAAGCCGGAACTTATGAAAGCGAAAGCAAGCTTTCGCAAAAAACGGAGTTTTGCAACGGGAACTACTTAAATCATCATGACGACCTACTATAAGCCCAGGTGGCCGAACCGCGTCATATTCGGCTCGCACCGAGAGTTGAAGTACAGGATAGATATCCTCAAGAAGCCGGAGACCTTGTTCAAGCTGCATACCCATTCCGGTCCCGGTTTCGAGCTTCACCTGGAGCGGGCCCATTCTCCGTCCGGATACGTGACGCATGGACATGTGCCGGTGGAGGCTGAAGCCCGGTGGCTTAGCATGCCCGCATTGAAAAAGGTGATTGCAAGCCTCCTGGAGATACATTTCTCCGCGCTCCATGTAAGGCCGCAGACCATTGAATGCTACTGTTACCCGGAGAGACATGACATCACTCCCGAAGGACCGCAGCTTTCCTGGTGCCTGTCCCAGGTATACGAGCTGTGGAGCGCAGTGTCGGAGCAAGATCGCGAAAGCCTGCGCAAGTCGGTTTTTATCGAGTAGGGGTTGCGGTGTTTCTCCGGTAGATGCGGAAGCGGACCCTGCTTTCCCGCACCTTGCCGTCCTGCCGGGACCTCTGACGGGTCTTCCAGCCGGGGACCTCCACCGCCTTTACGTACTCTTCGTGCAGCAGCGAGGTCTCAAACACCGCCCGGTCAAAGCCGCTGTGGCCGATGACTTCACCGCCCGAAAAGTAATGGACCATGACCACCATGAAGTCCGGCTCGAGCTCCAGCACGTAATGGGGATCAGTGGAAAGCCCGGCAGCTCCGGGCAGGGACGCCAGGTAGGGGTCCACCAGCCCGTTGGTGTCCAGGATGCGATCAACGTCGGTTACGAACCCGATGTAGCCGATGTCCCCGCAGGCTATGGTGTCCGAAGGCGCGGAGTGCCGCAGCAGCCAGGAAGAAGCCCCGCCGTACCAGCTCGCCTGGTCCTCGTGCCAGTTCTTTCGGAAAGAGAGAGTGGAATCATAGCGCCAGGCAGTGCCCGCGTTCCAGCTTACAGCAATAACCGTGAGTGTTATGAGCAAAAAAGACCAGCGTCCGTCTTTTGTATTGGCTTCACCGGAGGAGAGGCCGATGATTCCCAACCCGACCATCACCGGCAGGACGTGCATCACAAACCTGTGGTCGGGCATGAAGTCGCCGCCTGCAGCCACGATGAAGAGCAAGTAGACAAAGCAAAGCAGGACCGCCGGAAAAAAGCGGTACAAGCCCTTCCGCGACCTTGTAACACCGAACAGCCCGGCAAGGAAAAGGAGGGCAGTAGGCCAGTAGTACATGATCCAGCCGCCCAGGTAATCAAGACCCACGGCAACACCTGCTATACCCAGGCCGGTCTTGGCGTAAAACACGTTGGGCAGGAGCGAACCGAAGTAAAAAACGCGCCAGCCGGTGTAGGCCAGGAAAGGCAGGGCGAAAAAGAAACCGGCAGAGATGGCGATGCGTTTGTAATCCCTTTGAGGGTATAAAAGGTGTCCCCCAAGAAGCGCCGCAGGCAAAAGCAGGCCGTCCGGCCGGGTGAGGCACGCCAGGAAAGCGAACAGGTAAGCGAGAGGGCCGGCTTTGTCAGGTTTGAAAAGAGCAATAGAAGCCACGACAAAGGCGGCGAACATAACGGTCTCCAGGCCCTGCACCGCCCACAGGGCAAAGGGCAGAGAGGTGGCAAGGACGAGTAGCGCAGCAACTCCCCGCCACCATGAGCCGCTTGCTCTTTTCACCCAGCCGAAAACCACCAGGTAAGAAATAAGGGCGGACACTCCGCCAACCCAGGCGGTGACCAGGCGGGGAAGGATCTGCAGATAAAAGCCCCCGGCCAGGACAAGGACCCACAGAAAGTTGGAGTAGCCTTCCACCGGACGGGCGCCATCCGGAGCCAGGTTATAGCGAAGCCCGTCCCCCTGCGCCAGGTTCCGGGCATAGCGGGCGGAGATCATGGCGTCGTCAGCCATGTCCCCGGTGTGCCCGAACATGAACCAAGCCAGGGCCGCGAGCACGAGCGCGATTACAGCAAGGGCCAGGAGAAAAACGCCGGCCCGATATATATGTCCCTTTTTCAATCGGCCCAATCGTGCACGTCCTTTTCCTGCCGCAAAAAAACTGTAATGCTCTGATCATCTGTCCATGGCGACATATATGAATAGTAAAACACATGGAAGTGTTATCCAAGCCACGTAAAGTCAATGTGGCCGAAGAAACTGAGCGTTGCTTGCCTGAATAAACAACCGATGGTTCCAGCGGCGGCTTTCTTGTCAAGTTTTCCGGATTCTGTTAAGGTCTTATCTGTTTTGTTGATCATTGATGTTGGAGTGCGGCCGCTTGCTGTCCGCTTTTTCCGCCGGGAAGCTTGCTTGTCGGAAATGCGCTCCCCAAGAGGCTCGCAGTTTACGAGGCGTCTTTTTGTAAGTTCCGGCAAGCCGGAACTAATGAAAGCGTAAGCAAGCTTTCTCACTCCAAAAACGGAGTTTTGCAACGGGAACTAATTAAAGCAAGGGCCGCGTTCATTGACGGGCCAAAAACTAAGTAGACGAGGTAAAAAAATGAGCATGCCTTTGGAAGGAATCAGGGTCCTGGATTTTTCCATGTTTCTGTCCGGTCCGCGCGCTTCCCAGATACTCGCGGATTACGGGGCCGAGGTGGTCAAGGTCGAGCCCCCCGGCGGCGAGACCATGAGGATGTGGATGATGCTGATACCCGACCAGGAGGACTCCATGACCCACTGGCACCGCAGCAAGAAGGGGGTCACCCTGGATATCAGGAAGCCCGAAGGCGCGGACATGGTAAAGAAGATGCTGCCGTGCTTCGACATCCTTATCGAGAACCTGGCTCCCGGCACCATGGAGAAATGCGGGCTCGGCTATGACGACCTCAAGGAGGAGTTCCCCGGACTCATCTACTGTTCCATCTCCGGGTTCGGAAAGGACTCGCCGTGCTCCCACCGGGTGGCCTTCGACATCATCGCCCAGGCCACCGGAGGCATCATGCACGCCAACAAGTCGCCGCAGCGCAGCCCGGGCGTGTTCTTCGGAGACCTGGTCAGCGGGGCGTATGCGGCAAACGGCATCATGATGGCGCTGCGTCATTGCGACCGCACCGGTGAAGGCCAACTGGTGGACGTGTCCATGCAGGACGTGATGTACTTTCACAACTTCCGGGCTTTCCAGGTCCGGATGCACAAGAACCTGGAAGAGGTAAGGGAGGCGCTCGGCGGCAGCTTCGAGGACCTGTTCACCAGCGAGCCGGGGCTGCCGTTCTGGAGACCGTATCCGGCCAAGGACGGCTACGTCGCGGTGGTGTTCCTCACCGACCGGCAATGGCAAATCATGTGCGACATCATTGGCAGGCCGGAGTACAAGGAGGACCCCCGCTTTGATAACCTCATCAACCGGGTGAAGAACCGGGAGGTCATCCGGGAGGAGATCGACCACTGGATGAGCCAGAGGACTGCCGCGGAGATCGAGAAGATACTTGACGAGCACCGCATACCCTGCGGCCGTGTCCTGACCACCGAGGAGGTCAACAAGGACGAGAACCTTCAGGCGCGGGACATGATCGCTGCGGTGGACGCCGGGGAAGGTCGCGAAATACCGCTTCCGGGCATCCCGGTAAAGCTGTCGAAATCTCCGGGCGGCATCCGTGACAAGGGCCCGGAACTGGGCCGTGACAACGCCGAGGTCTACAGCGAGTATCTGGGATTGTCCGAAGCGGAGTTAAAAGAGCTCAAGGATAAAGGAGTGATCTGAAAGAGCGGGAAAGGAAGTGTGGTTCCCAAATCGTCTCCGTAGTATTTTGTCAAGCTCACACTGAGGCATAGTGTGCGAGCGACGGAAGTCGCGACGGAAGTCGCCCGCACGAAAAACATCTATCTCGTTAGCTGCGAAAACGCTTGAAAGAGCGGCAGTTCCTCCGGACAGGATTGCACAGGGGAAAACCAGGTATGAGCGAAGACCTCGAGAACGGCAGTCGGGCCGCGGTATTTGACGTTGACTACACCGTGTTAAGCAGCAACTCGGCGAGCCTGTTCGTCAAGTTCCTGCGGCAGGAAGGCATGGTGGGGATGGGCACCATTGGGTTGACTCTATATTACCTTCTCCGCTACAAGCTTAACCTGCTTGATTTCGAGAGGCTGGCCGACAAACAGGTGGCCAAGTTCCGGGGCATGGAAGAGCAGGAGATGATCGACATGTGCGAGCGCTGGTTCCGGGACATGGTGGTGGACTACATCTATCCGGAGGCGGTGGACCTCATCAACCGTCACAAGTCTGAAGGGGACCGGCTGGCTCTTTTAACCGCGGCCACCGTCTACCTCGGAGCTCCCCTTGCACGTCACCTGGGCATCGAGCACTGCCTTTGTAACCGCCTCGAGGTTGATGAAAACCGGCGCTTCACCGGCAGGCTGGTAAGGCCGGTATCATACGGCGCGGGAAAGATACACCTGGCGGAAAAGTTCGCACAAGAGACCGGGGCGGACCTGGACCGGTCATACTATTACTCGGACAGTATTACCGACCTGCCCGTCCTGGAGAAGTTCGGCCACCCGGTGGTGGCAAACCCCGATCCCCTGCTCAGGAAAGAGGCCCGCAAGAGAGGCTGGCCGGTAATCGAGTTTGGAAAGAACTCCGGAAGTTAGGCGACCATAAATCCTTGGCGTCTTCAGCCCGGATATGATAGACTTAATTTAATAAAGCGTGTAAGAATCAACCGGCAGTTGAAAAGGAGGGCCTTACTGTGGTCCAGATGAATCTCGAATACAAGGAGGTCTCGGTAAAGGTCGTTTATTACGGTCCTGCATTGTCCGGCAAGACCACCAACCTTCAAGCTCTTCACTCCATATTTAATCCCGAACACCGGGGAAGACTCATGAGTCTTGAGACCCAGAACGACCGGACACTGTTTTTCGACCTGCTTCCCCTTCAATACCGGACGCCTTCCGGGCTGGCGGTGAAGCTCAAGCTCTATACCGTGCCCGGACAGGTCATCCACAACTCCACCAGGAAGGCGGTGCTCGCGGGAGCGGACGCAGTGGCTTTTGTGGCCGATTCCCAGAAATCCCAGGCCCTGTCCAACTCCATCAGCTTCAAGAACTTGAAGGAGAACCTCAAGCTGAACGGCATCGACTTCGAGAGCATCCCGGTGGTAATCCAGTTCAACAAGCGGGACCTGGAGAGCATCAAGCCCGTCGAGGAGATCAAGTCCGATTGGGGACAGAGCAGGTTCCCCACTTTCGTGAGCGTGGCCACCACCGGCACGGGAGTGTTCGAGACCTTCGAGTGCCTCATCAAGATGGCATTTGAAAGCCTGAACGAGAGGTTCAGCTTCGAGCGGAAGTTCGGTTTTAAAATCGACGATTTCATAAATTCCCTTATGACCGAACAGATAAAGTCCATGGTCGACATGAAACAGAACATGGTGACGCCGGGCAGCTTTGTAGTACAGGACTGAACATGGAATCCGTGCTCGACGAAAAGTTTACTCTCATTGATCTCGTAGATCCGGGGGTATTAAAAGAGATCTGCGAGGCCTACTCCCGCTGTTTCCGCGTAGGGGTCTCTGTGGTGAGCAGGGAGGGCGAGCCCCTGGTCAACGTGTCAGCAAACACGTTTTTTCCAGAAGATAAGAACGGTATGAACTCCTGTTGCACGGAAATGAGAACCAGGCTGTATAACTCGCCTGCCGAGATTTCGAGCGTTATGCAGACCAAGTCTTACTGCGGAATGAGGTTTGCCCTTTTCCCCCTGGAGTACGACTTCGAGGCAATAGGAAGAGTCATACTGGGGCCTTTCCGGAGCGTGGAAAAAGACGGGCAAGAGCTTACTGAAAAAGCCAGGCAGGAGGCCGTGGAAAACCGGCTCGAGCCCGGTGACGTCCTTGCCGTGCCTTCCATTGAACAGAAAAGCCTGAAGGCAATGGTCAACCTGCTGGCAAAGATTATCGACGCCATACTGTTCATTAACGCCAAAAGACTGATTACCACCAGGCTTCACATGGATACTCTCTTCGAGTCGCGGGATAAAATCTTCAGGGAAGTAGAAAAACAGGACTCGCAAACCAGGGAAGACAGGGAAGAGATAGAGAAGCTCAAAAACATGTTCTAGCAAGCAACGAGTCTCCTCTCAAGCGTTTTTTGGCGCTTACAAGAAAAAAATGATTTTAGTGCGAGAGACGGAAGTCGTGATTAAAGGCGCTTGCACGCTATACGTCAGGGTAAGCTTGACAAGGCACCAGGTTTTGTCAAATGTTTCTCCAGGAACAAGAGAGAGCCGTGCGAGCGGCTGATACCGCGATTTTCGTAGGCCCTGTTCCCCTGTTTTCGAGTGACAGAGCACTAGCGCGAAAAAGCGGTGGCTTCTTATGTCCGCACCCGTTTCCCGAATCCATCTTTTGTGTTAACATATTCAATACGAGTTGAAAGATCGAATTATCTGTTGGCCTTGTTTGCATAACGGTTTTTCAAGCCGCCCGATGCCGACAACGAAGTAACCTTTTTGATGAAAGTCCCGAGTGATGCCTTCAATTAAGGCGAAGTAATGGAAGTTTCTCATCCATGTCTTTTCCATCCATAAAATAGAACCCACAGAGCGAGGTGTAATCATGTCATCAGTTCCAGCTTCTTCCGGGGTCGAGGCAGTGCTTTCGTCCCATGAGCGCTCGCGGAGCGAGCTTATACCCATTCTCCAGGAAGTGCAGGAAGCACAGGGATACTTAAGTGTCGACGCGATTGACCGCATAGCCGAGTTCCTGGGCCTGTCCTCCAATGACGTCTACGGTGTGGCCACATTTTACGCCCAGTTCCGCTACCGGCCGGTGGGCAAACACATGATCAAGGTATGCCAGGGAACAGCCTGCCACGTCCGCGGCGGAAAGCAGATTCTGGAGGCCGTCCAGAAAGAACTCGGCATAAAGACCGGAGACACCACCGAGGACGGGGAGTATACACTGGAGCGGGTGGCCTGCTTCGGCTCCTGCGCGCTCGCCCCCGTAGTGGTGATTGACGACGTGGTCTACGGACGGATGAGCCCCCAAAAGACCCAAGAGCTTTTAAAGGAAAGCAAATGAAATTCGATAAGCTGAAGAAACAGGCCGACAAGGAATGGGGAGAGTTTATAAGCAAGGACAAACCCCGCATCCTTGTAGGAAGCGCCACCTGCGGACGGGCGGCAGGAGCACTGGAAATCATGGAAACCTTCCGCGACGAGTTCCGCAAAAGGAACATGGAAGGCGATGTCCGCATGGTGGAAGTGGGATGTCACGGCTTGTGTTTCGCAGAACCGCTGGTCGAGATAAAAGACAAAAGCGGGCTGGCGGTACTTTACCGGCAGGTGCGCAGCCGGACCGTTCCCAAGCTCCTCGATCAGCACCTCGAAAACGGAGAACCCTGGACACAAAGGGCCATGGCGGTCACCGAAGGCGGACCGGTCGAGGGACTTCCCTTTTTTCAAGACCATCCCGTGCTCAAAGAACAGGTCCGCATAGTGCTCCGCAACTGCGGGTTCATAGACCCCACCAACATAGACCACTACATAGCAAGAGGCGGATACGGAGGTGTTGTCCGGGCCTTTTCCATGAGTCCGGAGGACGTCATCGAACAAGTCAAAAACTCCGGCATAAGAGGAAGGGGCGGAGCGGGCTTTCCAGCGGGAGTGAAATGGGGCTTTGCCAGGAAGTCGGAAGGGGACGAGAAGTACGTGGTGTGCAACGCGGACGAGGGAGACCCCGGTGCTTTCATGGACCGCTCCGTTCTGGAGGGGGACCCCCATGCCGTGCTCGAGGGTATGATGATCGCCGGCTATGCCATCGGCGCGACCCAGGGGTACGTCTACTGCCGCGCGGAGTACCCCCTTGCCATCGAGCGGCTTAACATCGCCCTCTCCCAGATGCGCGAGAAGGGCCTCCTCGGCGAGGACATCCTGGGATCGGGCTGGAACTACGACATCAAGATAAAAAAGGGAGCCGGCGCTTTCGTGTGCGGAGAAGAGACCGCGCTCATGGCCAGCATTGAAGGCCATCGCGGCATGCCCCGCTCCAAGCCGCCCTTTCCGGCTTCCAGCGGGCTGTTCGGCAAGCCGACCAATATAAACAACGTGGAGACACTGGCTGCGGTCTCGGCAATCTTGGAGAAGGGAGCGGACTGGTACAGCCAATACGGCACCGAGAAAAGCCGGGGGACCAAGACGTTCGCCCTTGCCGGAAATATCCGGAACACGGGACTTATCGAAGTGCCGCTGGGCATACCGCTTTCCAACATAATCTTTGACATCGGCGGCGGCATCCCCAAAAACAAGAAGTTCAAGGCCGTCCAGACCGGCGGTCCTTCGGGCGGATGCATTCCCGCGGAGCATCTCAACCTTTCCATCGACTACGAGAACCTGGCGGAAGTGGGCTCCATCATGGGCTCGGGAGGAATGATCGTGATCGACGAAGACTCCTGCATGGTGGACGTGGCCAAGTACTTTTTGGGCTTCACCGAAGAGGAGTCATGCGGCAAGTGCGTTCCCTGCCGCATGGGCACCCAGCACATGAGGAGGATACTGGAGGACATCACCGAGGGACGCAGCTCTTACGGCATGCGGAAAAAGCTCCGCGCCATTGGCGAGACCATGAAAACCGGTTCGTTGTGCGGGCTCGGGCAGACCGCTCCCAATCCCGTGCTCAGCACACTCCATTACTTCAACGAGGAGTACGAGGCCCACATCTTTGACAAGCGCTGTCCCGCGGCCGTCTGCCAGGAACTCTTCAAAAGCCCCTGCCAGCATGCCTGTCCGGTGGAGATGGACGTGCCTGCATACATATCACTGATCCGGGCCAACCGGCTGGCGGACGCCTATAAGCTGCTTAAAAGGACAAATCCTTTCCCTGGCGTCTGCGGTAGGGTCTGCGGCCATTACTGCCAGAGCAAGTGCCGCCGCGGACTGATGGAAGGGCCGGTGGCCATCAGGGCCCTGAAGAGGTTCATCACTGATAACGCTCCTCCCCCTGAAGAACAATGGGTCCCCGTCACCCGGGAAGAAAAAATCGCCGTAGTGGGAGCCGGCCCTTCCGGGCTTACCTGCGCTTATAACCTCCGTAAGAGGGGCTACCGCACCATGGTTTTCGAGGCGCGGCAGGAGGCAGGCGGAATGCTGCGCTGGGGCATACCCGAGTTCCGACTTCCCCGCGAGGTCCTCCGGCGGGAGATAAAAGACATCGAAGACACCGGGGTGAAAATCCGGACCAATACCCGCATCGGAGAGGACATTACCATGGAAGAGCTTGACGAGCAGTTCGACTTCATCTACCTGGCGCTGGGCACCCAAAAGAGCGTGCCCCTGAAAATACCTGGTGAAGACCTTTCCGGAGTCATGGGAGGCATCGAGTTTCTGAACATGGTCAACTCCGGACAAGAGGTGAGCGTAGGCGAGAAAGTGGCGATCATCGGCGGCGGCAACACCGCAATTGACGCGGCGCGGACGGCGGTACGTCTCGGCGCCGAAGAAGTCACGATCTATTACCGGCGTGAAGAAAAGGACATGCCCGCGCTTCCGGAAGAAATCAGGGGGGCCCGGGAGGAAGGCGTCAACGTTGAGACCCTGGTGGGGCCGATCCGCGTCGTTGAAGAAGGCGGCAAGGCCACTGGCATCGAGCTCGTCCGCATGGACCTGGCCGACGTTGACCGGAGCGCGAGGCGGAGGCCGTCTCCCCGCGAAGGCTCCGAGTTTACAGTTTCTACCGACCTCATCATCTCCGCCATCGGGCAGGACGCCGACCTGGAAATCGGGCCGGGCAGAAGGCGCGCCGGAATTGATCTCCAGTACAACCGAATCAAAGTCGACAAGCAGTATCGTTCCGGAGAGAGCAAGGTATGGGCTGGCGGAGACGTGGTCACCGGCTCGGCCATGGTGATCGACGCTATCCAGGCGGGCCGCGACGCGGCCATGGCCATTGACGCGTCCATCCGCGAAATCCACGATGAAGGCCCTTGGGAGCCGCCTGAAGAAGAGAAGATCGACATCCCCTACATGGAGCCGGCGGAGGAACGCGACCAGGTGGACATGTCGGAGCTGCCGGAAGAAAAGCGGATAAAAAATTTCCAGGAAGTAGAAAAGGGATATACCCTGGAGCAGGCCATACAGGAAGCGGAACGCTGTTTGCGCTGCGACTACCGGGGAGAAGAGGAATAAAAGCTTTTGTCCTGCCGGGATAAAAGAGGGATCGAGAGGATACCATGGAAGAGACCATAAACCTGACCATAGACGGTAAGCCGGTCACTTGCGAGAAAGGCCAGACCGTACTTTCGGCTGCCAAGGCCGCGGGCATATATATACCTACCATATGCGCCCATGACGATCTTCCCGACTACGGCGCGTGCCGGATGTGCATAGTACAGATACAAGGCGTGCGGGGTTTTCCCACTTCATGCACCACCCCCGCCCAGGAAGGAATGGAAGTGGTGACCTCGAACCCCCAGATCGAGTCGCTCCGCTCCCGCATCATGGAGCTTCTCATGTCCGGGCATCCCAGCGCATGCCTCTCCTGCCCCCATCGCGAAGACTGCGAAAAGTACAGACCAAAACCCGCCAAGGCGGCCCGGGCAACCAGGTGCGCCTTGTGCTCCAACCGCGAGCAATGCCAGGTCCGCGCCATGACACTCGACCTTATCGGCGACGAGCTCAACCTGCAGAGCATTTACTACAACGAAAAGCTCGAAAGGGACGACCCCTTCATGGACCGCGACTTGAACCTGTGCATCCTCTGCGGAAGGTGCTGGAGAATATGCGAGAAGATTCACGGGACACCAGCCATAAGCATTGTCAACCGCGGAAAAAGCGCAAAGATCGGCACTTCATTCACAAGGAGCTACGTTGATTCCGGATGTACATTCTGCGGAGCGTGCGTGGACATCTGTCCCACCGGCTCGCTTACCGACAGGTACGCCAAGTGGTACGGAGAGCCGGACGAACAGTACAACTCCGCGTGCGTGATCTGTCCGCAAGGATGCGAGCTGTGGACCAGCACCGAAGACAAAAAGATCATCGAAAACCACATGCTCTCGTTCAACCGGGAGGACAGGCTGTGTGCCATAGGAAGGTTCGCCTATCCCCAGCTCGTCAACACCACGGAGAGGCTGCTAAGGCCTTACATAAAAGAGAACGGCGAGCTCATATCAGCGGACTGGGACGAGGCGATAAAGAAAGTGGCCCAAGACCTTGAAGCTTATAAAGGCGAGGGGTTCGCAATCATCGCCAACGAGGCTTCGGAAAGGGAAACAAATTACCTCTATGAAAGACTGGCAACCGGGATCATGGGCGGCAGGTTCGGCAGGATAAAAGCCAACCGCGGCATCGAGGACCTGGTCCCCATCGAGTTGCGCCAAGACCTGGAGCAAGGAAAAATCAAAGCGGCAATTGTTACCGGCGATTACCTTTCCGCGGACATGATCGACAAGCTGGAGTACCTGGTGGTGATCGACTTCCTGCCCTCACCGGCAGCGGGCGAGGCTGATGCCGTATTGCCCGCAGCAGTGCTCTCCGAAGTGGGGGGAACCTTCCGAAACCACGAGGGCAGGATATGTGCGCTGAGCGCAGCCTCCACTCCACCCGGCCGGGTCAAGCCGGAATGGAAGATCATAAGCGACCTGGCAGGGGCAACGGGAGCTTCCGGGTTCGAGTACAACGATATCCACGAGATCACGCCCGAGATAAAAAAAGACGACAAGCCTGAACCCCTGCCGGGCGCGCCCCGCGACTATCTCAAGGACATCCCCGAGGTCTTCAGGGGCCATAACATAGCCGACTCGGTCTGCGCCCTCGAGGCCGTAGGCTTCCCCCTGTCCGCTGCCAAGCAGACCGAGGAAGACGACCAGGGCAGGTTCCCCATCCTCGAGAAAGAGGAGGTCATACCCAACTTCCATCTCCTGAAAGTTGAAGCGCCCCAGGTGGCGAGGTTCGCACAACCCGGCCAGTTCGTCATCCTCATGGCCCGCGACACTTCGGAGCGGACGCCGTTTACGCTGGCGGACTGGGACGCCGAGGCCGGCACTATCACGCTCATAGTGGAAGAGGTCGGCAGGTCCAGCCGGGAGATAGCCGAGCTGCAAGCGGGCGGCGGCCTGGCCCATGTCTCCGGTCCGCTGGGAACCCCTTTCCAGATCGAAAATGTGGGCACAGTGGTGCTGGGCGGCGGCTGCTACGGCATCGGCGGCATCTATCCGATTGCCCGGGCGTTAAAGGAAGCGGGCAACCACGTGATCTGCGTTATCGAGGCGGCAAGTCATTATTTGCTTTACTGGGAGGACAGGATACACAGTGTCTGCGACGAGCTTATCATAGCCACCAAGGACGGGAGCAGGGGCAGCAAGGGCGGCGTCCAGGACATGTTCGTAGAGCTCCTGGAGTCGGGAACCAGGGTGGACATGTTCGTAGCCATCGGCTGCACCTTCATGATGAGGATGGTCTCCAAGGCCACCGAGCCTTATAACGTGCCCACTTACGTGGCCTTGAACCCCATCATGCTCGACGGGACCGGGATGTGCGGCGCATGCCGGGTCACCGTGGCGGGAAGCACCCGCTTCGCGTGCGTGGACGGGCCCATATTCAACGGGCACGACGTGGACTGGCCCGAACTCTTCGCCAGGCGCGGAGCGTTCGTGAAAGAAGAGATCGAGGCCCTGCCCCAGGAAGGCGCAGCAGGAATGAAAAACGAAGGATAAACAGATTTGACGGGATAGGAGCACATGGAATACGTGCGAGCGGCTTTAGCCGCGATGAAGCGCTTTTATAATCTAATGACTTGTGCATTGCTTTGGTGCAAATCAGTGATCGCGACTCATGTCACTCGCACAGCGAATAAGAAAAGCGCATCCATTTAACGGGAAAGGGACTTGACCAAGCCAATCGATCGAAAAACACGAGAGTAGCCATGAACGAAACAAGTGATGATAAGACCGAGAAGAAGAAGAAAAGAAAAAAGATACCCCGGCACCCCATGCCCGAGCAGGACCCGAGGCGGCGCCGGCACAACTTCAACGAGGTCCCCCGAGGATACTCCGAACATGTGGCCATGGAAGAGGCCTCCCGCTGTATCCAGTGCAAAAAGCCGGGCTGCGTAAAGGGGTGTCCCGTCAACATCAATATCCCCGCCTTCATTAAGCTGATCGCGGAAGGAAAGTTCCCCGAGTCCGCGGCAAAGCTCAACGAGCAGACAGCGTTGCCCGCGGTCTGCGGAAGGGTGTGTCCCCAGGAGACCCAGTGCGAGGAGCAATGCATCCTCGGCAAAAAAGGCGAGCCGGTGGCCATCGGCAGGCTGGAGCGCTTCGCAGCGGACTACGCCCGCGAGCACGGGGAACAGGAACCGGAGATCGAGCCTCCCACCGGAAAGAAAATAGCGGTGATCGGTGCGGGTCCCGCGGGCATTACCGTGGCCGGCGACCTGGCCCGCTGGGGGCATGACGTGACCATGTTCGAAGCACTACAGTTGGCCGGCGGTGTGCTCATGTACGGCATACCCGAGTTCCGGCTTCCCAAGGAGATCGTCCAGTACGAGGTCAACAAGTTAAAGGACATGGGAGTCAAAATCCACACCGATTACGTGATCGGCAAGACCGAGACGGTTGACCAGCTTCTCGCCGGCTTTGACGCCGTGTTTATCGGCACCGGAGCGGGACTGCCCATGTTCCTTAATATCCCCGGCGAGAACGCCATCGGCGTTTATTCCGCAAACGAGTATCTGACCCGCGTAAACCTGATGAAGGCATACGACTTTCCCAGGTACGCCACTGCGCCGCCGCGGCCCGGGCACGTCATCACCGTGGGGGGCGGAAACGTGGCCATGGACTCCGCCCGGACCTCGCTCCGGCTGGGCGCTAAGTCAACCATAGTCTATAGAAGGGCCCGCGAGCAGATGCCCGCCCGCGCGGAAGAGGTCCACCACGCCGAGGAGGAGGGGGTCGAGTTCCATCTTCTCACCAACCCGGTCCGCATCCTGGCTGACGAGGACAACCGGGTGACCGGCATGGAGTGCCTCCAGATGCAGCTCGGCGAGCCGGACGAATCTGGAAGGCAGCGGCCCGAGCCCGTGGAAGGAAGTAACTTCGTAATAGAAGCTGATACCGTGGTCATATCCATCGGCAACCGGCCCAATCCGCTGGTACCCCAAAGCTCGCCCGACCTCGAGGTCAGCAAGTGGGGGACTCTTATCGCAGAGCAAGAAACCATGCAGACATCCAAGGCGGGCGTGTTTGCAGCAGGCGACATCGTCTCCGGAGCTGCAACCGTGATCAGCGCCATGGGACAGGCCAAGACAGCCGCCCGTTCCATACACAAGTACCTGACCGGAGAAGAACCGCCCGGCTACGAGCCCCCGCAGGAGGAGTCAGACAAAAAAGGAGAAGAGCAGGAAAACCGCGACCAGCCCGTATAGTCCGCTCATCCGTTAGTGTCTTGTCAAAAGCTTTTGGGGAATAGAAAATAACCGTGCGAGCGGCTTCAGCCGCGATCTGCATTGGATCCGTTCCCCTTTTTTCGAGTGACAAAGCACTAGTGCTCTGACCGCCAGCTAATGTCCGGGTTGATTAATTTCAACCAATCACTATAGCCGCCAGATTTGACCTGCGACCCGACATAAAGGCGCGGTCAGAGTACTAGCGGGTGAGCTAAGAAAGTCGCGACTTAAGTCGCTCGCACTAAAATCAGTTTTCTTAGACGCAACAAAAAACCCTTTACAGTTCGTGTTTTTATCAAATGCTTCTCGGGAACAGAATGAGAACCGTGCGAGCGGCTAAAGCCGCGAAAACAGCAGCTCAACGATTTATCCACACCCGGAAATGCAATACGGTTTAACGGTCCCTCCGGTACTTGACAATCGAGTCTAGTAGCTTAAAATTTTATTAGGTTCGGAGAAACTCCAGGTTCACCTTGTATCTATACACGTTCGGGGCGGGACGTGAAAGTGCGGTCAACAGGACGGACAGCCGGGTGAAAAAACATGGAGCATACAGAGCCAAAAAAAGGACTCATTATAAATCCCCGTGCCTGGAAAGTTAAAAAGCGTAACTTGCAGGAGACGGAATGGTGGCGGGGTATAATCCCGGAAGAGAACGTCTGGATCACCCATGACCTGGACGTACTTGACCGTGCTCTGGTTGAAGCCCGGGATAAAGGAGTTGACCACCTTGCCATCGTGGGCGGCGACGGGACCCTCCAGGTTACCCTTACCCACCTGGTGGGACTGTGGCAGACAAAGCCGCCGGTGATCCTTCCTCTTCCCGGCGGGACCATGAACGCTCTCTGTGTAAATCTGGGCATAAAAGGCACTCCCGAACAAGTCCTCCAAAACGGCATGAAAAGCCTGGACCGCGGACAAAGCACCATAGCCGGCAAGTATCTTATCCACCTAAACGAGAACGACGAAGTTGACCGCTACGGCTTCACCTTTGCAAACGGCGTCATCTTCCGTGCCTTCGGTGACTATTACCGGGCAGCCGAGCCCGGCATCAAGGACGCGGTGCGGGTCACCATTGCAGGACTGGCTTCCGGGTTCCTGCCTTCCACTTCCGAGCGTAATCGCTTGCGCACCGTACAGGCACGGGTGGCCCATAAAGACCAGGTACTGGCCGATGGTTCCGTGCGGGTGGTCAGCGCCAGCACCCTGGATAATCCCGTGCTCTGGTTCAAGCCCTTCCCCATGGAGCTTAACGGCAGGCCGTCCTTCCATTGCGTGGTGAACAGGATGGACGCCAAGGACCTGCTTTTGAACGCCTGGCCCCTCATGCGCGGCAAGAAGACCCATCCCCGGCACTACGTGGACCAACTGGACGAGCTCGAAATAGAAATGGACCAGGGATACATCCTGGACGGTGAGGTTTACGATCTCTCCGGAAAGAACACTATAAAGATCACCACCGGGCCGGCCTTTTCTTTCCTGGTGCCTGCCCGGGAAATGCGAGGATGAGATGCTCTCAGGTTCCGCATTGGCGCAGGAAGTGGACCAGGCATTAGAAGACCCCCAGCTCGAGTCTCCCTCCCTGAAAGAAGACGCCGAGCTGGAGGCTTTCGTCGAAAAGTTTTGCTCCATGTACGGGACCAACCTGGTTGCCGTTCTTTTGGTGGGCTCCTGCTTAAGCAGCCACACCCGGAGCGAGGACAGCTTCCGGGACTTCTTCTGTATTGTGGATTCTTATAAAAACACCGGCCATGTTTTCTCGCGGCTTTTCCACCGGGTGCTGCCGCCCGACCTGTACCATCTCCGGATTCCCGGGCCGGAAGGCTCTGACCTGGATTGCAAGTTCTACTTAATCTCCACCGACCACCTCATCAAGGCAGTCGGTCCGGAAGCCAACGACCTGTACGTGCTGGGAAGGCTCTCCAAGCGGGTGGCCTGCGTTTACGCCCGCAACCTGGGCGCGCGAGCACTGGTGACCCGGGCTCTGGCGTCGGCCACCGAGCAGGCGGTCCGGACAGCCGCACCACTCGCGGAGCAGCCCCTGGATGACGACTCTTTCTATCGGCTGGTCCTCCAAATCTCTTATATGGCCGAGCGCCGCCTGGAAGACGACCGGAAGATCGAGTCCCTGTTCCGCGCGGGCGAGGCCTATTACCGCCGCGTCTACGGCAAGCTGGTGGATAAGATGATCAAGGAAGGCACGCTCCTGCGCGACCGGCAAGGGAACCTCCTGGCCGGTCCCGCGAGTGCCGCCCGGAACCGGGAGGTCAAGAAGTTCCTCCGAAAAAGCCGCCGCCGGGCCAAGGCAAGGTGGCCCAAGATGATAGTAACAGTGGACAACTGGCAGGAGATGCTCATGTCCAAGCTGGAGAGGACCCACGGAATCAAGATAGACCTTCCCCCCTGGGAGCAGAAGTTCCCCCTCATCACCGGCTGGCGCCACTACTTCCGGCTGAAAAGGGAAGGGAAAATAAGGTAGAAAAACGCTTGCCATATCTTCTGCAAGAACGAAGAACTGTTTTTGGTAAGTGACAAAACTATTGTGAACAAACACTGGTGCTTTGTCACTCGAAAAAAGGGGAACGGACCCAATAAAGATCGCGGCTAAATCCGCTCGCACGATTATTTTCTATTCCCCGAAAAGCTTTTGATAATACACTAGTTACGAGGCCTAAAAAGGCCGATTTCGGACTTTTTACATGAGCATCACAGTTAAAGCGTAAAAAAGAAGATTCACTCCAGAAGCAACAACACCTCCTGCTTGGGGCCGGCTCCGGGCAGGTCCGCAACATAGGCGGGAACATTGGTTTTGGCGATTTTTTTCGCCTTTTGGAAAATCTTGGCGCCTTCTTCAAGGCTGAGATAAAAGTGCATGCATCCTTTTGCCCGGTCGGGGTGGTGGAGATAGTAGGGACGGATACCCGCGTCCGCCGTCTTTTTGAAAAGCATGGCAAGGGTCCCTGGTGTGTCGTTTACTCCTTTTAACAGCACTGCCTGGTTCTCCACTTTTATGCCCGCCTTTTGCAGGATGATCGCGGCTTGTCGCGCTCTTTCGGTGACCTCCACCGGGTGGTTCATCTGGGTCACAAACCTCTTGACACCGCGGGCGGCCATGGTTTGCGCCATGTGGGGGCTGATCCGGGAGGGACAGACAGAGAGCGCCCGGGAATGGATGCGCAGCTTCCGCTCTCCCGGCAGCATGGCGAGGGCGCGCATGATTTCGATAAGCTCGGCATCCGGCAAAGCCAGCGGGTCACCGCCGGAGAGGATGATCTCTTTTATTTCCAAGTTAGATTCAACATAGCCGGTCCATGCGGAAAGCCGGTGTGTGCCCGTCTCCCGTCTGTCCGACCACAGCCTCTTTCTCATGCAGTGCCGGCAGCGGACCAGGCAGCGGTCGGTGGTAATCAGCAGGGCCCGGTCAGGATAGCGATGGAGCAGTCCGGGCACGGCCGTGAACTCTGTTTCACCTGCCGGGTCTTCGTCTCCACCTTTGTCGAGCTCTTCCATGTCAGGCATGATCTGCCTGAAGACGGGGTCTTTAAAGGAAGGCTCAGCTACCAGGTCCAGGAACTCGTCCGGGACGAGCGCCGGGTACTGCCGGGCCACCTTCGAGAACTCCGGGCCGGGCCGGAAGCCGGGAAAACGGAGGGAGAGTCGATATGCCAGGTTGTTGCCCGAGACCTCGTCCTTGTTCATAGCGACCACATCACGGCTTGTCGTTTTCAGCCGCTTCATTTTGACCCTCGCTGAACCGGTATCTGAGCACCGGCTTGCGGGCCGCCCTGACCTCGTCGAGCCGGGCCAGGGGAGTGGTGTGCGGAGCAGTTTTCACCGTCTCCGGATCGAGCTCAGCCTCTTTGGCTATTCGTTCCATGGTCTCTGCGAAGCGCTCCAGGGTGGCCTTGTCTTCGGTTTCCGTAGGTTCGGTCATGAGTGCGCCGTGGACCACCAGCGGGAAGTAGATGGTGGGAGGATGGAACCCGAAGTCCATGAGCCGCTTGGCAATATCAATGGTTTGCACCTTGTTGGGCATCCGCTTGTCGGAAAACACGACCTCGTGCATGCAGTGGTCGGGATGGGCGGTGTGATAGGTGTCGCGGAGCAGGACCCGCAGGTAGTTGGCGTTCAGCACCGCCATCTGGGAGGCCCGCTTTAGTCCTTCCGGGCCCATGCGGCGCAGGTAGGCGTAGGCCTTGACCATGACCAGGAAATGACCGTAAAACACGGTCACCTTGCCGATGCTTTTTTCCACGCTCCAGTCGAAGTACGGCCCGCCGTTCTCGTCTCTTGCAAGCACGGGCAACGGCAGGAAGGGCAGGAGCTTTTCGCTTATACCCACCGGTCCGGATCCGGGTCCGCCTCCGCCGTGGGGCGTGGAGAAGGTCTTATGGAGGTTGAACTGGATCACGTCCACCCCCGCGTCTCCCGGCCGGGTGATACCCATGGTGGCGTTCAAGTTGGCCCCGTCGCAGTAGAGCAGAGCGTCGCGCTGGTGAAGCATCTCGGCTATCTCGGCGATATTGGACTCGAACAGGCCCAGGGTATTGGGGTTGGTCATCATCAGGGCGGCCACGTCGTTGTCCAGCTTTTCGGCAATGGTTTCGGTCTCCAGGATGCCTGCCTTGGAGGTCGGAATTTCCCGGACCTCGTATCCGGCGAGTGCCGAGCTGGCCGGGTTGGTTCCGTGGGCGGTGTCGGGTATGAGCACGGTCTTTCGCGGTTCCCCTTTGCTTTCATGATATGCCCGGATCATGAGCATGCCGGTGAGCTCGCCCTGCGCGCCTGCAGCGGGCTGAAGCGAAACGTGCGCCATGCCGGAGATTTCCGAGAGCATGTCCTGCAACTCCGCCATGAGCCATAATGCTCCTTTCACGGTCTCGGCCGGTTGTTGGGGGTGCAGTTCTCGAAAGCCGGGCAGGTCCGCCAGGTACTCGTTGATTTTGGGGTTATACTTCATGGTGCAGGACCCCAAGGGGTAGAAGCCGTGGTCGACCCCGAAGTTCCAGGAGGACAGCCTGCTGAAGTGCTGGACGACCCTGCGCTCGGTTATCTCGGGCAGGCGCGGCATGTTCTTTCGCTCCAGGCTCTCCGGCAGGTCCTGCGAAGACAGCTCGATATCCACCTCGGGCCGGATGAGTCCCTTGCCCTGCTGGCCGCCTTCGCGGGTGCGCTCGAATATTACCGGCTCTTCCCAGCTTAGGCCCTGACGTTTGCTCCAGTTGGATTCCATGACTTCACTCCGCTAATGATTGCGCAAGCTCGCGCGCGAACCCGTCCAGGTCGTCCTTGCCCAGCATCTCGGTTACGGTTATCAGAAGGTGTGTCTGAAGATCGGGAAACTCTTTTTTAAGGGGGATGCCGGCGAGGTATCCCTTGTCGAGCATCTTTTTGAGTACCGGCTCCGGGTCCCGGGAGAGGTCCAGCACGAACTCGTTGAAGGTGGGGCTGGAAAACGCCGGCTTGCCCGCTCCTTGTTGTTCGATACGTTGTTTCAGATACTCGCAGTTGGCCCGGTTGGTGCGGGCTATCTCATCCAGCCCTTCCGGACCCGCGAGGCTCATATATATGGCTGCCGCCAGCGCCATCAATCCCTGGTTGGTGCAGATATTGGAGGTCGCCTTTCCCCGCCGGATGTGCTGCTCGCGGGTCGCCAGGGTGAGGACAAACCCCTGTCTTCCCTCCCGGTCAACCGTCATGCCCACGAGCCTTCCCGGCATCTTCCGCTTGTCTTCGTCTCGGCAGGCGAAAAGGCCCAGGTGGGGCCCGCCGAATCCCATGGGTATGCCCAGGCTCTGGCCCTCCGCGGCAACTATGTCCGCTCCGAAAGAGCCCGGCGGCTCGAGCATGCCCATTGCCAGCGGCTCGCTTGCAACCGCTATAAGTACCGGCTCGCTCTCGTTGCATATATCCCCGATCTCGTCCATCCGCTCGAGCACGCCAAAGTAGTTGGGGTGCTGCACCATGACCGCAACCGCTTCGCTTGCGTCTTTGCGGAGCCGGTCAAGGTCCATCCTGCCCGAGGAGTAGAACTCGATCTCCTCGATCTCACGGTCAAAGTGTGCCAGGTAGGTCCGGACGGCCCGTTTATATAACGGGTGGACCGACGATGCCATGAGTATCTTGCCGGTCTTGTTCTTGGGGCGGATACGCAGGGCCATGAGCACTGCTTCCGCTGCTGCCTGCGCTCCGTCGTACATGCTGGCGTTGGAGACCTCCATGCCGAAAAGCTCGCACACCATGGTCTGGAACTCGAACATGGACTGGAGGGTGCCCTGGCTGAACTCCGCCTGGTAAGGCGTATACGAGGTATAGAGTTCGGAGCGTGAAAGTATCTGCGGCACCGCGGGCGGGATGTAGTGATGATAGGTGCCGCCTCCCAGAAAACAGCGCAGCCGGCTGCAGTCGCGGTTTCTCTCCGCCATCTTCTGCACCGTCCGGATAACGTCCTGCTCGGAAAGGTCTTCGGGGATATTGGTCTCCTGCTGCTGGTGGATTTGTTGAGGTATAGTAGAGAAGAGCTCTTCGACGGTCTCCACCCCGATCCTGTCCAGCATCTGTTCTACGTCCTCGTCCGTGTGAGGAATAAAAGGCATTGGTCACTACTCCGTACTCCGTCAATCCCTGCCGGGTTTATCTGCAACCCGTCCCGGTCCTGCCGGTGTTTTTATAAAAGGGCCATCTCGATATCCGGGCTCTCTTTGCTTTGCCCCGGATGTCTACTTTTACGAGGTTTCCTTCGACCGCCTGGTCAGGGGGCAGGTAACCCATGGCAACGGGCGCGTCCAGGGAGGGCGTCTTGGTACCGCTGGTGATCACTCCCTCGCCGGTAGTGGTGATGATTCGATATCCTTCGCGGGGAACGCCCGACTCTTCCATGATCAGCCCCGCCCGCTTTCGCGAGCCACCGTTTTGTTTCTGTTCGTCGATTATCTTTTTGCCGGCATAGTCTTTTTTATAGGCGGCCACGATCCATTCCAGGGCCGCTTCTACGGGCGTTGTTTGAGCGGTGATGTCGTGTCCGTGGAGCGGGTATCCCATCTCCAGCCGCAGGGTGTCCCTTGCTCCCAGGCCGCAGGGCAATAGGCCGCATTCTCCTCCGGCATCGAGAAGCGCGTCCCATACCTCGACTGCGCCGTCCGGCGGCATGAACAGCTCGAAGCCGTCCTCACCGGTGTAGCCGGTCCTTGATGCCAGCAGGGCCACGCCCCTGATCTCCAGCGGCCCGATCTTGTTTCTCATGATTATTGACGGGTCGGTTTGTGATGCCCGGAAGACGACTTCCTCTGCGCGGGGTCCCTGCACCGCCAGTTGTGCCCATTCGTCACTCTGGTTCGATACTTCGCACCCGGAAGCGGGAAGTGAGGCCAGCCATTTATAATCGGCTTCAATATTGGCCGCGTTAACGCACAAGAGAAAATCATCCTCTTCCAGTCGATAGACAAAGATATCATCTAGGATCCCGCCTTTGTTGTTGAGTATTGCGGAGTACTGCGCCGAGCCCTTGCGGAGCCTTTCAGCGTCGTTGGTTGCCGCGTATTGGATGAATTCAAGCGCGCTTTTTCCTTTGATGCGGATTTCTCCCATGTGGCTTACATCGAAGATGCCGGCGTTGTTGCGGACGGCAAGGTGCTCGTTCTTGATGCCGGAAAATTGTACGGGCAGCTCCCAGCCGCCGAAGTCGACAAGGCGGGCGCCATATCGTTCGTATACGGGGTATAAGGGCGTCCTTTTCAACTCGGACATAACATCCTCCATCAGTGTATGAGCTGCCGGGCCGTAAGCGTTGCAATGCCGCTGGTACGTGATAGTGGGTCAGGGCGGACGATGAAACTGCGTTGAGTCATGGCCGGCCCCGGTTTTGAGGGACTGCTGTATTGTTAAAAGTCGGGCGACGGCGGGTCTATTCCCGTCTTGTTCCCCGGACTCTTCTTAATGGTTTCATATTTCTCGATTTCTTCCAGAACTTTACGGGCTCTTCTGGTGTCTTTAATCTCGATCGCCTTTCTGGCGTAATCCTTGGCTTTTTCAATATCTTCTTTGAACCCGAAGTAAAGCCCGGCAAGCAAAAGCATGGCCTCCTGATCATCAGGTTTGGACTCCAGGATCCTCTTCAGCTCTTTAATGCACTTGTCTATTTCACTGGTTTGATGATAGACCCGCACCAGGTTCTGGCGGGCGCTGATGAACTCCGGGTCCAGTTCCAGGGCCCTTTGCAAATATTTCTTCGCTTGCTTGTAAAGCTTGCGCCGGTAGTAGGCGTAGCCCAGATTATTATTGACCTTTACGTTGGCCGGGTCCTTTTCCAATGCCTCCTTGAGAAGCTCAGTGGCCTTGACGTACTGGCCGCTGTAAAGGCGGGCCGCGGCAAGGTTGTTAAGGTCGGTCGCACTCCGCTCGGAGAGAGCCAAAGCCTTTTTGCAGTGGGTGAGCGCTTGTTCCCTTCTCTTGATGAGGTTGTACTTGCACGCCCCCCTCCGCGTAAGGTAGGTGTCCGGAGCTTTGACAAGCAATGAAGAAAGAATCTGATCGGCTTCCTTCATCTTCCGGTTTTCAAGGTAGAGCCGGAGAAGCCATCCCTCTGCCCGGACGTTGTCCGACTGTTCCTTGACGATCCGCAAAAGCTCTTTTTCAGCGCCTTCAGGTCTCTTGCCTTTCTCCAACTCGGAGATCAGGTCTTTGGATAACAGCTTCCATCCAATTGCAACCACCAGCAAGGCAAAGGCGACAACTAACACGGATAGAACCGCCTTGGTTTCCGGTCTTCTCTGTTTCATAATACCCTTATAGTAGAGCAGCAAGACCCCTTATTTCAAAACGCTTCGACATGTTGGCGGAAAAAAGACTCCAACAAGGCCCGTCTTTCAGGAGTATTTTCTCTTGAGTTCAGCTCTCTCCTCTTCGGGAATAGACTTGAGGTATCCCTTCCAACCGGGACAGAACCTGGTGTGGAACTTCCAGAGCCTTCCCAGGATAGACTTGGGGTTGTTGTCATATCTGGCCCTGAACGGACATTCCGGGCACTTGAATCCAGCCATCTTTACGCTCCTTTGCAAAGAATATCTGGCTCGCTTTAAAGCCTTCCAATTATGATGAATCTTTTTTCCAGGCTATGCCACTATCATCGCTGGATTTTATCACTACTTTTAAGCCGGCTTTAGCATGGCCACCATGCCTCCGCCGCTGCGCATATTAACCGGCAACCCGCCGCCGATTTTTATGGCCTTCCTCTCTTTTATAAAGCCGTCCTTCCGGTCCATGCGGTCATAGAGCAACAGGGCCTCATACCTGCCTGCCTCCAGGAAGCCGAGGCCCAGTTCGGTCTGCCTTGGTCCGTAACCGTTGGTCATTCCTATGTACCAGTTGTTCCCCTTTCTGCGGGCCAGTGCGGCGCACTCGCCGAGCTTGCCGGCAGCAAGCACCACGGTCTCGTCCCATACCGTGGGCAGGGATTTTATGACCTCCAGCGCGGGCTTTGCAGGCGGATTAGCAAGATAGTTCTCCGGCTTGTCAGCGTAATTGGTTACCGGCGAGAACAGGGTCACGGCCAGGGCGAGCTGATGGGCATAGGAGGTGTCGCCGAGCTTTTGGGGGTTAAAGGTCACCGGGGTGTAGTCGCCGTGGCCTGCCAGGAACCGTGTAAAGGGCAGGGCGGCGTTGTAATCCGGAGGCAGCGGCCTGCCGAAGCGGTTGTACTCGAGACCCTTTACGCCTTCACGCGTCATCTCGTTCGGATACGCGCGCGACTCGCCCGCGGGCTTGTTTGCGCCGTGGAAGTTGACCATGAGCTTGCGCAGCGCGGTGTCTTGAAGACACTTTTCATAAAACTCGATCATCTCTTTCTTCTCGCTGTTCATGTAATCTATCTTCACTCCCACAACCCCGGTTTGTTTTATCCTGTCCAGGAAGTCATGGCGATAGGAGTCGAACTGGAGAAGACGCCAGCTCTTCCACGCCCACACATCAACTCCCCGCTTTTTCGAGTACTCGACCACTCCGCCAAGCTCCTCCCATTTGCGGAGACCAAGAAAGCCCCACTTCTCCCAGCCGGCGTCCACCAGGATGTACTCGAAACCAAGCCGCGAAGCAGCGTCTGCATAGCGCTTCTGCCGAGCAACGTCGCCGGTGTCTTCCGACCACCACGACCACAGCGCGCGACCCGGCCGTATCCATTCCTCGGAGTGCGAGAAAAGCGCCGGGTCCGGGTCCGGCGAGACATGATAGACAATATCGCAGTTAACCAGGCCATCGAGGTCATCGGAGACCATGATCACCCGCCAGGGGGATTTAACTTCGCCTTTTACTGGCGAGACCTGCCAGCGCGTGTCGTCCTCGAAAGACGCCTGCAAAAAGCCGTCGACTTTTGCCGAAAGGGTCATACCGCTGTAGTTGTAAAGCGCGGCTTCAGTGATCGCGGCAAAAACCCCGCCCGGCAGCTCGGCAGTGATCGGCATGCCCATGTTTCCAGAGAGACTTGCAAGCTTCTCCTGACGGAAAAGTCCTTCGTAGTTGACAGTGTTTCTCTGAAAGTGGACAGTGCTTTCAGAGGGCAGCGAGAACGAGGTTGCTTCGCCGGTTACAATGAGCGGCTTTTGGGAAGGGATGCGATAGCGGAAGGCCAGGCCGTTGTCATAGACTCGGACTTCCAGCCGCAGGGCGGAGTTGCGGGAGGAGAAGGAGATCAGTGCTTGCCGGCAATGTTCCGTGGCATGGGAGTGTGCGCTCCGCAAAGAGTATTCGCGACGGATGGTGGAGGCAAGGGCTTTCTCCGGCATCTTGATCCCGCTGCCCAGGTCAACTCCGTCAACCTCGACGCCGAGCCGAGACCCCTCCAGTACTGCCCCGCTATCCCCGAACAGGTCATAACGCAACAGACCGGAGCCGTCATTGTAAAAGCGGGCCGCGAGCTTCCCGGTCGGGCTCGGGACCCTTATTACACCGGCCCGGGGCGTAAGCGTTTCCCTGGTTTCCGCGTGGAAAATGCTGCCGGCCAATGAAAATGCACAAGCGCCCAGACCCGCATAGCTTATGAAGTTCCTCCTGTCCATTTTTCATTTCCTTCTCAGATGATTCGTTGGGGCTTCAAAATCAAAAAATTTGCATTAATTAAAATAGTTATGTATAATTTATTATAAATTGTGGAAACTTTAAAAAAGATATGTACAAATCTAAAGAGTCGCTGGTGCTGGCGAGCGGGTCGCCCCGGCGCAAGGAAATATTATCAGGGTTGGGGCTGTCTTACAAGATAGTTCCCAGCGGGGTGGATGAAAACAGCGCGGGAATCGAAGCCGGTCCGGAGCTTTACTGCCAAAAGTGGGCGGAGCGCAAAGCCCTGGCGGTAGCGGAGCGGCTTTCCGGTGAAGACAACTGGTACCTGGCGGTTGATACCATCGTTGTCCTTGACGGCGGCATCATGGGCAAGCCGTCAGATGCGGCAGAGGCTTATAAGTACTTGTCTTCCCTTTCCGGCAGATGGCACCGGGTGGTGAGCGGCTACTGCATCCATCGCCCGTTGTCGGGAGAAAAGCTTCTCCGTTCGGTTAGTTCCGAGGTCAAGTTCAAGGAGCTTGACAAGGCGGAGATCCAGGCTTACACACAAGGCGAAGAGCCTTTTGACAAGGCCGGGGGCTACGCCATCCAGGGCGTGGGGGCCTTTATGGTGGAAGAGATCAGGGGAAGCTACACCAACGTGGTGGGCATCCCTTTGACCGAGGTGGTGGATGATCTCCGCCGTTTGGGTGTTATAGAAGTAGACATTGGCAAGGATCGCAAGTAGATGTCCATAGTGGCCGAAAACCTGGAGAGGGTGAAAAAGGCCATAAGTGAAGCAGCAACGCGGTCGGGCCGCGATCCCGGCTCGGTGCTGTTAGTGGCCGTAACCAAGACCAAGCCCGCGGGCATGGTCCGCGAAGCTATAGAGGCGGGCCATCTCGATTTCGGCGAGAACTACGCGCAGGAGCTTCGGGAAAAGGCCGCCGAGGTTGGAGACGAAAGAGCGAGGTGGCACTTTATAGGCCACCTTCAGAAGAACAAGGTCAAGTACTTGGTTGGACTGGCGCATGAAATTCAATCGGTGGACCGGCTGGAATTGGCCAAAGAGATAGAGAAGCGGGCGGCCAAAGAGGACACGGTGATGCGGGCGTTCCTGGAGGTCAACATCGGCGAAGAGGACACCAAGTCCGGCGCGGAGACCGGCGAGGTCATGGGCCTGATTGATGAAATCAGGAAGTTGGAGCACGTAAAGCTCGTCGGCCTTATGACCATGCCGCCGTTTTTCGACGACCCTGAAGGCGTCCGGCCGTATTACCGGAGGCTCCGCGAGATTCGTGACGAGATCAGGGAAAAGACCGGAGAGCCCGACTTTCTTCCCGAGCTGTCCATGGGCCTTTCCGGGGATTTCGAGGTGGCGATCGAGGAAGGGGCCACCATGGTGCGGGTGGGCACCGCCATATTCGGTGAAAGGGAAACCGGACACCAGAGGTAGAAAGCGGAAAGCGGTTTTAGCGCATAAACGGAGACGGAAATGGCTAAGCGGAAGCGGCAAAAGATATCCTTTCTCGGCGCGGGCAACATGGGTGAGGCCATGATCAAGGGCCTTATCCAAAGCAAAACATCTCCCGCCAATATCCTGGCCCTTGAAAAGGACAAGTCACGCCTGGACTACATCACCCGGACGTACAAGGTCAAGAAAGCAAACGATCTGGCAGCCGCGCTTGATGACGTCGACGCCGCGGTGGTGGCGGTCAAGCCCCAGAACCTGGACGGGCTTCTGGACGACATGGCCGCTCTCTCCATATCTCTTCCCCTGGTTATCAGCATAGCCGCGGGCATACCCGTGTCCCGCTTTATCGACCGGTTGGGTGTAAAGACCAGGGTCGTCAGGGTCATGCCCAATACTCCGGCGTTGATCGGAAAAGGTGTGTCAGCCTTTTTTGCCGGTCCGGGGGTGAAGTCGCGGGACCTTTCCCTGGCGGAGGACATTGTCCGGGCTTTGGGCCCGTGTCATAAAGTTGAGGACGAGTCACTGATGGACGCGGTCACCGGCGTGTCCGGCAGCGGGCCGGCGTATGTGTTTGCAGTGGTGGAAGCGCTTTCCGACGCCGGGGTGAAGATGGGCCTGCCGCGGGCCATGGCGACCTCCCTGGCCGCCAATACAGTAGCGGGGGCGGCCGCAATGGTAACGGAGACCGGCGAGCATCCCGCGGTCTTGAAAGACAAGGTGACCTCTCCAGGCGGGACCACTATCGCGGGTGTGGCCGAGCTGGAGAGGGCAGGATTACGCGCGGCTCTTATAAAAGCGGTTGAGGCCGCGACCGAGCGTTCCCGCGAGCTCGGCAAGTCGGCTCAAAAAGGCAAGTAAAGGAAGGCGGACACTAATGAT
>CAYQTK010000025.1:0-33545 GCA_964420375.1 uncultured bacterium
GGACTCGACCCTGCGCAGAGACCGGTAGAGACCGGCCTGCCGGAGTCGTTCCAGCTCTTTTCTTGCCCGCTCTTTCATCGCGGCTCCATCTCCAGGTCGGCGATCATTGCGAGGTCTTCCTCTGCCGGCCGGCCCGATGTGGTCAGGTAGTTGCCGATCATGAGTCCGTCCGCCCCTGCAAGGAACATCATGCACTGGAGGTCGCGAAGGTTCGGTCCCCTTCCCCCGCAGACGATGATCTCCGCCTCCGGCAGTGCGAGCCTGAAGAGGGCAATGGTCGCAATTGCTTCCAGCGGACTGATACCGGGGGCGGTCTTTGCCTGCGGGGTACCGGCAATGGGATGATACAAGTTAATGGGCACCGCGTCCACTCCGAGCTCCTTTAACTCCCACGCCAGCTCGACCCGCTGCTCCCACGACTCGCCCATGCCGAAGATGCCGCCCGAACAGACCTCCAGGCCCACCGACCTGGCATTCTGCACCGCCTCGACGTCCTCATCGTAATCGTGGGTGGTGCAGACCTTTGGAAAGAACGACCTGGCGGTCTCCAGGTTGTGATGATACCTTTGCAAGCCGGCTTCCTTCCATGCTTCGAGCACGCGGGCGGAAACAATACCCGGTGATGCGCAGGGGATAAGCCCTTCCGCTTTGATGCCCCTTATGGACTCGGCTATGGAGTCGGCCTCTGCTTTTTCGGTGACGCCTTTGCCGGAAGTCACCACGGAAAACCTGCGGGCCCGGTTCCCGGCCGCGTCCCTTGCAGCACCGGCGACGGTTGAAGGTTCGAGCAGGGGAAAAACCGGCGCGCCGGTACTGGAGCGCGCGGACTGGGCGCAGAACCCGCAGTCTTCGGAGCACCTTCCGGACTTGGCGTTAATGATCGAGCAGAGGTCAACGTACTTTCCGGAGCGGTCATGGCGGAGCCGGTTGGTTGCCGGCAGTATCTCCGGCACCAGTTCTTTTTCTCTCCCTGCCATTCGAAGGGCCTGCTCCCGTCCGATGCCTTTTCCGGAGGCCGCCTGTTTATATATTTCGGAACTAAGGACCATGTGGAAAGTCTTGTTACTCCAGGTTTGCAGAGTATCTTATTCCTTTCGGGAGAGAGGGTCAAACTCTTGGGAGGGTCGGTGATGTCAACTTTAGATTGAAGCTGAGTGAATGATATCATACATAAACGGAAACAGCCGTCATCCGGGGCCAGGTATTGAATGGCGAGTATGAATTTCGCGTGGCTGCGCCTTCGCGCCTTTGCGTGAAATATAAATCTATTCAGGACAAAAGTGTCTTACCCTTTATCTATCTCTTGGATCAAGGAGTTGATTTCCCGGCTGAAGGTGAGGTTGTCGTTTGTCACGCGAAGCCTTTCACAGAGGACCTCGGAGAAAGACTTGTAGAACTTTCGTTCCAGTTCCTTGTTCCCTGCGATGAGGTTTTTGAAGTCGGTACGGGTTATCTTCAAAAGCTCGGCGTCCATGTCCGCGCTTACGGACGCGGAGCGGGGCGCCTGGTCCACCAGGCTTATCTCTCCGAAGTACTCTCCTTTTTCCAGGAATGCCAGGGTGTGCTGCGCTCCGTAAGAGTCTCGCTTGGTGACCCGAACCCTGCCGCTCTTGATGATGAACAGGGCGTCCCCGGTTTCTCCTTCCTGGAAAACGTTTTCCCCTGAGAAATATTTTTCCACCCGGGACACCATGCTTATACTCATGAGCTCGGTGAGCTTGAAGTTCACGAAAAGCGGTATTTGTTTGAACAGGTTCAGGTCTTCCATTTTCACCCCTTCAGTACGGCGCGGGGGACCATACGTGCCACCGTCCGGGCCAGGCCCGCTTGTTCCACTGTGCGGATGACCGCGTCTATATCCTTATAGGCGTCGGGAGCCTCTTCCTTTGCCGCTCTCCTATTATCGCATACCAGGTATATTCCTTCCATGCTCTCCTGAAAGCGCTTGTTGGAGATGGCTGCCGGTCCGGATTTCTTTTTTCCTTTCTTTGCTCCGGATGCCGCGCTTCTGCTCATTGTGCGGCCTGCCCCGTGATTTACGCTGTATAAGCTCTTGGAACCCGACGGCACACCCAGGAGCACGTAGCTGGCAGTGCCCATGGACCCGGGAATAAGCACCGGCTGTCCGATGTCGGCAAAAGGCGTTCCTTTCATCTGCCGGTGATCGAACGCCCGGGTGCTTCCTTTCCGGTGCACCCATAGCTGGCTGCCGTGGTGGAGCTCCAGCTTGGCCATGTTGTGGGGAACGTCATAAAGCTGCCACATCCTTTCTTCCGGCCAGCGTTTTTTGAACTCGGCCCCTACCAGTGCGGCCATGAGGGCACGGTTCGTAAAAGCGAAGTTGGCGGCTGCGTGCATGGCCGGAATGTAGTTCCTTCCCTCCCGGCTTGTCAAGGGAAAGTAGCTGAGTCCCGGCACTTGCACGCCCTGGTCCTTGTTGAAGCTCTTGGCCATCTTCATGTAATGGCCTCCCACGTCATGCCCGAAAGCGCGGGAGCCGGAATGGATCATGATCGTGAACTGGCCTTTGAAAATGCCCAGTCGGGCGGCTGCGCCATCGTCAAGTATACTGTCGACCTGTTGAAGCTCTATAAAATGATTGCCGCCGCCCAAAGAGCCAAGCTGGTTCAGGCCTCTCTCCATGGCGCTCGAAGGCACGGCATTTATGCTGCCTTCCATGCTGCCCCGGTCCTCCACCCGCTCCTGGTTGGCTTTCTCCTCGCGAGGATCAAAACCATCCCATACCCGGTGGCCCGAAGGGGAAAGCTCGACCAGGGCGGACAACCCTCCTTCGAGAACAGCCACGAAATCATCGCGATTAAAAGGCACGTTCTTTTTGCCTTCACCCAGCGGCACCAACCGCTTGATGCCGTCGGCAAGCGCGCGCACGTCAAGCTCGCCCGCGGACAACGACGTCAGCATAAGCCGCATCCCGCAGTTGATGTCATAGCCGACGGCCGCGGGAACGATGATCTCACGGCAGGCAACAACCGACCCGATGGGAACACCATAGCCGTGATGGATATCGGGCATACCCAGAACGTGCTCGACCCCCGGCAGGCAAGCGGCATTGGCGAGCTGCTCGAGTGCGCTCTCCTCCAGCTTAAGCTCCCGGCCGGCAAAGACTTGGGCGTCTGTCCTCATGTTGCCGTGTTTTTCTATCCGGAGCGTATAATCGTTTTCCCTTTTCAAGTCCATTTCTTTTAACTTTTCCTGACCTTGCCTGGTTTAGAGATGTATTATGACAAATTAAAGACGGTTGTGCCAGTGATCCGTCATTTTAATCGGTATCGTTTGCAAGAAGTATGGGTACTGGGCAAGCCCCGGAGCTCGCGGTATCAGTGGACCGCGCAGGACTTATCAGGCCCTTGCGGTTTAGGACCATCTGCTCGTAATAAGATGGAAGGCGTTGATTTCAAATGAGGCTTGGGGCCTTGGTTGTCTGCCGTCACGAAAATGCCCGTACCCTCAGGCCCGGTTATATATTTTAGTGCGAGCGACGGAAAACGCTTGACAGAGCGTTAGTTCACCAATTTAAACCACTTCGCTCGGTGGCGGAGACCCGGCATGCTACTCCTGCCGGTCCTCTGAGGTTTCACTGCCGTGGCTTCCCAGCTTCTCTTCAACCATCCGGGACCACTCCCGGCTCTCTTCGACGGTTATCTTCCGGTCAGCCTGGATGTTCTGGAACCCCTGGAAAAGCTTGGTGGGGCCCTTTTCCGCCCATTCCGAGAAGCCGTCGTACTTGTCCGATCTCCAGTCCTTTATAAAAATGTCAAAGGCGTTCTCAAACCTCTTTCTCTGCTCTTCAGTGTGTTTATCAGTAAGGTACGACATGAACTGAGGTTTCGTCATCTCGTATAAATCCGCCATGAGGGGCGGCCCTTTAATGAATAGATATGCGCAGCCTCCCCCCACGACCAGGATAATGACCACCACCAGGCACCCGCAGCCGTAAAGCACAAACCTCAAGCCCGACTTTTTCTCCTCCGGAGGCGGAGGAGGACCCGGCACTTGGTATCCCTCGCCAATGTCGTAGTCCTTATGAGAAGGCACCTGCCCGCCTGGAGGGGGGTCCCAGCCGGTACTGAAAAAAGCGTTTTTTCCGATTGTCTCCAATATCAAAGATGCAGACATCACGAACTCCTTAAAATGCAGCGCACCGTGAAGCCGCCTTTTCCCCTAAAGCTCCTCTGCTGTGCGAGCGGCTTTAGCAGGGATCTTTACCTTCCGGGCGGGAGCAGCCCCCAAGGATGGAGCTTTGCCTCTTGTTGACGTTCGAGCTTTAGAACGGAAGACCCGCGCCCAGGTAGAAGGTGGACTGCTCGTCAGAGTTGCCCCATTCCGCCTTGATCACCACCGTGGGCGTTACTACGAATCGGAAACCTCCGCCCCATGCATAATGGTAGTCCTCCCACATGTTCTCGCCGATCTCAGTGTAATCGTCGTATACCCGGGCCTCGTCCCAGAACAGGAACAGGGAAGGATACTTCAGCTTGATCATGCCCTTGAAAAGCTCGAGCTGCTTGTCGGGAAACAGCCCCTGCCGGATCTCCACGTTGAGCTGGGTCGCGTTCTCGTCAATAAAGCGGTAGCCGTAATAGCCGCGCACACTGGAGCTGCCGCCGTAGTTGGCCATCTCGTAAAAGGGGACCTCCCCCTGGGAGATGATCAACTTGCCCCTAACCGCGAGTATGGTGTCCTCGTGGAACAAAGGAAGGAACTGGCGCAGGTCTAGGTGCATCTTGTTATAAGTAAAATCAGAGCCCCAGGCCTCGTCCGAGCGAGAGTAAGAGACCTCGAAGTACTGGCCCTTCATGGGCCACACCACTGTCTCTCTGCTGCCGCCCAGGGGAAAGCGGTCCTCCCGCCGGTCAAGGTACATGGTTATCGTAGGGATGATAAGATCAGTGGGACGGAAGTAGTCGCTGTAGTAAATCTCCGGGTAGACCTGCTTGATCTTGCGGTTGAAGCTGCCTGCGTCTTCATTGTCAAGCTCGCCGTTGTCGGGATCAACGTACTTGTAAGTAAGCTGGCCGCGCAGGCCGATGGTGCCCAGGTCCGTCTTGGGAAACCGGTGGATGTAAGTGGGCTCGAGAATCGCACCGGTGTACTTCCAGTTGCAGTCGTCCTGCGGTCCGGTGTCGTTGCCGATACCGTAGAACCGCATTGCCGGGCGGGTCTGATACTTAAGATATATCTTTAACCTGCCCTGCTTGGAAAAAAAATACGGCTCCGACCACGTAATGCTGTAATCCTGGTAAAGGTTCTCGGTATAGGACAGTCCAAAAGAAACGTCCCGGCCTTCCTTGTCAAGGAAATCGCGGAACTGGATGGCAAACCCCGCACCGGCGCCGGTGTCCGGGCCGGTATATATATAGGGAGTCCCCGCGAAGTTCAGTTCCTCTCTCTCTCCTTCGCCCTCTTTGTCCGTTTCATCATCCGCTTTCTCTGCATCCGCCGTGTTCTCTGCTCGGGCCTCTGTCTGGGAAAAAGCAGGAGTGCACCAGAGACACAACAGCAATAAAGAAAACAAGACCAAAGCCGTCCATACCTTCATTTTGACCTCTCCCTTCTGTCCTGAAATTGCCGTGATAAAATATCGATAAATTTTATCTGTTTTTAATCAAATTGCAAAATCTACCATACTATAAACTGACAGCTTTTCTTTGGCAAGTACTTTTTAACGAGGTGAAAAAAGTCCGGCAAGCCGCAAGCCCGTTAAACCGGCTATGGCGTCAACCTGAAGCGGAAACCCGCCGCCGTGTGGCGGACACCAGCAGTAATCCCACTCCGGTGAGTACGGCGCAGAGCATGGCGCCCCCTATACCGAGCACCGGCACCAGCAAAACACCCGCTATAATACCGCCGCCGGCGCTGCCGAAAAGCTCGAGCCCGTAAACAAGGCCCACTCCTTTTCCGACCTCAAGCCGCGATGCTATCACCGCCCGGGAAGCACTGTAAAAGAGAGAGCCCGCAACAATGCCCTGGACAAAGAGAAGCAGCGAAAACACGGCCAACACCCCGGAGCCGCCCGAGTAGCGGGACATGAGCCAGACCGTCACCGACGACACCGCGCACCAGAGAACCAGCGCGAACTCCATGGCTAACAAGCCGGCGGGCTTTTTTAGCTTCTCCTGCAAAAACGCGCCTGCCGACAGGCCGATCATGAAGGCCGCGGTCAGCACGGAAAGTGCAAAGTAAACCGCACCCGCCAACACCTGGAAAGATATCATTACCGAGACCTCGATCACGATGGCGCAGAAGCCGGAGACCCCGGAAGCCAGCGCAGCCTCTGCGCGTGAGCCCCCTGCAAGACACCACCCCAGACCGAGTATGAGCACCAGAAAAGGCAACAACGCAGGCGTCCACTTCGGCAGGGACGACAGGTACTTCATGACCTGTGCAACTCCCGGAGAAGCCTGCTCCGCCCACAGCATGATCCCGTAGATGTATCCCTTCGGATGCAGGTCCCGGTCCGGTCGCGCGGATACGCTGTTGATCCGCTGTTCGATCTTTTCCAAATAATAAGGGTCCAGGTCGGGCCCGAGCTTGTAGCGGGAGGCATACTCAGTGTCTATCCCCCGCCTGTCCAGGACATCCTGGATGGCATCCGCGCTTCGTAAAAGACCGGCCTTCTCGCCGCCGGCAACTATAAGGTTATCGCCCAGCGGAAGCAACAGCCGCTTTGCAAAGACCTCTTCCACTGTGGCGGACACGCCTGCGAGCAGGCCCAGTTGTCCTTGGGTCAAGTTGAAGTTGGGAGGAGTCGAGCCCGCAGTAAGCGCCATTACGCCGCGAGGCCGGAGAGACCTTTTTACCCTGCTCATGAACTCGCTGGTGTAGAACCGGTTGAGCTCGGCTGTCAGCGGGTCGGGAAGATTGATGATGACCGCGTCGTACAAGTCTTGCTTGTCCTTGAGCCAGTTGCGGGCGTCGGCAACGTGCACGCGGACGCGGGGGTCTTTGTTTAAATTTTCGAACTCGCCGGTAAAGCTTTTTTCCAGCTTGATCCAGCCGGGGTCGAGCTGAAGGTAATCGAGACGTTTGACCGGATGTTTGAGTATCTCGCCTCCCATGCCGGAGAGGCCGCCGCCCACCAGCAGGACCCGCCGCGGAGATTCGCACATGGAAAGCGGCACGTGGGCCAGGACCTCGGTGTACGGCTCGTCCGGAAAGGTTGCTGCGGGGCTGCCGTCCTCGTAAAGGGTTACCTGGCCGCGGGTACGGATGGCTGCGAGATAGCCGTGCCGCGAGTCGAATGAGCGGGCCACATCCCGTTCTCCCCAGTATAGAGCTTCATATGCCCGGCTTACGGACGCATCCGCCCCGAAAAACAGAACACCGGCGGCCAGGGCGGCAAGCAAAACTGCGCTTAAAACTGATACCGCCCTGCCCGCCCGGCTTTCAAGGTCGCACACCAGCAGCGAAGACGCCATGAGTACGCCGGTCATGCACATGGAAGGCAGCAGGGGCCGACTCTCTCCTCCGAACCAGGCAGCCAGTATGCCTCCCGCTGCAAAGGCCCCCAAAGCCTCGAAGCGGTAGGTCCGCCCGGCTGCCTTTTCAAAGTTCTCCTGCATCTTGGCGGCAAGGTTGAACGCGAACCCCAGAACAGCGGACAACGGAAAGGCCAGTATAAAACAAGCGAGCACCAGGGTGGGGATGTCGGACATCTCCGTCGGCGACGCTCCTAAAAAAGGCTTGATACGGGCGGTAAACAGAATGGCGGGGACCAGGATAATTGAAACCGATAAAAACACGACTGCAAGCCAGTTGCCCGCGGAACGCATCCGGTCGGCGTATCGGCCCGGACCGAAAGCCCCCAAGCCGGACCAGAGCATCCACGCGGAAAGCAAAACCCCGATGGTGAGCTCGTTGCCGGAGAAAGCGGCAATGAGCCTGCGGACCAGGATCACCTGGATCCACAAGGCTGAGAAGCCGACCATAAAGCCGGCATAATCGGAACGCATTCGGTTCACGCGCATAAACTCGCCCCTGTCCGCAAAATCACGAGACTCTGAAGATTAAGTGCGCGTAATGAAGGAAAAGAAGCCCGCGTCTTGGAAGTAATCTTCTCACGCCCCACTTACTCAGACACGGTAGACCTTGTCAAGATCGGATATGGTAAGCACTTCTCCGGCCCCCACCAGCTTTGACTCTTTGACCTCGCCGATGAACAGCGTGTGCTCGCCGCCGGGCTCGAGCTCACTGGTGAGCTTGCATTCGACCCAGCCGAGACAGTCGTCAAGCACGGGCGAGCCCAGGCTTGCCCTGTTCCATTGCAGCCCCTCGAACTTGGCGGAAGGATCGGCCTTGCTCTTGAAGCGGTCCACCAGCTCCTTCTGGTCCTGGCGCAGGAATATCACCCCAAAGGCGCCGGCTTGTTTGACCATGCCGTGCGTCCTCCGGTCGTGCTTTACGCCGCAGGCAACCAGGGGCGGGCGGAACCCCGCCTGCATGAAAAGGGAAAGGGGCATGCCGTTTATGGCATCGCCCGTTGCTGTCGTCATCAGGTAACACCCGTAAGGAGCATAACCCAGAATATCCATGGCGTCCTTGTTTTCCATTTTTTCCTCCCTGTCCGGAAACGCACAAAGCGGCTTAAAACTCACCTGCTGCTACTTTTTGATAAGAGATGATAGCATACAAGCGTGTCGGCAAGCCGATTACTTGTGTTCTCCGCGTTTCAGCGTTCTCAGGTTCCGCCGGGCGTCGGAGTTTTCAGGGTCCGCCACAAGCGCTTTTTTCCACCATTCTTTTGCCGCGTCCAGGTTCTTGAGCTCGTAATGACAGTTGCCTATCATGACCATGACCGCGGCGTTCTGCGGTTTCTGCTCCAGGGCCTTCATCAAATGCTGCCTGGCCTTCTTGTACCGGCCAAGCTCGGGACCGTAGAGCCTGGCCAGGTGTATCCTGACCTTGTAAAGGTCCGGTCTCTCATGCAGGGCTTTTTCGTAAAGCAAGGCAGCGAGATGTCTTTTCTCCCGCGCTTCCCATTTGCCCGCAATCTTGAGAAGCAGTCTCGGCTCTCTGGGAAGCATGTCAAGAGCCATGCGCAGGTTTTTGGTGACTATGGGATCGCCGGGTTTCATTTCCAGGGCCTTCACAAAGTGGGGAATGGAGCTTTGCGGCCGTCCTGTCCGGACATAGGCAATGGCCATCATGTTGTAGCACTGATACTCGTTCTCTTGGGGCAGGGGCCAATGTGAAGCCAGGAGGACCAGGCCGACGACTGCCAGGGAAGCGGCCGGCTTTATAAAGGACTTTTTCCCGAGCTTTCGCAAAAGCCAGGCGAGATATGCTCCCCCAAGCGCCGCCAACGGCGGGACCACGGCAAGCCTGTACCTGGAAAGCACGAAGAACGCGGCTGCGGCCGCCACGTACACCAGAAGCATCATGACCGCGAAAGAAACACGTCGGTCGGAAAACCCGACAACGATCACCCCCGCCAGTGCCGCGGCCCACAACATGCCCAGGTTAAGTATTGGTATGCGCAAGGCGGGAACAAGCTTGTCCCTGACAAGATAGAAGCTCTGGTTGTCGGGTATCTCGTATTGATGGACCATGAGCAGAAGCTTGTAGGCGTAGAGCTCGAGCGCCTGAACAGGGTTGTTTCCTATCCACTCCATTCCCTGTTCGAGCCAGAAGCGGGAGACTTCAGAAGGCTTGAGCTTCTCGCCCGCTCTCTTTGCCGCCTCTTTGCGGAAATCCCGGGCTTCATAGCTGGGATGGGCGCTTTCCTGGAAGGGAAGCTTTACATAGGACCCGTCGGCTATGGGGTTATTACCGATGTAGAAGTTGGGACCGGCCTGGCTGGTGGTGAGGACGAAATCGCCTTTGCGAAGGTTGTGAACAGTTGCGGGAGAGAGAGCAATCATTGCTCCGAGCAAAACCAGCGCCGCTCTGACCAGTCCCTTCTTTCCCTGTTTGCGGTTTATATAAACGGCCCAAGCCAGAACGAAGAGAAGCAGTGCCAGGAAATTTCCCCGCAAGAGCGCGGCCGCTCCCAGCAATAGTCCCAGCGCGACCCACCTTGGTTTTTTCAAAGGAGTATGTGCGCAGGCCACTCCCGCGGCCAATACCCCCGCCGACACGAGGGTGGCCAGGCAGGTCTTGATAAGCAAAAGCTCGTAAAAGTAGAGTCCCTGGTAAAAGGCGGCCAAGACAATCGCAGCCGCGGCCGCAATCGGGCCGCCCAGTTTTCGGGCGGAGTAGAAGACAAGGCCCACGGTTCCAACTCCCATGAACACCTGGAGAAGCCGGACCATGAGCCAGGCCGGGTGGTCCCTGCCCATTTCAGGGACCCCGGTGATCTTGAACACCAGCGCCAGGAAATAGGGATAAAGAGGGTCCTGGTAAAAGATGGAGACAGGTTTTCCTTCCACGACGTCCCTGGCCCAGTTTACGTAGCTTTCTTCATCGGTAAAGGGGACGGTAAAAAGGGGCGTGTCCATGTACTGGAGCAGGCTCGCGGCGCCCAGGGACAAGGAGAACAGGAGGACCGCGATCAGTAAAGCCCATTCCCAGCGCCTCGTTTGGGGAGAAGTCATATCTTGTTGTTCATCAGTGCCCGGCACTTTTTATTCAAGTCCCATTATGTGATCTCCATATCCGAGACCATGCTCTGGCGGGCGCTTTTAAAAAAGGGGTTTGTCCTGCGTTCCTGTCCGAGCGTTGTCGGCGGTCCGTGTCCGGGCAGCACGTCGATATCGTCGGGAAGGCGGGCTATCCTTTGGTTGAGTGAGGCGACCATTTCCCGGAAGCTTCCGCCTTTCAAGTCCATTCTTCCCACTCCGCTTTTAAAGAGCAGGTCCCCGGAAAAAAGAACGTCCCCGGTAAACAGGCAAATACTTCCGGAAGAGTGGCCGGGGGTGTGCATGACCTGGAAGAGCAGGGCGCCCACCCGAAGCTCGCTGCCGTCTTCAAGGTCGAACACCTTTTTGCCGTCCGCCTTTGGTGACCTGAAGCCGGCGCCGATGCGCGGCTCCAGGGGATGCCGGTAGATGGGCGCAGATGTTTTCTTGTGCAGCTCGATGGTCCCGGAGCGATGATCCCAGTGACTGTGTGTCTGCACGATTGCTTTTAAGGATATGTTTTTTTTATTGATGGTCCGCACGATCTTTCCGGCTTTGATGCCGGGGTCGAGCACCATAGCCTCGCTTGAAGTTTCATCCCATACCACGTAGCAGTTGCTTTGCAGGGGGGTCATTATGTGCTTTTTGATTTTCATGATGTATTTTCTACCATTGTTCAGCGGCCAAGTTCAAAAGGGTTACATAGAAAAGCGCAGGTTTTTGTTTGCCTGCGCTTTTATGGTATGGATCCGGGGGACGGCGGATCGAATGACCTTTTTATTTTTTTCCTGCGACATCCAGCCTTATCAGCGCCCTTCGGAGGGCCGCCTGGGCCCGGGTTATGTCTATTCCCTTTCCTGAGGGATCGGACTCCTCGAGCCTTTTTTCGGCCCTTTCCTTTGCAGCCTTTGCCCGCTCGGTGTCGATTTCTTCGGAGAACTCCGCGGCTTCAGCCATGATCCTTATGCCTTCTTCCAAGGTGACCTCTGCGAAGCCTCCGGTGACTGCCACGTGCTTATCCTTTCCGCTTTCCTTGTACGACAGCTCTCCCACGTCGAGGAGGGTGATATAGTTGGCGTGTCCGGGAAACACTTCGAACTCTCCTTGTGCCGCCCTTGCTTTTATCTCCTCGACCTCGGTGGAGAGGAGCCTCCGGTCGGGAGTAACCAGGTCCATATGGATGGTGGCCATTTTCTTTTACCTCTTGCTTACTCTTGTGCGGCCAATCTTTCGGCCTTTTCCTGGGCTTCCTCGATAGTGCCCACCATGAAGAAAGCCTGCTCGGGAAGATCGTCGTGCTCGCCGGCCACGATCTGCTTGAAGCCCTTTATGGTTTCCTCGACCTTGACGTACTTGCCTTCCCTGCCCGTGAACTCGGAAGCCACGAAGAAGGGCTGGGAGAGGAACCTCTGTATTTTCCTTGCCCTGGAGACGATCAGCTTATCGTCTTCGGAGAGCTCGTCCATTCCCAGGATGGCGATGATGTCCTGGAGGTCCTTGTACCGCTGAAGTACCTGCTGGACCTGCCGTGCCACCGTATAGTGCTCATCTCCGACCACGTCGGGCTGGAGGATTCGGCTGGTGGAGTCCAGGGGGTCCACCGCGGGGTAGATGCCCAGCTCGGCGATCTGCCTGGAAAGGACGGTTGTAGCGTCGAGGTGGGCGAAGGTGGTAGCCGGTGAGGGGTCGGTCAGGTCGTCCGCAGGCACATAAATGGCCTGGACCGATGTAATGGACCCTTTCTTGGTGGAGGTGATGCGCTCTTGAAGCTCTCCTAGGTCTGTGGCCAGTGTCGGCTGATATCCCACCGCGGAAGGTATGCGGCCCAGCAGTGCGGAGACCTCCATGCCCGCCTGGGTGAAGCGGAAGATATTGTCAATGAAAAGAAGCACGTCCTGGCCTTCCTCGTCCCGGAAGTACTCCGCGGTTGTCAGCGCGGACAGCCCCACCCGGGCGCGCGCGCCGGGCGGCTCGTTCATCTGGCCGTACACCAGGCAGGCCTTGTCGAGAACGCCGGACTCCTTCATCTCGAGATAGAGGTCGTTTCCTTCCCTGGTGCGTTCTCCTACTCCGGCGAACACGGAGTATCCGCCATGGTGCATGGCCACGTTATGGATCATCTCCATGATGATGACCGTCTTGCCCACGCCGGCGCCTCCGAAGAGTCCGATTTTTCCGCCCTTGGCGTAAGGCTCGAGAAGGTCGATGACCTTGACGCCGGTCTCGAACATCTGGATGTCCACGTCCTGGTCCAGGTATGCGGGCGCGTGCCTGTGGATGGGATAGTACTTGTCCGTCTGTATGGGCGGTCCTTCATCCTGGGGCTTTCCCACCACGTTGATGATCCTGCCCAGGGTGGCCTCCCCTACCGGCATCTTGATGACGTCGCCGGTGTCCTTGACCTCCATTCCGCGGACCAGGCCGTCGGTGGTGTCCATGGCAATGGTCCTTACCGTGTTCTCTCCGAGGTGGTGGGCCACCTCGAGGACCAGGTTGTCCGGCTCGTCGTTAATCGCGGGGTTCGTAAGGGTCAAGGCATTGTAGATGGGCGGCAGGTCCCCGCCCTTGAACTCGACATCAACGACCACGCCCAATATCTGGCTTACGCTACCTACTCTCATTGGTTAACATCCTCCCTTAATATCTTCACTGACAAACATGATTACCCGTCTCCTCGACTATATCTCTTAGCCCTTCAGGGCCTCTGCTCCGCTTATGATCTCCATGAGCTCGGTGGTGATGGCCGCCTGCCTGGCCCGGTTGTACTGGAGTGTAAGGTTGTCGATCATCTCCGAGGCGTTCGAGGTCGCCGAGTCCATGGCCGTCATCCTTGCGCCGTGCTCGCTGGCCACCGACTCGAGCATTGCCGAGTACACCTGCGTCCGGACCTGGCGGGGAAGAAGCTGGTCGAGGAGCTTCTCGATCGACGGCTCGTAGATATACTCCACCATTGCGCCTTCCTCTTCCTCCGTCTCGAACTGGAAAGGAAGAAGCTGAAAGACGGTGGGGATTTGAGTCATGGCCGACTTGAAACGCGGATACAAAAGAAAGATAGTGTCGACCTCGCCGGAGACGTAACGGTCGGTGAGCTCGTCGGCAATGTCGCGGGCCATCTCGAAGTTGATCTCCCGCACCAGGTTGGTGGTGACCTTGCGGGCGGGCCGCTTTCTCCTTTTGAAGTAGTCGCCTCCCCTCCTGCCGATGGCGGACAACAAAATCTCTTCGTAAGCTTGGGCATTGTCGCGGAAAAAGGCCTCCGCGGTCTTTATCATGTTGGCGTTAAACCCTCCGCAAAGCCCCCGGTCTGACGTAAACAGCACGATCTCCGCGGTTTTGATCTCGTCCCGGGGCGTAAGAAGGGGATGGTCGGCAGATTCCAGCCTGGCCAGCAGGTTCTTGATAGTGGACTCCAGGGAGCTCGCAAAGGGACGGGAGTTCTCTGCGTTCTCCTGGGCCCGCCTGAGCTTTGCAGCGGAAACCATGTACATGGCCCGGGTGATCTGCTCGGTGTTTTTTACACTCTCAATTCTTTTTTTGATACTCTTCAGGGACGGCATACCTGACTCCTGTTTTCACCTTACTTTATTAAACCGATTGCCCTATATGGCCTTTATCTCGACCTCTTCGGGCTTGAACTTCTCCTTGAACTCATCAAGGACTTTCTTTACCTGTCCTTCGAGCTCCTCGTCTATTACCTTCTTTTCCTTGATCTGTTCGAGGAGGTCCTTGTAATTGTTTTCAACGTACTTTAAAAGCTCGTCCTCGTAGGCCTTGATCACGTTCACGTCGTAGCTGTCCACGAACCCGTTGGTCCCGGCGTAAATGATGAGAATCTGTCTCTCCACGTCATAGGGCAGATACTGTCCCTGCTTTAGTATCTCGACCATTCTTTCGCCCCTGGCCAGCATGTTCTGGGTGGCCTTGTCGAGGTCGGAGCCGAACTGGGCGAAAGCCTGCATCTCGCGGTACTGGGCCAGGTCGAGCCGGAGGGACCCGGCGACCTGCTTCATGGCCTTGATCTGGGCGTTTCCGCCGACCCTGGAGACGGACAGTCCCACGTTTACCGCGGGCTTGACTCCGGAGTTAAACAGGTCGGTTTCCAGGTATATCTGCCCGTCGGTGATGGAGATGACGTTGGTGGGGATGTATGCGGACACGTCTCCTGCCTGGGTCTCGATGATGGGGAGCGCAGTAAGGGACCCGCCTCCCTGCTTTTCGTTTAGCTTGGCCGCCCTCTCCAGCAGCCGGGAGTGGAGATAGAACACGTCGCCGGGGAAGGCCTCCCTGCCGGGCGGTCTTCTGAGCAGCAGGGAGAGCTGCCGGTATGCCTGGGCGTGCTTGGACAGGTCGTCGTAGATACACAGCGAGTGCATGCCGTTGTCTCGGAAGTACTCTCCCATGGTGCATCCGGCATAAGGCGCCAGGAACAGCAGGGGCGCGGGCTCGGAGGCGGACGCTGATATGACGGTTGTATATTCCATTGCCCCTTCTTCTTCGAGCTTGGCCACCACCCTGGCGACTGTGGACTGCTTCTGGCCGATGGCCACGTAGAAGCAGTGCACGTTCTGTCCTTTCTGGTTGATGATGGTGTCCACTGCGATGGCTGTCTTTCCCGTCTGCCTGTCGCCGATGATCAACTCACGCTGTCCCCTGCCAATGGGGATCATGGAGTCGATGGCCTTGATGCCGGTCTGGAGCGGCTCCTTCACCGGCTCGCGCACGATGATGCCGGGGGCCTTGACCTCGATAAGCCTTGTCTCATCCGACTCGATGGGACCCTTGCCGTCAATGGGCTGTCCGAGCGGGTTGATCACTCTTCCGATAACCCCCTTGCCCACCGGCACCTGGGCGATCTTGCCGGTGCGCTTAACCGTGTCCCCCTCCTTGATCCCCACGTCCTCGCCGAACACGGCAATGCCCACGTTGTCCTCTTCCAGGTTGAGGGCCATGCCGTAAAGGCCGTTCTCGAACTCGACCAGCTCATTGGCCATGACCTTGTCCAACCCGTAAGCGGTGACAATGCCGTCACCCACCGAAAGGATAACGCCGGTCTCCGAGACCTCGATCTTCTTTTCATAGCCCTCTATCTGCTGCTTGATGATTTTGCTAATCTCTTCCGCCCTGATTTCAGCCATTTTACCTTCCCCCTTATCTTGAATATCTCGATTTTTCCGGTAACGTCGACCTAAACGCTGTCGGCTGTTTTCAACTGCTCTTCGATGGACTTAAGCTGGGTTTTTACCGAGCCGTCCAGGAGTTTGCCGGCAACCCGGGTCACCACTCCGCCGATAAGAGACTCGTCCACGCTCACCGACAAGGTCACCTCCTTGCCGGTGATCTCCGAAAGAGCGGCCCTGAGCTTGGACGCCTCGTCTTCGGACAGATCGGCAGCAGAGACGACCTCTGCCTCTACCCTGCCCTCGGCCTCGTCCAGAAGCTCCTTGTAAGCCGCGGCTATCTGCTCGAGAAAGGCCAGCCTGCCTTTCTGGTTCAAGAGCTTGAGAAATCGCAGGGTAAGATCATGCAGACCCATCGGCCCGGCCAGGGCCTCGATCACCTTCTCCCGCGCATCCTTGCCGATGACCGGGGCGGTGATTACCGTCCTGAAATCTTTGTCTTCCCCCGCAAGGCGGGCCAGGTCGGCCAACTCTCCGCCAACCCTTTCGCAAACGTCCTGCTCTTTCCCGATGGCCATGAGGGCCCGGGCATACCTTCTTGCCAGACTTCCCCTGATCACTGCGTCTGCTCCCTTACTTTCTCCAGGTACTCGTTGAGAATCCTTTCCCTGTCATCGTCGTTTATAACCTCGCGGATGACCTTCTCCGCAACCTCTACCGCCAGCCGGGCGGCCTCCTCCTGGAGCCGGTACTGGGCCATCCTGACCTCCTGGCGGGCGGTAAAATCAGCTTCCTTCCGAATGCGCTCGGCCTGGTTGTTGGCCTGCTCGACAAGTTTCTGCTTCTCGACCTCGCCTTCCTCCCGCATCTGCTTTCGGAGTTCCTCGATGTCCTTGTCGACCTGGTTTATCTTCTGCTCGTACTCGGCAAGCTTGGCCTCGGCAGCCTCCCTGGCCTCCTTGGCCTCCCGGATGTTCCGCTCGAGATCTTCCCGGCGGTCCTGCAAGTAGCCGCCGAGCTTCTGGCCGGCGAGATGGAAAAGAATCGTAAACAGGATAAGAAAGTTGGGTATGGTCCAGGCGGTGGCCAGGGTCATTTCGCCGGTGATGGGAGCCATGGCCGCGGCAAGCCTTTGATGCTCGCCCTCGGTGTGCCCCACCACGTGACACGCACCGTGTCCGCCGTGGTCCCCGTGCACCTCTATTCCCTGCTCATGCGCCCAATCTTCGCAGGCCTGTCTCATCTGGGGAGCCACGGAAACCACCACTATGTGCAAAACCACTCCCAGTGCTATCCAGCCCAGGATCAGGAAAAACGCCGTGCTCTTAAAAAAACTTTTCTTTGTCTCTTTTCCTTTGATCGGTTCACTCATGAATACAACCTCTTTTCCCCGGAGCTTGCGGCCCCTCAGACATCTCTGCCCAGCACCCGGCCGGCGATGTCCTTTCCCATGGCGTCAGCGTCCGCCTGAAGTCCCTGCTTGGCCTGCTGAAAATCCGCGGCAATGCGCTCGCGGAGGTCTGCTATCATGTCGCCCACCTTTTCGCGGGACTCCTTGATGATCCGGTCCTCTTCAGTCTCGCCCGCTCTTTTCAACTTCTCCTTCTCCAGCACGGCTTCCTTTCTGGACTCCTCCATCTTCTCGTTGTACTGGCGGGCCAGCTCGTCCGCCCGGGAGTCCATGTCCTTTGCCGACCCCTGGTTTCCGTCCACCGTGTCTTTGCGGGCGTCAATGGTTTGCAGGATGGGCTTGAACAGGAACTGGTGAAGTACCCAGACCATGATGAGAAAAAAGACCATGTGGATGATGATCGTCTCGACATTCAGACTTATCACGGTAAACCTCCCTGACTGCTTTTTCCGGGAAGAACGACTTAATTTGTTCCCGGTTTCTCATCTATACTGAACTTGACGTTTCAAATTTCGTAAATTTATGGACCACTCGGTCGGAAGGCTGAACTTCAGATTGATCATCTTACCCTAAATCACTCCCGATTGCAAGAGAGGATTTTCAGCTTTTCCTTCCTCCCGGCCGGTCCCGGTTTCAAGAATTTTTCAAATCAGGCAGTTATAAACCGCCCGTGTTAACGCTTTCCGTTCGCTACAGAAACGCGATCAGAGTTATGACGATGAACGTGGGAATCACCAGTATCCCTATGGACCACAGCATGTAGCCGAAGAAAGAGGGCATGTCGATCTTGTTCTCCTCGGCAATGGACTTGACCATGAAGTTGGGGGCGTTGCCGATATAGGTGTTGGCTCCCATGAACACCGCGCCCACTGATATGGCCACCAGGGTTATCTCCTTTACCTGTCCTCCGGAGTTCAAGACCACGGACGCCATGCCGGGCGGCGCTCCCTGTCCTTCCCCCAGGGAGAGGAACACCAGGTAGGTGGGAGCATTATCCAGGAAGCTCGACAGCGAGCCGGTGATCCAGAAGAAGTGCCATGGCTCCTGGATGGGGGACGTCGGTCCCCAGTTCCGGAGCAGGGTCAATGCCGGGACCATGGTCACGAATATGGCCGCGAACAGTATGGCGACCTCCAGAATAGGCCCCCAGGTGAAGTTCTGGGCCTCCCGGTACTCGCTCCTGGTGGTCACCCACCCCAGGATGGACATCAGGATCATGATGCCCTCCCGCACCGGTATGTACTCCGCGGTGTGATGATCAATGTGCAGGGTATCGGTCATGAACGACAGCATGTAAGGATAAAACGCCACCGACAGGACCACTCCCAGAAGGAACAGGAAGTTGTGCGCTCCCCGCAGCTTCAGAGGCTCGATGTTTTCGTTGTCCCATTTCTTGGCCTCGTCAGCTTCCTTCGAGTTGTAGATATAGGTGTCCACTGCATAGTAAAGCGCCAGCAGCCAGACCACGGTTGCCGCCCAGTAAGGCCAGAGGTTTATCAGTGTCCAGGTAAAGGGGACCCCTTTCAAGTATCCCAGAAACAGCGGCGGGTCTCCCACCGGCGTCAGCGAGCCGCCGATGTTGGCCACCAAAAAGATGAAAAAGACCACTGTATGGACCTTGTACTTTCTCTCCGAGTTGGTCTTGATAAGCGGGCGGATGAGAAGCATGGCCGCGCCCGTGGTCCCGATAAAGCTGGCCAGCACCGAGCCGATGGCTATAAAGATGGTGTTGTTGCGAGGGGTGGACCGGACGTCCCCGGAAAGCCAGATGCCGCCGGAGATGACAAACAGCGATCCCAGCAAAACGATGAACTGTTCGTACTCGTGCATGGTGTGCAACAGGGCCACGTAATCGTTAATAATCACGTAGATGCCGAAAGGGACCCCCAGGATCAGGGACACGATGGCCCGGTTCTTGTTGTGCTCCCACCAGTGCGGCTTGATAAGGGGAATGACGGCAATGGACAGGAGCATGAGCACGAACCCGGTGACGCTCCACAGCGGCGGTTTCCAACTGGTGATCGAGTTTACCAGTTTCTTCAGGTCCAGGGTTTTAGTGAACCGTATCCGGATGGCCGGCTCCGGCGCTGAGGGCTCGCTGACCTCCACCTGCTTGGAGTAGAGTCTGAACTTATTCTTGAGCTCCTTGCGGACCTGCTCCAGGGACTTCTCTTTTTCGTCGCCGGTGATGACTGTCATCATCTTGTTGAGATGTTTTTTGGACTTGTAAGGAAGGATGATGTCGCCCGTGCCTTCCGGTTCCAGGTTTATCACGGCGTCGGTTTCAAGCCTCTCGTCGAGCTCGCTTTTAAGGCCTTCCACGTCCACGTGGCGCTCGTGGTCCCCGCCGTGTCCGCTTTCCGCGTGACCGGCCTGCTCTTTGCCGTGCCCGGCATGGGCGGGCTGGTGGTCTGGGGGCTCAGCAGCATCATGTCCGGTCCCGGACTCATGGAGGGGCTTATCTTCCGGAACGCTCTCGCTTGCAGGCTGGCCGGCGGTATGGTGGGCGGCTTCTGCGGTCTCGCCATGGCCGGCTTCGGCCTGCTCCTGTGCCATGGTCGGTGCATAACGGATCAGGACAATTACTGCAACGGTCACGATGAAGACGAGGGCCATTCCTTTCCGGACATCACTACAGCCGAACTTCTTCATTGATGCTCCTCCTTACTACACTTCTAACTGCTCATACTATCATGACCGGTCAGACCGGCAGTGGTTTAATGACGGGACATCAGGCCGACGCCTTTTCCGGGGATTTGCCCGCATTTTCAGTGGCTTTCTTTTCCGGCTCCGCGGGCTTGGCCGTTCCGGACCCGGTTTTCTGGCCTTCCTTGCTCATCCGGCAGTTGCCGTCAAAGATGACCCCCTCCTCGATTATGAGAGCGGGGGATTCCAAATCCCCGTAAACCTTGCCGGGCGAGCGGAGCTCGACGCGGTTCTTGGACTTTATGTTGCCGCGGATTTCTCCTGACACCACCGCGGAGTCCACGAACACGTCGCCTTTTATGACGGCGTTCTCCCCCACGATCAAGGTCCCTTCCGAGTGGACTTCGCCCTGGAACTTGCCGTCTATTCTTACCGTACCTTCAAACTTTAAAGTGCCCTCGAACTCGCTTCCTTTGCCCAGCACCGCTTTCATGTCCGTGGGGCCGCTCCCGCTGTTGTTGGCGGGCTTAGTTTCCGGTTCGTTTTTCTTGCCCTTCATTGTGTGTCCCCTTTCAGTTTCGGGTTTTTTCTTCCAGTCCATGTTTTTTCCTCCGTGGCCGGCAGCTTATTCCACCAGCATCCGATATATGCGGTCCAGCTCGTCCATGGAATAAAATTGTATCCGGATCTCGCCGCCCTTGCCTTTTAATTCTATGCGGGTCTTGGTGCCCAGAGCTTGAAGCAGGGCCTCTTCCATTCGCTTTATGTGAACGTCCTCTTCTTTGCCCTTTGGGGGAGACGGGGATTTCTTGGAAGACTTCCCTGACTTGCCCCTGGCCCTGTCCTCGGTCTCCCTTACGCTGATGCCCTTTTCTACTATCCGGTCGCGGAGCTTGCGCATGGCCGCCTTTGAGTCTGCGGCCAGAAGCGCGCGGGCATGACCGGAAGATATCCTGCCTTTCCGGAGGTCCTCTTTAATATCGTCGGGCAGCCGGAGCAGCCGGAGCAGGTTGGCCACGGTGGCCCGCTCTTTGCCTACCCTTTCGGCAAGGGCCTCCTGGGTATAGCCGAAATCGGTGAGCAACTTCCGGTAGGCCTCGGCCTCCTCGAGCGCGCCCAGGTCTTCCCGCTGGATGTTCTCCACCAGCGAGAGCTCGAGAGCGGTCTTGTCGTCCACGTCCCGGACCAGTAGGGGGGCTTGTTCGACACCAGCCTCTTGAGCCGCCCGGAGTCTTCGCTCGCCCGCTATAAGCTCGTATCCTCCGCCCGCCCGCGGCCTGACCAGGAGCGGCTGGAGTATGCCCTGCGACTTTATGGACTCGGCGAGCTCCGCCAGGCTTTCGTGGTCAAAATCCTCGCGGGGCTGGAACTTGCCGGGCTTTATTTTTTCCAGCCTGCAGTAGATAATGCCTTGTTGCGGTCCTTCGCCGGGCGGGCCCTCGTCGCCTGCGCCCTCGCTTCCGCCGGGTATAAGGGCATCGAGTCCGCGTCCCAGTCCTTTTTTACGAGCCATCCCGGGCCTCGCCGCTTTCTCGGGTTTGGGTTTCTCCGGAGGCCAGGCCGTCCCGGACAAGCATCTCATCCGCGAGTGCTATGTAGGCCCTTGCGCCCGCGCAATTGATGTCATAGCGGATGATGGGCAGGCCGTAGCTGGGGGCCTCCCCCAGCCTGACGTTGCGGGGAACCTTGATATTATACACCTTGTCTCCGAAATGCTTAATGGTCTCCTCCCTGACCTGACGGGACAGGTTGTTCCTGGCGTCATACATGGTAAGAAGAATACCGCCTATGGTAAGTTCAGGATTCAGGCGTTCCCTGACCAACCCCAGCGTCCGCAACAGTCTGCCCAGTCCTTCCAGAGCGTAATACTCGCATTGTAACGGTATCAACACCCGCTCGCAAGCCACCAGCGCGTTCAGGGTCAATATGGACAGCGAAGGGGGGCAGTCAATAATAACGTAATCGTAATTGTCTGCCACGCCGTCCATGGCGTCATGGAGCCGGTACTCGCGGCGGTTCAGGTCAAGGAGCTCGATCTCGGCGCCCGCCAGGTCGGTATCGGAAGGAACCAGCCACATAAAGTCGGGTATCACAGGGACCTTGGCGTCGTCGACCTTGCATTCGCCCATCAGGGCTTCGTAGATGGTGGGACGTTCGTCATCTAAAGAGTAACAGGACTCCAGGCCGCTGGATGCGTTTGCTTGGGGATCGACATCAATAAGCAGCACGCGCCGTCCCACGTCGGCCAGACAAACAGCAAGGTTAAGCGCGGTGGTGGTCTTGCCCACCCCCCCCTTCTGGTTGGCTATGCATATTATACGGCCCATAATGCCAAGATTAACGTATTCCCCCACCAAACGGATACCTTATTATAAGAGATCAAAGGTGAAATTACAAGATGAAAGAAAAGCGAGGGTCCCGTCGGGTGTGCGACTTATTTGGTGGTCATTTTGCCTCCGGGGCGGCCCACGCGGTTTCTCCTCGAAACTGCATGGGTGGCAACGCCACAGGCTGAAGCCTCTCCATGATGAACCTCTGGCAGTCCCGATGGTGGCGGCCATAGCCGAAGCAGGTCACATTAGTGCTCTGTCACTCGAAAAAAGGGGAACCGCGCCGACGAAAATCACGGTATCAGCCGCTCGCACACTATGCGTCATTTTAATCTTGACAAGACACTACCAACCGAACCCTTAAAGGCCAGTAACGCCATGCCGGCGATTGCGGCTATGGCCGCCCACAGGCCGATACGGAAAGATGCGGGCTCATAGACGAACTCTATGTTGTGAAGGCCCTTTTTGAGTCGGACCCCCCGCAAAAGGTAATCGGTGCGATAGATGCGGACTTCTTCGCCGCCCGCTTTGCAACGCCATCCCGGGTAATAGAGGTCGGATAGAACCAGCCATCCGGGCTCGAACATCTCCGCCTCTATGACTATCTTTTGCGACGAGTAATGCAAGGAGTTCAATTGGCCCGCCACCGTAAAGGAGCCGCTGCTTTCGTTCACCTCGGGAATCTCCGCGCCGGATATCAAGACCTTGCTTGAAAAAGCAAAGTCACCGCCGGCAAGGTTCTTTAAGGCTTCAGGCTCTTTAACGGTCTTGGCTTTTCCAGCCATGAAAACGCGGGGCTGTGCTTGGGGGGACCGATACAGCCATTCGTTTTTGCGATAGACAAGCTCCCAGTTGCCCTGATTAAAGTCCTCCGGTGCTCCCAGCCGGAAGTCGGACCAACCCGCCTGGTCAAAGTCGGTTGACGCGCAAGGCAATGTGTAAAGCTCGAGCACGCACTCCCGGCCCGGATAGCAGAGGACGGGGACCTTAACGCCCGCCACGTTGCCGTCCGCGGACTTGTTCGCAGGGTGCAGATAGCGGGCGTAAGCAAGGCTGTCCGAGACCGCCGCCGCCATCCACACCCCGTCTTCCTGCCGGGGGGCTGCACTTTTTGAAACCGCCGGCTTGAGCTTGAGCTTTATGCCGGGGGCTTTCGTTATGGGCAGGTTGATCCTTGCAGGGGGGTGCTGGAGGAGTGCCGGGGCCCCGGCTTCATCTGCGGACAGTCGGGTTTTTCCTGCATGGCCCGGACCCGGAGAGAGGATGCGGGATTCTTCCATCACCCTGTCAATGCTTGTATTGTAAGGCAGGGGGCCGGGCATAAGTGCATAGCGGACGTTAAAGAGCTTCATGAGCGGATGTCCGATCTTCTCCGGGCGAGGTTGCAGGTATCCCACTGTCCGGTACCAGTACCTTCCGCCTTCCGTCCTGGTATGGCCGTTAATGGTGTTTACGGCTTTTACCAGACGCCGGTCGTTAATGCCGTCCATGACCCTTATGTCCGGCAGTTTCGTTAGCATGAAGAGGTTGGGCGGAACCGTCTCTTGGCTTGCATAGAGCCGCTCCAGGCCTCCCTCCTCGCGTATCTTTTTTATTGCTTCGGACTCCTGCACTTTTTCCAGGTAGCCGGGTGTTTTCATGGGCTGCTGGTATCCGTCCAGGGCCAGGGAGAGCGAGAGCGAAGCTATTATCAGCAAGTATCCTGCAAAGCGGAGCCGGTTCTTGCCGACCTGTTTGCCCGTCTTTTTGACGGAGACCATGACTGCGCCTGCGCCCGCTATAATTAGCAGGACGAGCGCGGCTCCTGATTGGGGGTTCATGTATGACGGCGCACCCGGAAATGTTGTAGTGACCCAGCCGAGGAGAAGCACGAAAAGCGCGGTATAGATGGTGATGATAATCAGCCGGGAGGTGGGAATATGCTCTTTTGCAGCGTCCAGTCCTTTTCCCGCGAACATTGCTGCAACCAGGGCCACCGCGGGCAGGGGGTGCTTGAAGTTTCCTGAAAAGGAAAACACCGGCAAAAGCCCAAGCAGGCGGAAGAGCGGAATCCCGAACATCACTCCCGTAAAGAACACCGCGTATAGAGCCATGGCAAGCTCGGTCCTGCCGTAGCTGCGAAGCCGGCCGGCGCCGATAACGACCAGGAGGACCGTTACCGTGCCCAGTGCAGGGAAAAGCCAGGGCACGGCTGTTGTCGCGTACGCGGGAATGCCCGCGGCATGGTCCGGCCATGTAAACCCGGGAGAAGTGAGGAACGGGGCTCCCGGAGGCGCCTGGCCGAAGAACCACGGCGAGAACACCGAGGCCAACTGCGATGCCGGGTAATGAAAAAACCCGGTATGAGGCACGTGAAAGTGATATCCGCGCGAGAAGTACTCGAAAAAAGGCAGCAGCATGGGCAAGGCCAGGACCAAGGCAAATACCGCTGCCCCGGCGAACATGAGGCTGGTTCGAAAGAATCTTCTCCCGTCCCCCGAGGCTGCAATCACCAGGAAAGCGGGAAAGAGCAAAGTGTAGAAAGCGGCCTCGGGATGACCGTTCAAAAACACCGCGGCCATAAGAACGAAAAGCAGCACGAAGTCGAAGAGTCGCGGCCTGTCGCGGAGCCGCAGGGTAAAAAACACCAGGCCGGGCAGGAGCACGTCAGCGTTCAGATAGTTCTCGTTTATGAACATCTTGAAGTAGCCGGTAAAGGTAAAGGCCACGGCGGCGCAAAGCGCGGCAGGAGCGGAAAGCCGGAGCCTTCTGGCCAGCGCAAAGGTAAAAAGGCCCGCCAGCAGAAGCCGGAGGAGGATGTATAAGTCGCGGGCGGCGAACGAGTCCCAAACATATACCAGCGGCTTCAGAGGATAGAAGACAGCGGAGAGCATATTGCCCAGAAGCGGCGTGCCCAGCGCGTTGTACTGGTTCCAGAGCGGGAAGTGTCCGGAGGATAAGTCCTCGATGATCTTCTTGTCGAAGGCATACTGGCCGATAAGGTAGTACTGTTCCTGGACCACGCCGTTAAAGATATATTCGCCGGAGAGCCATCTCGGCCCGTAAAGAAGAACTGCTGTAAAGAACAGCGCGGCAACGACGATGAGTCCCTCTAAAAGGCGCTTGTTTGCAGGGGCGGGCTTTTCCAAGGCAGCGGACTCATCCTTCATAAGGCAGGCTCATCTTATTTTCTAAAAAACTCGCTGTCCTTGATGTCCGACCATACCGCTTTTCGCGGCGGGCGGGAAGGGAGTTCCTTGATCTCCGGTTTTTCGGGCGGGTCTTGTTTTTCGCCGGGAGGCTCGTCAGGTGTCTTGGTTTTGGGGAGATTGGGCCCGCCCGTGCCGGGCTCGGAGAAGGCCACGCACTTGCCGTCCTTGTCACGGAACCATCCCTCGTCATGCCAGCCCGTGTGCTCTCCTGCAAAGCTTATGACCGCGCCCTTCTCGATGAATGCGACCGGAGCGCCGTCCCAGGCATAGACGTGGATTTTGTCCTGGTCCAGAAAAAACGAGGCCTTGCCTTTGTGGTTAAAGATCGGATAAAAAAGCCTGCTGTCCTTGTCGGGTTTCATGTGTCATACCTCCCCTTCCCGTTTATGACATTATAGCTTATCTTATACGTTCCGGTCGAGCGGCTTTCTTCGCGACTAAAGTCGCTCGCACAACAAAATACGGATATCGTCAAAAGTAGTTGCAAAAGTTTCAATGTCTGTAAATGTACAAGTCGTCCGTTCATGTTCTCTAATGGTAATACAGTACACGCGAGCTGATAATCCAACACCCAAGCGCGAGCTGACAATCCAATGCGCAAGTGCGAGCTGACAATGCAATGCGCAAGTGCGAGTTGACAATGCAATGCGCAAGTGCGAGTTGACAATGCAATGCGCAAGTGCGAGCGGCTTTAGCCGCGACAGCCCCGTCTTTTCGTTGTTTCCGGATCAGGACGCTGCTTCAGCGGAAGAGAAGATTGCGTCCACGAACTCGGCGGCCCGGAAGGGCTGCAGGTCGTAAATTTTTTCGCCCACTCCGATATAACGGATGGGGATCTTAAACTCGTCGGATATGGCCACGATGATCCCTCCCTTGGCTGTTCCGTCGAGCTTGGTCATGATAAGGCCGGATATTTCCAGTTCCTGGTTGAACATCTTGGCCTGCTGCACCGCGTTCTGTCCGGTGGTTGCGTCCAGCACCAGCATTGTCTCGTGAGGAGCGCCCGGACACTCTTTGGCCGTGACCCTCTTTACCTTTTTCAGCTCTTCCATGAGGTTCACCTTGGTGTGGAGCCTTCCCGCGGTGTCAATTATGGCCACGTCCGCTCCCCTGGCCCTGGCCGCCTGTATGGTGTCGAACGCCACTGCTCCGGGGTCGGCTCCTTCCTGGTGCTTTACAACCGGAGCGCCTGCCCGCTCTCCCCAGACCTCGAGCTGCTGGATGGCCGCGGCCCGGAAGGTGTCCGCCGCGCCGATGATGACGCTCTTTCCCTGGTTCTTAAAATGCATGGCCATCTTGCCGATGGTGGTGGTTTTTCCGGTGCCGTTTACACCTGTCACCACTATGACGAAAGGACCTTCCCGGCCGTCGGGAATTTCCAGGGGGTCCTCAACCTGCTCAAGTATCTCCCGGATGTGGTCCTTGAGCCATTCCCGGACCCGGTCGCCGTCGTCCAGGCCTTCTTCTTTTACGGCCTCCTCGAGCTTCTCCAAAAGACCCGTGCTGGTCTTTACTCCCAGGTCCGAGGTTATTAGAAGCTCCTCCAACTCCTCCAGGGTGTCCTCGTTCACCTTGCCGCTGGACAGGAGACGCGACAGGCCCTGCGACAGCTTGCCCTGGGTCTTGGAAAGCCCTTTGCGAAGACGCTTGATCCATCCTTCCGGAGGGATGACCTCGATCTCTTCGGGTGGAAGCTTCTCCGCCGGGACCTCGACAGCCTCCTCCGGAGCTTCCGGAGAAGGTAGTTCAGCAGCAGGGATTTCCGGCTTGGCCTCTTCTGCAACAGGGCCGGGCGAAGGCGCTTGCACGGGCTCTTTCTCTTCCGACTCTGTTTTCGCAGCAGGCCCGGGTGGTGGGACAGGCACAGCCCCCTCTTCGGCTCCCGCGGCTGCGGGCTCCTGTTCCGGCCCGGTGAACTTCTCCTGCTCTTGTGTCTCCGCTTCCTCTTCAGCTCGGCCGCGGCTTATGACAAGCACGACGTACAAGACAAGAACCAGCACTCCCAGGCCCGTTGCCACCCACGCATAGTTAGGCACGTCAAGGTAAGGCGTTTCCCACAGCCAGGCTTCTATATAAGAGATATAATGCTGCCAGTCCAATCTGATAAACCTCCGCCGGTCCATAACTTCTTGTTGGCTAAAGTATGATATCCGGGGCAGGGAGAATATTCAAGGTAAGGTGTCCGTGGGCTTATACCGGCGGATGTGAAGGGGCATTTCCCGGAGACGGTAAAGCTCGCCGCTCGGGCCGCTTGCCCGGAACCGACCGGTCTTCAGATTCTAAGGGAGGTCTCAGGAATTGCTGAAAAGGTCTTGTTTTTTGTGGAAGCCGTCTTTTACCACCACTTCTTCCAGGTTGTCAGCATCGATCTTTACCGGCTTTAAGAGTATGGAAGGCACACGTGCGGCCTGGTTGTCGAGATAGTCGGTGATGCCGGGGATTTCCTCGTTGTTGAGCATCAAAAGCGATGCCTCGAGGGTGCGCACCGCCTGGAGCCTGATGGGCATGTACACTGACATGGTCTGGGAGCCTTCCATTATCCTTTTGCATGCCGCCAGCTCCGCGTCCATGCCGGTCACCACCACCTTCTCGCGGGGCAGGAGCTCCTTTACTGCCCGGATGGCTCCTCCAGCGGTGCCGTCATTGGAAGCCATCACCACGTCTACCGGCCCTTTCTGCTCGATTACCTTCTTGGTCAACTCATACGCCTGGTCCGGGTCCCAGTCGGGCACCCAGACTTCGTCGACCATCTTTATGGCCCCCCTCTCCAGCTCGGGGGTGAGGACCTTCATCTGTCCCTGGTAGAGGAAATGGGAGTTCACGTCATGCGGCGAGCCGGCCAGCACCATGACGCGGTTTCCGCGCGCGCTTGCCAGTGCGGTCCTTGCCTGTATCTCTCCTATTCCCACGGCGTCGAAGCTCACGAAAAGGTCCAGGGGAGTGTTCTTGATAAGCCGGTCATAGGCTATGGCTGGAGTCCCGTTATTTCTGGCTTCGTTTACGATCTCCGCCGCCTGCTCAGCGTCTACTGCAACCACGATAAGCAGATCGATACCCGCGCGGATGAGCTCCGTTCCCAGGCCCCTCTGTCTGTCGGCGTCTCCTTCAGCCACCCGGAACTCGAGTCCCGCGCCCAGCTTCTTTGCATACTCGGTAAAGATGCGCTTCTCCCTCTGCCACCTTTCTTCGCGAAGGTTGTCGAACAAAAGGCCCAAGGTGAACTTGACCTGTTTTTCCGGAAGCCTGATGTCCTTGAGCTCGTGCTGGAGAAGATGGGAGTGATGGAGCACGCTCATGGAGGTGTTGTTCACGTACTGGGCGCTTATTGCCACCACGTCCGCTTTTTTCCGGATAACGTCGATGGCGTGGACTATCCCCTCGGTGCTCCTGACTTGCTCTTCCGTTGACTGGCGGATGTCCTCGATGCTGTTGGTCAGGGTCTCCATGGACTGGGATATTCTGCTGCTGGCCTCCGACTGCTCGGACATGGAGTGGGCGACCCCCTCCATGTGCTCCTTCATCTTGTTGGACCTCTCCTGTACAAAGTTTATGGAGTCCTCCTGCTCGCGCATGGCCGTCCGGATGAGCTTGGTGCGGTTCGCTACCTCGTCCGCGGCTTTCAACACCTGCTCGCTCATCTCCGCCTGACCGTCGGTGTCACTGGCGATGCGGCGGGCGTTCTCCGCAGAGGTCTCGGTTTTCTTCACCACCTCGGCCAGGGACTGGTCCGCTTCCTCGGAGATGCTCATGCTCTCCGAGACCCGTTGCGCCCCGTCCTCGATGGCCCGGATGGCCCGGTCCACGCTCTCCTGGGTGGCGTGGATCAGGGATTCGATCTCCTTGGCGCTCTCCGAAGTGCGCTGGGCCAGGGTTTTTATCTCCTGGGCCACCACGGCAAATCCCCGTCCGTGCTCGCCCGCCTTGGCCGCCATTATGGAGGCGTTCAAAGAGAGCAGATGGGTGTCCGCGGTCACCGATGAGATAACGTTCAATATCTCTCCTATGGACCTTGACTTGACGCCCAGGTCCTGCATGACCGACCGGGTGGACTCGATGCTCTCGGAGAGCACTTTTATCTTCGACACTGCATTGGCCAGAAGCTCCTTGGAGTGGGAGGCCCCGTCGCGGGCGTTCTGGGACATGCCGGCAGAGGACTCGGCACGGTCGCGGATGGACTTGATGGTCTTGCCGATGTCCTCCATGGAAGACTTGCTCTGGGAGGCCGCGCCGGAGAGCGTCTCGGTGGACTCGGAAACCGAGTGGATGTTGCCGGTGATCTCGTCGATAGCGGTGACCACCTCTTTTACCGTCTCGCTCAAAGACTGTACCGTTCGGTTGACCTCTTCTATGCTCGCCATCATCTGGTAAGACGAGCTGGAAACGCTGTCTCCCAGTTGGCCGAGGTCAGCCACTGAGTTCAGTATCTCCCGGGTGGAAGCGTCTATGGTGGTCACCGACCGGGTGGATTCGGTAACCGATTGCCGCTGGTCTTCCGCACCCGCGGAGAGCTTGGCCGCCTGTCCGAGTATCTCCTGGGAAAGATCGTTCAACAAAACGGCCATGCGGTCCGCTTCAACCATCACTCCCACCAGCCGCTCGTAAACCACATGAAAGGGTATCCGCCGCGACTCGCCGTTCACCAGCAGGTTTATATCCGGCCAGGCAACGGACAGCTCGCCTTCCTTGGCTTGGGTGAGGGTCTCGGAAAGGTCCCGGGCTTCCTGTTGGTCTATGGTCCCTTCTTTCAAGAGCGCTTTCCGAAGCAGGAAATAAAAGCCCCCTGCCAGCCCGGTGCCGACGATTCCGAAGATAAAGGCAAGAACAGCGGTTTTGGGCAATGGAACTCCGTCCGTGATGCGGCTTGCCGCCATAATAATGACGGCCAGCAGTACAGTGGTAGAACCTGTCCATATCCCCCAGAATCTTATATGCGCCCGGCGGCTCAAGTATCGTCTTCCCCTGCTTTCGATTTTACCACGGTTTCCGGTTTCTTCTCTATCTTTTTGCCGAAGACGTAGAGAAAGACAGCCATGGCCGCTATTGAAAGGACGATACTTATAAGGGGACTCATCCCGAAAGCGGAGGGTATGTCTCCCAGAATGATCCCGGCTCCCGCGGCCAGTACAGCGTAGGGTATCTGGGTCCGCACGTGGTCGATGTGGTCCGCAGAGGTCGCCATGCTGGACATGATGGTGGTGTCGGATATGGGGGAACAGTGGTCGCCGAAGACCGCGCCGGCAAGCACCGAGCTTACCGAACCCACCAGGATCACGTGGGTGTCGCCGGCGGGAAGGCCCGCTCCCGTGGCCAGCTCGTTTCCGATGGGGATCACCAGGGGCATGAGTATGGCCATGGTGCCGTAGCTGGTGCCGGTGGAGAAGCTGATGACGCATGCCAGTAAAAAAGTGAGCACCGGCAGCACCCGGGGGGAGAGGACCCCTGCCAGGCTGGTGGTCAGGAACTCCGCGGTATGCAGGTCTTCGCATACCTGGCCCAGGCTCCAGGCGAAAAGCAGGACCACGATGGCAATGACCATGGACTCGACCCCGGAGAGCCAGGCGTTCATGGCCTCCCCCATGGTGAGTATCCGCTGGAGAGTCACCATGATAACGGTGATGATACATCCTGCCAGGCTGGCCCATGCCAGCACTATATTAGGGGACGCCTCGGAGTAGACCTGGCCCAGGAGATATATCTTGCCCAGAAGCGCGCCGTAGCCCGCGGATTCGGCTATCACCCTGCTGTAGCCGTCCGCTCCCAGCGCACTTTTCCCGTTTATCCACAAGCCGAAGAAGGTAATGCCGATTACAAACAAAAGCGGCACCACAGCGTTGTACCAGCGCTGCGGTTTTCCGTCGGGAGGGTCGAGTCTCTTACTCTCCAGCGAGGCCATGGGCAGCGCCCCGTCGCGGAGGGGCTTTCCCTGGCGGGCCCTTTTTTCCGCGCGCAGCATGGGTCCGAAGTCCCTTCCGGTCACTCCGACGAGTATCACCAGCGCCAGCGCCAGAATGGGATAGAACCTGTAGAGGATGGACTCCAGGAACACCATGTATCCGCTTTCAGTCGCGCCGATACTTGAGAGCGCGGAGTCGATAAGCCCGACCTCGTATCCTATCCAGGTGGATATGGGAAAGATGGACGCCACCGGCGCGGCAGTCGAGTCCACCAGGTAGGACAGCTTCTCGCGCGAGACCTTGAGCTTGTCGGTAACCGGTCGCATGGCGCTTCCCACGATGATGGTGTTGGCGTAATCGTCAAAAAAAATGAAAAGTCCCATCAGGAAGGTGGACACCTGCGCCCGGCGGGGCGACGTGGCCCGCTTGGCCAGTATCTCGACAATCCCCTGGATGCCGCCGCTCCTGGCTATCATGCCGATCATTCCGCCGATGAAGATGATGAACACCAGCATGGCGGCCTGGCCGGGGTCTGCCATGGCATTGATTATGTAGTGGTCCACCGAACGGGCGATCGCGGTAAAGAAGCGCCAGTCATAGATGATGAAAGCCCCCAGCCAGATGCTCACCCACAGGGCGGCCACCACCTGCCGGAAAAGCAGGGCCAGCCCGATGGCCAGCAGCGGAGGAAGTATGGTCCACAAACCGTGGATCACCCTGACCCTGACCTCGCGGGACTCTTCGCCCGCAACCAGGCGGAGGCTATAACGGCCCGTGCTGGTAAACTTGATCTCGCCTAATGAGGCGCTCTTGCCCGAACAGGAGACCTCGCGGCTGAAACCAGGTGCGAAAAACATACACTTAGAGCCCGGCGGCAGTTTTTTTTCGAACTTCATGCCGGTCTCAAAGCTGACTCCCTTAATCATCAGGGTCGGAAAATCGGGACGGATAAAAGAAGAGTTGTCCTCCGCGCGCAGAGTGCCGGGAAGACAAAAGACGATGATAACCAAGAGTACAACAAACAAGCCGGCCTGCGAACCTGAGAGCCGATGAGCCAATGACAAGTACTTCTCCCTGAGGTTAAAGCGCATGGTCCCTAACATAAACAGGGGGGGCTTGGCAAGTCAAATCAGGCAAGACAGCGGACTCGAAAAACCCCCGTGCGGGCGGTGTGAGAAGACCGGCTTGGCCTACTTTCTGCCGGAGTGTTTCTTGCGGTACTCGATGGGAGGCATGCCCAAGGTTTTCTTGAACTCCCGGCAAAAATAGGGAACGGAAAAGAATCCGGACTGTTGGGTTATCTCCGCCAAGTGCTCGCCGGTGTGCTCGAGCAGATGACAAGCTCTTTTAATGCGGAGCTCCTTGAGGTACGCAATCGGGGTCAACGAATAGATTTCCTTGAACCGCCGGCAGAAGTAAGAGGTGGATATGCCTGCTACCGATGCTATCTCCTGGAGCGACAGATGGCGGGAGAAGTTTTCGTCCATGAACCTTCTTGCTGCTTCTATGCCTGCGTCCGCCTTGCTGCGGTTCGCCGAGGTTCTCCGGCGGTCCGGGGACTTTCCCGCCTCCGGAGGGACGTCTCCTCCGCGGAGGGACGGAACTTTATCCGGCCTCACAGGCGGGTCCTTGGAAGCCGATTCTTCGAAAAAAAGAACGGGAATGTCCTGGATCGTGGTTATAGTCTGCTTGAGCTCCTGCCGGATTTGCGGATTTACACTGTCCAGGATAACAAGATCGAAATCCTTGTCCTGTAAAAGCCCGGAGAGCTCTTTCATACTGGTGGCCATAGCAAGGTCTACACCGTGACCTATCGGCTTGCGCTCCATTGCCTCGGCCTTCTTCGAGTCATCCACGTATACAAGTATCTTAGCCATAAAACCTCCTCTTATGTGGGAGTGAACGGATAAAGAACTACTGAAAACAGAAACGCGATTGACACTGCCAACCCTCGAATGACTTTTTTCTCTCCCCTCTTGAAAAAGCCGCAGGGTATACTCGTATTTATAGCATATTTGTTATTAAAATGGAAGCATATTAGTAAACTTGGGCCTGCGACATGAGCGTTGACTAAATCGCCCTCCTCGACTCCCAGTATTCATCAAACCTTCCGGATTCAATTTCACAACGCAAAGCTATTATCGAATTTGCTCCATCAACAGTCCAATGCATGCCCGACTGCTTCAAGCGGCTTCCGATCACGCTTTTACAGCCCGCCTCTACCACGCCGGAGCCGATGAACAGCCCGAGCTCGCGGAATTTCTTATACATAATGCGGCTCTCGTTCTTTTCAAAGCCTGTTTAAAAAAATTGCTGAATCAGCAATAAAACTGTAGGTTTATGCATGAAAAGCCTGTATAATGGAATGTACGAAAAACA
>CAYQTK010000026.1:0-33204 GCA_964420375.1 uncultured bacterium
CCCGCATCCACGTTTTCATCGCCACCAGCGACATCCACCTCAAGCACAAGCTGGGCATGAGCAGGGACCAGGTGTACGAGCACATGATGGAGGCGGTGAAATACGCGTGCAAGTACACCGGCAACGTGGAGTTCTCTTGCGAGGACGCGACCCGCACCGACCACGACTTCCTGGTCCGCATGGTCACCGGCGCGGTGGAAGCGGGGGCCAAGGTCATCAACCTGCCCGACACCGTGGGCTATGCGATCCCCGCGGAGATGTCCTCGATCATCGAGAAGATGAAAAACGAGGTCCCGGCAATTGAAAACGTGGTCCTTTCCGTGCACTGCCACGACGACCTGGGACTGGCGGTGGCCAACAGCCTTTCCGGAGTGCTCGCCGGGGCAAGACAGGTGGAATGCACCATAAACGGCATCGGAGAGCGGGCGGGCAACGCCGCACTGGAAGAGATCGTCATGTCCCTCCAGACACGAAAGGAGGCATTGGGACTTAACACCAACATCCGGACCGACCAGCTTTATCCCTCGAGCAGGGTGGTAAGGTCCATTACCGGCCTCATGGTCCCGGTCAACAAGTCGGTGGTGGGCAGGAACGCCTTCCAGCACGAGTCCGGCATCCACCAGGACGGGGTCCTCAAAAACAAGCTGACCTACGAGATCATGACGCCCGAGTCGGTGGGACTGCCGGCAAACCGCCTGGTACTGGGAAAGCACTCCGGAAGGCACGCCTTCCGGGACAGGATGTCCGAGCTCGGCTTTGACCTGTCCGACGAACAGATGGAGACCGCCTTCCGAAGGTTCAAGGCCCTTTCCGACAAAAAGAAGGAGGTCTTTGACGAAGACCTGGAAACCCTGATAATGGACGAGATCATCAAAGTCCCCCGCAGGATAAGACTGGAAAACATAACCGTGACCTCCGGGCAGCAGGTCATGCCCACGGCAAGCGTACAGCTCGACGTGGACGGCTACCTGGTCAAAGGCGCCGAGTTCGGCGACGGGCCGGTGGACGCGGCATTCAAGACCATATCCAGCCTGGTGCGAACCCGCAGCAAGCTGGTTCTTTTCACCATTAACGCCATTACTACCGGCACCGACGCCCAGGGCGAGGTCCGGGTAAGGATCGAGGAAGACGGCATCGAGGCCACCGGTTTCGGGGCCCACACCGACATAATAGTGGCTTCCGCCAAGGCTTACGTGGATGCCCTTAACAAGCTGGACTACCGGAAGAAGTATCCTCCGGGAACCATGCACAAGCAGGGACCGTAACCAGGGGGGAAAGACCCGAGAGGAGAAAGATATCTATGGGGATGACAATTACCGAAAAGCTGCTGGCGTCGCATGCCGGAGAGGCAGAGGTCAAACCGGGCCAGTACGTCATGGCCGCGGTGGACATGGCGCTGGGAAACGACGTGACCGCCCCGCTCGCCATCGAGCGCTTCCGCGAGTCGGGAGTTGAAAAGGTCTTTGACCGCCATCGCATCGCACTGGTGCCTGATCACTTCCACCCGGCCAAGGACATAGAGGCCGCGGAGCAGGCCCGGAAGATGCGGGAGTTCGCCCGTGCCCAGAAGATCACCCACTTTTACGAGACGGGCCGGGCGGGTATCGAGCACGCGCTTCTGCCCGAGCAGGGTCTTGTGCTGCCCGGCGAGCTGGTGGTGGGAGCGGACAGCCATACCTGCACCTACGGCGCTTTGGGGGCATTCTCCACCGGCATTGGTTCCACTGATCTTGCCGCGGTGTGGATGACCGGCGAGTGCTGGCTCCGGGTGCCGGACACCTTGAAGATATCCTATAAAGGAGACCGCAAGGAATGGGTCACCGGCAAAGACCTGATCCTTTACACTATTGCAAAGATAGGAGTGGATGGGGCGCGCTACAAGGCCATCGAGTTCAGCGGTCCGGCGATTGCCGGACTTCCCCAGGCTGACCGCTTCACCATGTGCAACATGGCGGTGGAGGCCGGCGCCAAGAACGGCATAATCGTGCCCGACGACAAGACCCGCACCTGGTTGAAAGGCCGTCTTCACGGCAGAAAGCCCAAGTTCCTGGAAAGCGACAAGGACGCCTCCTATGAAAGCGAACTGGAGATAAAGGTGGAGGAAATCGGACCGCAAGTGGCTCTGCCGCATTCCCCCGCAAATGCCGGGCCGGTAGAGGACCACGATAATCTCCGGATCGACCAGGTGGTGATAGGATCGTGCACCAACGGCTGGATAGAAGACCTGCGGGCCGCGGCCAAGGTCCTCGGCAGTCACAAGGTCCACCCCGAGGTCCGCATGATCGTCATACCCGCTACCCCCATCATCTACCGGCAGGCGATCAGGGAAGGACTCACCGACCGGTTCGTAAATGCGGGCGCAGTGGTCAGCACCCCCACCTGCGGCCCTTGCCTGGGCGGTCACATGGGCATCCTGGGAAAAGGAGAAAGGGCAGCGGCAACAACCAACCGCAACTTCGTGGGAAGGATGGGCCATCCCGAAAGCGAGGTCTACCTGGTAAGCCCGGCAACGGCCGCGGCTACCGCGGTCATGGGAAGGCTGGCCGTGCCCGGCGAGCTCGAGTGAGCAAACGCGGATTTGCGCCTCATTAAACTGATACGGAAATACTCTTAAGGCGGCAGGAATACATGGAAGAGATGAAAGAGACAGGCGCCGGGAAGCTCGATCCCATTGGGTCCGGAGCTTCCCGGCCGGGTCTTATTAAGAGAAAGTACATAATAGCCCTGGCGGTGTTTCTGGTGGCGGTTTTTCTTGATCAGTACTCCAAGGCCATGATATCCGAACATCTTTACCAGGCCAAGAAAGAGATAATACCCGGCTTTCTCGACTTCAAGTACGCGGAGAACCCGGGCATGGCTTTCGGCATGCTCCAGGACCTGAAAGAATCCTGGAGAGTCCCGCTTTTTACCACCATTACCGTGGTGGCGGTCCTGATCATATTTCACCTTTTGGCACAGGCTCCCGCAGCCTCCCGCAGATTGCCCGCGGCCATGGGTCTTATACTCTCCGGCGCAGTTGGAAACCTGGCGGACAGGTTTCAGGGAAACGGCAACGTGGTGGATTTCATAAGGGTAAGGTTATGGCCGCCGTCGGACTTTCACTGGCCTACCTTCAACCTCGCCGATACCTTTATCACTATCGGAATCCTGCTGCTTCTGATTGATATGTTCTTTTCCCGGGAGGAGCACATGGAAAAAGAGAGTTCCCCGACCGGAGAGGATACTGAAGAGAGCCGTCCGGCCGATTACTTGCCGGACTCCGGAAACTGATAAGCGAGGGACTGTTGAAGCCGATCCTGTTTTACGTTGGCTCTGTCCCCATCTACTCCTACGTGGTTTTCATGAACCTGGCCTTTGTGGCTGCATTGACCTATGCGTGGATCGAGGCCAGGCGGCAGGGAATGGACGTGCTTTACGTGGCGGAGCTGGCACTGGTGCTTTATATCTTCGGGCTTTTCGGAGCGCGGCTTTTATACGTGCTGGTGGCGTGGGAAGACTTTTCCGGGGACTTCCTGAAGATTTTTCAAATCTGGAAAGGAGGGCTGGTTTTTTACGGGGGCCTTATCGGTGCTTCAGCCGCGGGCGTGGCCTACATCCTTCTCCGCAAGCTTCCGCTGGGAAAATGGGCCGATCTGCTGGCCCCCGCTGCCATGGTGACCCTGATGGTGGGAAGGATCGGATGCTTTTTGAACGGATGCTGTTACGGAAAGATGGCCCCCGACCTGCCCTGGGGGGTGAGGTATCCCATGGACCATCCCAACCTGATGCTTGCAAGCCAGGTGAAAGTGCATCCCGCGCCTTTGTATGAAAGCGCTGCCACGGCCCTCATCTTCGGGTTCCTCCTCTGGCTGATGCGCCATAAAAAAAGGGACGGACAGGTCTTCTGGGTCATGGTCCTCGCTTACGGCGCCGCCCGTTTTGTAATCGAGTTCGTAAGGGGAGACTACCGCGGGACCGTGCCTTACATCGGCCTTTCCACCAGCCAGTTCCTGTCGGTTTTGGGCGTGATCGCGGCCTTGCTTTTCCTCGCCCGCTCCTTGCGGATGGAACGTCATATTACCGGGAGCCGGCAATGAATGTCCTGCATATCCGCCCTCCCAAGATCATGGGAGCGCTGGAAGAAAGCATGGTGCAGCATCCCGTGAACCTGCTTTATCTCGCCGCAACTGCAAGGCAGGGCGGGCACAAGCCGTTTGTGTGGGACTTCGAGGTCGAGCCGTTTTCCGAGCGGCACGTCAAGTCACGGGCGCGCGAGATCATGCCCGACCTGGTGGGCATTACCTGCCTGACCTGCAACGTCAAGATGGGATCGCGGGTCGCCGAATGGATAAAACAGGTAGCACCGGACGCTTTCGTTGCGGTTGGCGGACCACACGGCAGTGCCATTCCCGAGAAGACACTGACGGAGTTTCCCTGCCTGGACGCCGTAGTAATGGGAGAAGGAGAGCGGACCTGGGCGGAGCTTGCCGAAAAACTTGAAAAAGGCGAACCCCTGCAAGGCACTCTCGGTCTGGCCCGCCGGCAAGCAGATGATATCGTGATAGAAGAGCGCAGACCGCTTATCCGTGACCTGGAGAGCCTTCCTTATCCCGCCCGTGACCTGATCGACCATTCCCTGTACAGGGGAGCGTCCTCACCGGGACTGGACGCCACCTATCACCGCTCCACCGAGCTCTTCTCCAGCAGGGGCTGTCCGGAGCGATGCATATTCTGCGCATCCAAGGTCACCTTCGGCAGGACGGTTCGGTTCCGGAACCCGGAGAACTTCCTGGCCGAGGTGGACGAGTGCATGGAAAAATGGGGATACCGCCACTTCACCATCGAGGACGACACCTTTACCTACCGGCCGGGCCGGCTCTATGAAATCTGCCGGGGCCTGAAGGAGCGGGGCGTCACCTGGGACTGCGACACCAGGGTCAACCTGGTCAACCGGGAAATGCTTTTCATGATGGCGGAAAGCGGCTGCGAGAAGGTGGCCTTCGGGGTCGAGTCCGGCAGCCCGGAGATACTTGCCAAGTTGAAAAAAGACATCAACCTCGAACAGGTAAGGAAAGCTTTCCGGTGGGCACACCAGGCGGGTCTCATAACCACCGCCTTCTTCATCATCGGCGGACACCCCAGCGAGAACTTCGAGGACGTGGAGATGAGCGCTTCCCTGATAAAGGAGATAGACCCCGACCTCATGGCGGTGGCCATTGGAGTGCCTTTTCCCGGCACCGAGCTCGAGAGCCTCATGAAGGAGAGAGGACTCCTTTTTTCCGAGCAGTGGGAAAAGTACACTCATATCCATTCCCGGCCCTGCTGGCGGACCGAGCATTTCTCGCCACAAGACCTCGTCCGGCTTCAAAACAACCTCTTTCGGAGGTTCTTTCTCCGGCCCCACTTTATAGCAAAGACCATGAAAAAAGCCATGAGTTTCCAAGGCGTGCGCTACTACTCCCACTCCTTGTGGCAGATAGTCCGCTACCTGTTTTTGGAGAAGAGAAATTGAAAAACTCTCGACTTTAATTCCATACCTTGCTATCCTTTGCCGTAGAGATGGACGAAACCCTTGATTATATTTTCCGGCCGCGTGCCATAGCAATTGTGGGAGCGAGCAGGGAAGAGGGATCATTCGGCGCGCGGGTGGTGCGGTGCCTCTTGGAGGGCCATTACCAGGGCCCCTTGTACCCGGTAAACCCCAAGGCCAAGGTCATCAACTCCCTGCCCTGTTACCGCCGCGTGGAGGACATCCCCGGACCCGTGGACCTGGCGGTTATTGTGGTTCCCGCGGCGCGAGTGCTAAGGGCTGTAGAGCAATGCGCCAACAAAGGGGTCCATGCCGTGGTGGTCTTGAGCTCCGGTTTCAAGGAAGTGGGCGGAGAGGGAGAAGAACTGGAACGCAAGCTCCTCCGACTGGTCAGAAAGCACGGCATCCGCCTGGTCGGTCCCAACTGCATGGGTACCATCAACACCGACCCCCGGGTCCGCATGAACGCCACGTTCGCGCCCGCGGGCATGGACCACGGCAGGATTGCCTTCTTGAGCCAGAGCGGGGCCATGGGTGTGGCCATTTTGAAGTACGCCCGCGAGCTTTCCCTGGGCCTTTCCATGTTCATCAGCGTGGGCAACAAGGCCGACGTATCAGCCAACGACCTGCTCGGGTACTGGAAGGACGACCCATCTACCGAGGCGGTGCTCCTCTACATGGAAGGAGTGGGAAACCCCCGCAGGTTCATCCAGATAGCCAGGGAGATAACCCCGGAAAAGCCGGTGATAGCGGTAAAGGCCGGCAGGACGGCATCGGGCATCCAGGCCGCGGACAGCCACACCGGCAACGTAGAAGCGCCCAAGGTCACCATCAGCACTGACGTGGCCGCGGACGCGCTTTTCCGGCAATGCGGAGTTATCCGGGTGCACACTTTGGAGGAGCTGTTTGATCTGGGCCGGGCCATTGTCAACCAGCCGCTTCCTGCCGGCAACAGCGTGGCAGTGCTCACCAACGGCGGCGGACCGGGCATCATGGCCTCTGATGCACTGGAAGGCATGGACCTCGAGGTCCCTCCCCTCGACCCCCGGACCATCGAGGAACTCCGGAAGTTCCTTCCTGTTGAGGCCAGCCTCAAAAACCCGGTAGACATGCGGGCCGACGCCGGCCCCGACCTGTACCGCCGGGCCATCCCGCTTTTGTTGGAAGACCCCAACATAGACGTGCTTCTGGTCATTCACGTCGAGTTCGAGTACGGAGAGGTTGCCCGGGCCATACAGGAAGAGACCGCGGGAGCGGGCAAGCCGGTGCTGGTCTGTCTCATGGGGGGATCGGCCGAAGACCCGGGAAGGAAGATTCTCCAGGAGAACGACATCCCGGTCTACTCCTTTCCCGAGTCCGCCTGCCGGGTGATCCGGCATCAGTGCAACTACAGCCGGTACAAGCAGAAGCCGCGCGGCAAGATCAAGCGCTACCGCGCGGTTGACCGCGACAGTGTAAAAGCTGTATTCGAGAGAGTCCGCAAGGAGGGCCGGGAGGAGCTTACCCTGGAGGAGGTACGCGAGGTGGCCCGCGCTTACGGGACGCGGATTCTCCGGAGCGAGCTCGCCGGCTCGGAGGAAAACGCCGCCCGCATTGCCCGCGATATAGGTTTTCCGGTTGTTGTCAAGGTCCTCTCCGGCAAGCTCCGCAAGAAATCCGACGTGGGTGGAGTTATCCTCGACCTTCGCACCGAGACGGAGGTCAAAAGAGCATATAACAAGGTAATGGAAAACCTGGGCTCGCGCTTTCCGTCAGCGCCCGTCGATGGCGTGCAGGTCCAGCAGATGCTGAAAGGCGGCGAAGAACTGATCGTGGGCGCGGACCATGATCCCGTGTTCGGACCGGTGCTCAAGGTCGGCGCGGGCGGCGTACATGCGGACATCATCCGCGACTTCCAGTTCCGCATAGTGCCGGTGACCGACCAGGAAGTCATGGACATGATAAGGTCCTTGAACATCTATCCGCTTCTGGAAGGAAGCCGCGGCAGGGGAGGCATTCACATTCCTTCGCTGATGGACCTCTTATGCCGCGCAAGCCAGCTTATCGAAGACTTTGAAGAAATACAGGAGTTCGAGATAAACCCGGTTATCATCCCCCCGCGCAAAAAGGAGTTCTTTGCAGTGGACGGGATGATGCGGCTGTTTCCGGAAAAGCAGAATAGAGAGAGAAGTGAAAAGGCCAAGCAGTAGAGTAGTGTTTTATTGCGGGGTGCGGGCACCGGCAGGCTCTTTGGAAATGGAATGCCCGGAGGCCCGTTTCCGGCGTTTAAGCGATATGCCCATGGAGTAGGAAGTTGCGGAGCGCTTATATACATACCACGGATTTCTCCGGATACAAGCTCTCCGAGAACCATCCTTACGACCCCGTCCGGGGAGAGAAGGCATATGAGCTGATTCAAAGATACGGCCTTTTGAGCGAGCCCGGCATGGAGGTCGTCTCTCCTTCGCCGGTAAGCCTGGAGGACCTCTCACTGGTGCACAGCCGCCATTACCTGGAGCTTTTACGGGCGGCCTCCCGGGGCGAGTTCTTCCTGGGCATGATCGAGTACGGGATCGGCACCGAGGACTGCCCGGTATTTTCCGGCTTGCTCGATTTTTTGAGATTGGCGGCGGGAGCGACCTGCCGGGCGGGCGAGATGGTGGTCGATGAAGGCTACGACTTCGCGTTCAATCCGGTGGGGGGCTTTCACCATGCCGGACGCGCCATGGCCGAGGGGTTCTGTTATGTAAACGACGCGGCCCTGATAGCCCGCGGCTGGGCGGACCGCGGCAAGCGGGTTGCCGTGGTTGACATAGACGCCCATCACGGCAACGGCACCCAGGACATTTTCTGCCGCGATCCCCGGGTGCTGACCATAAGCCTTCACGAGTCGGGAGAGTCCTTGTATCCCTGGGGAGGAACATACACCGAGATCGGCGAAGAAGAGGGAGAAGGGTTTAACGTGAACATCCCCATGCCGGCGAAAAGCGACGACGAGATTTTCACCTTCGCCTTCAACGAGGTCGTGCCCCCGCTTTTGAAGGCCTTTTCGCCGGACGTGGTAGTGGGCATCATGGGTGTGGACACCTTTTCCACCGACCCCTTGACCAACCTGCAGATGACCAACAACGCCTATGTTGAAGCGACCAAGGTGCTCCATAAGCTCGCTCCGAGATGGGTCGCCCTGGGAGCGGGAGGATATAACATGGACAACGTGGCCCGGGGCTGGACGCTCCTGTGGGCCGCGGTCCACGGCCTGGAGAGGGGAGACGACTCCACCTTGACCCTGGGAGGAGTGTTCATGGGAGAGAGCGAGCTCGGCCTGGCAGGACTGCGCGACATGAGCATCCGCACCTCCGGTCCGGAGAAATCTTCTGCCCTGGAAAAAGTCGAGGAAGCGGTGAAGTACGTTGAACAAAAGGTGTTCCCCATACTGGGGGCCAAGTAGGAGGCATTTATGCCGGGCAGGAGAAGGAAAGACAAGCGCGGCATCAGCGGATGGAAGGCCCATTACGACAAGGTCATGACCACTCCCAGGGCCGCGATCCGCAAGATACGGCGTGGCGACCGCATCTTTATAGGCACGGCCTGCGGCGAGCCCCAGGCCCTGGTCCGGGCGCTGATCGAGAGCCAGTCGGGGATCGAGGACGCGGAGATTTTCCATCTTCTAAGCCTGGGTGTTGCAGCTTATACCGAGCCCAAGTACAGCTCGGTTTTCCGCCACAACTCGTTCTTCATAGGACCCAGCACCCGAGACGCAGTGTGGGAAGGCCGCGCCGACTACATTCCGGTCATGCTTTCCGATATCCCCCGCCTGTTCATGGAAAGGCGGGTCCCCATTGACGTGGCCCTGATACAGGTCTCTCCTCCGGACCGCCACGGCTTTTGCACCTACGGCATATCAGTGGACATCGTCAAGTCCGCGGCCGAGACCGCGGGGCTGGTCATCGCCCAGGTGAACCCCCGAATGCCCCGGACCCTGGGCGACTGCTTTATCCACGTGACCGACATAGACGTGCTGGTCGAGCACGAGGAGCCGGTGCTGGAATGGTTGTACGAGGAGCCCAACAACGTCCAGACCGAGGTCGCCAGGAACGTTGCCAAGCTGATCAAAAACGGAGACACCATGGAAATGGGCATCGGCACCATACCCAACGCAGTGCTTGCCCAGCTCCGGGAACGGCTGGACATGGGCATTCACACCGAGGTGTTCTCCGACGGGGTGATGGACCTGATCGAGGCGGGGGCCATAACCTGTTCCAAAAAGACCGTCCACCAGGGAAAGATCGTGGCCTCTTTTGCCATGGGCACGGCAAAGCTCTACGATTACCTGGATAATAACCCCTTTTTCGAGTTCCATCCCACGGAGTACTGCAACCACCCGGCGATCATCTCCAAAAACGACCGGCTGGCGGCCATTAACGTGGCCTTGGAGGTCGATCTTACCGGCCAGGTGAACGCGGACTCGCTGGGTTACAGGTTCTACTCCGGCATCGGCGGCCAGGCGGACTTCATCCGGGGGGCGGCCATGGGCAGGCGCGGCAAGCCGATCATTGCCCTTCCTTCCACCACCACCGACGGACAGCATACCCGGATCGTGCCCAAGCTCTCCGAAGGAGCAGGAGTGGTGACCACCCGCGGAGACGTTCACTACGTGGTCACCGAGTACGGCATAGCATTCCTTCACGGCAAGAACATCAGGGAGCGGTCCATGGCCCTGATAAGCGTGGCCCACCCCGACATGCGCAACGAGCTGCTCGATTTTGCAAAGGACAAGAAGTACGTCTACCACGACCAGATTCTTCCCGAGGGCAGCGGCGTGGTCTACCCGGAGGAACTGGAGACAACGTTTATAACCAAGAGCGGCATCGAGCTTTCCCTCCGCCCGCTCCGCACCACTGACGAGGAGCTTCTCCGGGAGATGTTCTACGACCTATCGGAGAGGAGCGTCTACATGCGCTTCTTCTCTCCCTTAAAGTCCATGCCCCACGAAAAGGCCCAACTGCTCGTCAACCTCGATTACCAGCAGCAGATGGCGCTGGGCGCCTTTTACGGGGAGACCCCCGACTGGAAGATGGTGGGGCTTGCCCAGTACATGCTGGACCCCAGTTCCAACCTCGCCGAGGCCGCCATTGTGGTGCTCGACTCCTGGCAGGGAGAGGGCATAGGCAACTTCCTTTTCAAGTACCTGGTCCGGGTGGCCCGGCAGCGCGGAGTGGAAGGGTTCACCGCGGAGATACTTCCCCAGAACAAGTCCATGCTTCACATCGTGCAAAAGTCGGGGTACACTATGACCACCCGGTTCGAGGAAGGGGTCTACATCCTGGACATCCCGTTCGATACCCCTCCGAAGCGGGATGACACTCCCGAAGGCGGACCCCCGGAGGGAAACTCTTCCGGTCCCTGATTCAAGGAACTCCGGTCCCGGACAGGCACAAGAGGTTTCGGCAAGGAGGCTGCGCATGGCGCTTGATATTTCCATTCGGCCGGTATCCACGAAGAGCGAACTAAAGACCTTTATGAAACTTCCCTGGAAGTTCAACTCCGGCGACCCGTGCTGGGTCCCTCCCCTTCTGTTCGACGTCAAGAACAAGCTGTCGAAAAAGCACAACCGCTTTTTCGACCACGCCGAGGCCGAGTATTTCCTGGCTTTCCGGGGTTCGGAACCGGTGGGCCGCATCACCGCTCAGGTAGATTACAACTATGACGAGCACTGGGGACCGGGCACCGGCCAGTTCGGGTTTTTCGAGTCGGAGGACGACCCCGCGGTGGCCAGGGCTCTCTATGAAGCCGCGGCCGACTGGCTCGCCGGAAAGGACCGCTCGCGCATGCAGGGCCCCTTCAACTTCAACATCAATGACGAGTGCGGCCTGTTGATAGACGGCTTTGAGACCCCCCCCATGTTCATGATGACCCATGCCCCCCGCTACTACGCCCGGCTCTTCGACAACCACGGGTTCAGAAAAGCCCAGGACCTGTACGCTTACTGGCTTCCCGCCAACGTGGACCCTCCGGAAGACGTGGCCCGGTTTGCCGAGGGCATCAGGTCGCGCGGCGACGTGGCGGTCCGCAACTGGAACATAAAGGACCACAAGCGGGAGATGGAGCGCTGGCTCGAGGTTTACAACTCGGCCTGGGAGAAGAACTGGGGAAGCGTCAGGCTTACCAAGGACGAGTTCATGGCCCACTCCCTTGAACTCCGGTTTCTTTTGGACCCCCGCCTGGCCTTCTTCGCGGAGACCCCGGACGGCGAGGTCATAGGCGCGGCACTGACCCTTCCCAACTTCAACGAGTACTTCATCCAGTTGAACGGCCACGTTTACAACCTCTTCCCAACGTTGTGGCACCCCATGATCGTGAAGAAGCGCTACCGGTCCTGCCGGGTGTTCACCCTGGGCGTCAAGGAGCAGTACCGCAAGTCAGGGGTGGGCGCGGTGTTTTATTATGATATCCTGATGGCGGCGAAGCGGCTCGGTTACGAGTGGGGGGAGATGAGCTGGATTCTCGAAAGCAACGACGCCATGAACCGGGCCATCGTGCACATGGGCGGAAAAGTATACAAGACCTACCGGATTTACGAGCTGGACATCTAGGAGGGGCTTTTGCAGAAAGGCCGGGTAGTCAAGCCCCTCTCTCCTGCTGACTGGCTCAGCGCTTTGCCCTGGCTTCTGGGCATTCTTGCCGCTTTCATGGTTCCCTATATGTTCCGCACCGGGGGACTGGCCGGCAAATATGTCTGGGACGAGTTCTGTTTGTCCAATTTATATCCCATGAGCTTTTTCGCCCGCCGGGAGTTCGTAAACGGCTTCTTTCCACTGTGGAGTTCCTGGAACGGCGCCGGCTTTCCACTGCTCGCCAACATCATGGAAGAAGCCGTCCATCCTTTGAGCATATTCAAGTACATTCTGCCGTTTCCCGGCGGATTGAACCTGTATTATGCGCTGCGACTATTCGCCTGTCTGACGGGGTGTTATGCGCTGGCAAGACGGATGCGGGCGTCCCGGGAGGGGGCGGTTCTCGGCGCCGCGCTCTTTACCCTGACGGGGTTCGTGGCCATGAACGTCAACGGCGCAATCGGACCCGTGTTTTACATGGGATGGTTCTTGTTCGCCTTTCACCGCATGGCTATGAAGCCTTCCCTGTCTTCCTGGTGCCTGGTCGCCGCGGGGTTCGCGCTGTCCTTTCTGGGAGGGAACCCACAGTACGGGGTTTACCAGCTCTTTTTGGGCGCGGGACTCTACCTTACCGTGCTCCTGGCTTACAAGCCGGGCTTTTCACGCAGGACATATTTTTTACTCCCCGCAACCGCACTGGCCATGGGCGCCGTGTTTACCCTGGTGCAGACACTTCCTTTTTTCGAGTATCTTAGCCGGGCGTTTACCCATCACATACCCGGTTACGGTTCCCTCCACCTCGACCCGCGCGGCTTTGTCGGCGCCGTAAGCCCGCTCTTCGACAAGGCCATAGTCCTCATGGCCGGCCAGGATGCCGGGCTTTCCCTGGACAAGTTTATCGAGCTTAGATACACCTCTGATACCTATGTTAACACCACCGTGCCCTTTCCGTTCGAATACATGGGCATGGTGTCGGTCTTCTTCCTCATAACCGCCATCGCCGGCCTGCGGAGGCTCCCCGCAGAGGTCTCCTTTTTCGTGCTGGTTGCAGTGGTAAGCATGGGAACGGCCTTCGGGGTCTTCCCTTTCTCACTTATCGGCCGGATACCGCCTTTTCACGTCTTCACCAACTTCCGCTACCCCTGCTTCACCGCGGCCATGGCAGCGGCTATGGCAGGTGCCGTGTTTCTTGCCAGGCTCCGCCTGCCTTCTTATAAGAAGATCGTGCGGATCAGCCTGCTTGGGCTTATCGCAGTCTCGGCCTCGGGAGCCGCTGTACTGGCGGCACAGGCTGGACTGCCCTTAACCGCACCGACACTGCTGCAGCCCGCGGCCGCGCTTGTCATCACCGGCGCTGTCCTGGTCCTGCTGGTCCTATGGGGCCGTCCCTGGCCTATAGTGATCTTTGCAATACTCGAACTTTTGGCTTACGACAGGATGCTCGACAAGCCGATTTTTCCCCATCCCCTTAAAGCGTGGGAAAAAGATACAGTGGTTTCATTCGTGGATGACGACCCTGCATTCCGCTTCGTGGCGTATGACGAGATCATCCATCCCAACCTCGGAGTGCTCCTCGACAGGAACGACCTCCGCAACTACGTGGTGACCTTTCCAAGGGACCACTCCCGGTGGATAAGGGCGGTCAACGACTGGGAGAAAATCGACGTGTTAAAGTACTTCCTCAATCACTACTACCTTGCGCCACTGCCTTCAAAGCTCGACTCGCCACTGGTGTCCAAGGCGTCCGTGCGGTACCTGCTCTCCGAGAACCGCTTCCCCCCGGCCGGCTTTGGAGAGGAAAACGTAAAGATACTCCGGAGCGTCTCTCCCGGCCCGAAGTACTTGAACACCCGCTTTGCTGCAGTTAACGGGGTGACCAAAAAGGGCTGGTTCCAGCATTCGCCTTCTAAGGTTGTCATGGAGCCTTCCAAGACACCGCCGGGTGCGCAAAGCCTCAGGGTGTTCGCGGGCGTGGAGCCATCCGCCTGGAAGACGGACAGCAAGGACGGCGTGTCAATGACTTTGTTTACGCCTCGGGAGAGCGATAAAGAAGGTCGATTGCTTTACTCGAGGTACATGGACCCGCGAAGGCGCCGATCGGAGCGGCGCTGGATTGACGCAGTCCTGCCGCGCTATCCGGATGAGGTTCTTGCCGCAGCAGTATTGCCCGGACCCGCAGACGACAGGACCGCGGACTTTGCGCTCTGGGGCGATTTCCACAGCCCGCGCTTGCGTTCCCGCTTTGATCGGACATGGAGGCTTGAGAACGACGGCAGGATAAAGCGTTATAAGAACCAAAAGGCCCGGCCCCGCCTGAGGTTTGCAAAGGACGTCCGAGTCTGTCCCGGTGTTTCCGAATGTTACCGCAGGTTAAAGGACCATCCTTCTCACGAGATCGTAGTGGACAGGCCCGGCCGGGACTGGCCTTACGGCGCAGGCGAGGTATTGCAAACGCAATGGAAAGCCAACCGTGTGTCTGCAAAGGTCCGCGCCGAAAGCCCGGCCACGCTGGTGCTCGCGGATATTTACTATCCCGGCTGGAGGGCGTGGACGGACAAAAAAGAGGCCCGCATCCACCGCTTAGACTGCTCCTTCCGCGCGGTGCGGGTGCCCAGGGGCACAAAGGAAGTGGTGTTCAAGTACGTGCCGGTCACTTTCCGTATCGGCCTGTGGAGCGGCCTGTCAGGAGGGCTCTTCTTCTTGACCCTGGTGGTGATGGCCGTAAGAAGACAAAGGCAGGCAAGAAAATGACGCGCTCACTGAACCCCCAAGCCCTTTAACCGCTCCGGCACTACCTGCCGCCAAGGTCTCCCAGCACGTACTGGATGATGGTCACCGCGACAATGGCGGCGGTTTCGGTGCGAAGAATCCGTCCGCCCAGGTGAAGCGGGACAAAGCCCGCCTGCTGCGCCGCTTCCATCTCCCCCTCGGCAAGACCTCCTTCGGGACCTACGAGCAGGGCAACGCTCGCCGGCTTCGAGACCGACCCGATAACGTCCCGACCGGGCTCGCCCCCACTCTCATAAAGCGCCAGCTTGAGGTCGCAATCCGAGCATCGCCGGAGTGCATCCCGGAGACTTGAGAACGGCATGATCGCGGGAAGGCGGGCCCGCCTGCATTGCTTGGCCGCCTTGGTGGCGCGTCTTTGCCAGTGCTTCGACTTCTCCTGGACCGAGTCGCGCTCGACGAGGTCCACGCCTCGCTCCGCTTTCCAGGGAACAATAACGTCCGCGCCCAGCTCGGTGGCCTTCTCGATGATAAGCTCCATCCTTTCCTTGTCTGGCAGGGCCTGGAGAAGGGTTATTTCCACTCCCGACTCCGCACTTGCCGCCATCTTTTCGAAGACCAGCAGCGAGGCCCGCTCTGCTTCCAGGGAAATGACGCGTGCCCGCAACGATTCGCCGGACCCGGACACTATGGTTACAGCCATGGCGGGACGCGGCTCCCACGCCTGTAAGGCCTCCAGGTTGGTGCCGGTTAGTATCACGGTTTCTCCGGGTGAAGGGTCCTCGGTCAGTTGAATCCGTCCTTGCTTTGTCATGCAAAAATTCTAGAACTCGCCATGGAGCCCGTCAAACGTTTCAACAGAGCGGCTTTAGCTTCTCGAAGAACAGAAGACAATCGTGCGAGCGGCTTTAGCCGCGATTTTCGTCGGCCCTGTTCCCCTTTTTTCGAGTGACCGAGCAGTAATGTAACCTGCTTCGGGTGTGACAGCCACCATCGTGATTGCAGGAGGGTCATGATGGTGATACGTTCAGCCTGTGGCGTTGCCACCACGCTGTTTCGGGGACGAAACTGCGTGGCCCACCCGGGAGGCAATGACCACCAAATATGTCGCACCCGGCTGTTATTGACGTTAGGCCTATTCAGAGATATGATCCTAAAAAAGGGCGCTCATCATTAAGAAACCGTTTGAACTTTAAAACCGAAGAGCTTTGTTTCCGGCCGTAGAAACGGGAGCAGTATTATAGATGAACGAAGAGAACCAGTCTCCTCAAAAAATCGTTTTTGGAGCCGCGGAAAAAGCGGCGGCTGCCGCTATCGGCGTCAACGCGCTTCTCACCGGCCTTAAGTTTCTCCTCGCCTGGTGGTCGGGCAGCCTTTCTCTGAAGGTCGAGGCCTTCCACTCCTTTGCGGACGTCGGCTCCAGCATGGCCGTTTTCTTTGCCGTGCGCGCGGAGATGAGCCGCAAATATTCGGAGTCGTCCCCCCTGAAGGGCCGTCTCCATCTTCTCCGCCATCCTCAAAGGCTGGTCTCCATTTTTATCGGGGTTTTCCTCGCCGTGGTAGGCGTTCTTTTCATCGGCAAGGTGTTTTCTCCGGAACCCATCGAGGTCAACAACGAGGTCCCCGTAGCCCTGTCCATGCTGGTGCTGGCGTTCATGAGCTTTGTACTCTCCCGTCTCGAACGGGTAACAGGAGAACGGGAAGGCTCCACCGCGCTGGTGGCGGACAGCTTTCACGCCCGGGTGGACATGGGCGGGTCTATGCTGGTTGCCGCTGCTTTGTTGGGAAACAGCCTGGGGCTCTCGTTGGACCGGCCTGCCGCGGGTCTGCTCGCCGCTTTCATACTGCTCCAGTCGCTTAACGTGTTCGGCGCGGTGATTCGCGACATAGCCGTGGGTGAGGGAAGGCCGGACTTTGTCTACCGCGAGTGGCTTTTCATGGCCATCCGCAAACGGCTTCCTTCCATCATACCCCGGCTGGTGGGAGTGGTGACCCGGCTTATGGGGGGCTCCGCTGATGTTGAGCGGGACAGGAAGAAAGCGGGCGCTCTGATCGCCGTGGTTATCTTCGGAGTTTTACTGCCCGGCTCATACCTTGCAAGCGGTGCGTTCACCGTGAACGCCGGCGAACGTGCCATTGTCGAGTTTTTGGGCGTTCCCCAAAACCCCGGAACGCCCTTGGGGCCCGGCCTGCACTGGGACTGGCCCTGGCCGTTTACAAGAATCCGCAAGGTGGACGTTAAGAAGATAAGGACCGTGGTGGTCGGCTCTGCAGTAAAGCAGGACATCGAAACCGTTTTATGGACCAATGAACACTACCGGTCGCAATACAATGTCTTGACGGGCGAGAACATATTCATCGAGGTCGGCATAAGCATCAACTACCGGGTGCGGGAGCCTGAAGACTGGTTTTACAATTGCAGCGAGCCGGAGAAGTTACTGACCAATATTGCCGAGTCGGTCATTGTGGAGAAGTTTGCCGGGCGTTCCCTTATGGAGACCATCATCGAGGGCTGGGACGATACCAAAGAGGCGTTAAATGAAAGGGTCCGGGAGCTCATGTCCGAGTATGAAATCGGCATAGAGTTAGAAACGGTAGAGCTTTCAGAGGCCCACCCTCCGCTGGAGGTGGCGGACGATTACGAGGCTGTGGTCTCCGCCAGCATTCAGTACGAGACCCTTATCAACCAGGCTCTTGCCTACTCCAAGGCCCAGCTTCCGGCGACGCGGGGCAAGGCGAAGAAGAACGTGATGGAGGCCGAGGCCGCCCGCATTCGGAAAAAGAACTATGCACAGGGCGAATCCTCCCGGTTTTCGCTTTTAAAGAGCTCTTATGAACAGAGCCCGGAGATCACTGAACTCCGGATGTGGCTGGAGATGGTGGAGCGGTCCCTTGCCGGCCGCGAAAAGATAATAGTTCCGCCGGGAGCCGCTTCCGGCGAGCTGGAGCTTTACATGACCGCAGACCCCGGCGTTGTTCCGGGAACCTCGAGGCAGGAATAGGAAGGTATAGCCATGCAACGTTCGTACTGGAAACCCATATTGACAGGGGCCGTAATACTTGCCCTGCTGGCCGGGATCGTTGCACTCGTCACCTTTACGGTGCCGCAGAACGAGTACGCAGTGGTGACCCGTTTCGGAAAGACGGTGCGGGTTATCAAGAAGCCCGGGCTTTACACCCAGATGCCGTATCCGGTTCACAAGGTGCACCGGTTTGACAAAAGGCTTCAGCTTCATCAGAGCCCCTTGATGGAGACCCTGACAGAGGACCCCAAAAACATCGCGGTGCGTTACTCGGTGGTCTGGAAGATTTCGGACGTGGAGACCTTTTACACCTCGCTGGGAAGCATCGAGGCCATGGGGCCCAAGCTGGAGCACGTCTTGAGCGCCCGCGGCAAGAACGCCATCGGCAACTTCATGAAAAACGAGCTTCTCTCCGTGGAAGAAGACATCGCCATAGACGACCTGGAAAAGCAGGTTAAAGGTGAGCTTGCCGAGGTTGTCAAGGAGAGCGAGTGGGGAATTAACATCAAGACGGTCGAGATAAGCAGGCTTGCACTTCCCGAGTTCAACACCTCCTCGGTGTATGAAAGGATGCGCTCGGAGCGCAAGATCAAGGCGGACGAGTACAGGAGCAAGGGCGAAGAGGCTGCGACCAAGATGCGCGCAGAGGCTGACAGAAAGAAGCAGGAGATATTGAGCGAGGCTTACAAGAAAGCCCAGATCATCCGGGGCGAAGGCGACGCAGAGGCCGCCCGCATCTACGCCGAGGCTTTTTCCAAAGACCCCGAGTTCTACCGGTTCTGGAGAACACTGCAAAGTTACGAGAAGATACTGGACCGAAAGTCTACCCTGGTGTTGAGCCAGGACTCGGAGCTTTTCAAGTACCTGGAAAAGTAGGATGAGCTTCAAACAATCTCAAAAGGAAATGTTCAAGGGCCTGGACCGGATAGTCCTGGTGGTAGCGGGATTTCTGTTTATAGTTTACCTTGCTTCGGGTGTCCACGTGATGGAGGCCGACGAGATGGGAGTGATATTCCGTTTCGGGGCGAAGAGACAGGTGGCTCGGCCGGGCATAGGGTATCACTTTCCCTGGCCGGTAGAGCGGATACGCACGGTCAACGTCAAGGCGGTCCGCAGCGTCGAGGTCGGCTTCTGGACGTCCCAGGGACGCGACCAGCGTCTTACGCCTTACTGCATCACCGGCGACATTAACATCATCCACAACCTTTACGTGATCCACTACCGGGTGGACGCCGAAGACCCGGCCAATTATTTCCTTTCTGCGCGCCGCGTCCGGGAGTCCCTTATCACCAATGCCCGCGCCGCCATAATCGAGGTCATCGCCTCCCGGCCGGTGGACGAGATCATCACCACCGCCAAGGCTGACATGGAGAACGCCATCCGGACGACCCTGCAACAGAAGCTGTACGATCTCAATATCAAGCTCCAGATCGACTCGGTGGACACCCGGGAGATACAGCCTCCCAACCAGGTCATGGACGCGTTTGACGATGTTATCAGCGCGGAGCAGGAGATGACCACGCAGAAGCACAAGGCCAACACCGAGGCGATCCGGATAGTTAACAGCGCGAAGGCCGAGGCGGAAAGCATCATTCAACAGGCCCGGGCTTACCGCACCGAGCGGATCAACTCCGCGGCGGGAGAAGCGGAGCGGTTTATGAGCCTCTATGAGGAATACAAGAAGGCTCCGGAGATCATCGGCCACCGTATTTTCCTGGAGAGCATCGAGAAGATACTTCCGCGAACCCGGGTCATGCTCCTGGGCACGGACAGGCAGGGCAGGCCCTTGCGGGTAAAGATATTCCAGGCGCCGGTTCCCACCTCGCCGCGCCTGCCGGAGGTCTCGGAAGAGTAGCTCAGCCGGGCTCTATTTCCACGTGCTTGTTGGGAGAGACTCCTGACGAGTAGATAAACCCGGCAAGCTTGTCCATGGTCTCCTTGCTGACGTCGGCAAAGCGGATGCCCATGCCCGCGGGCTGGCCGGTCTTCTTCGCTTCGTTTTCATCAACCACCCGGACGATCTCTCCGTCCATCTCCAGCTCCTTGCCGCTGTCCGGATGGACCAGCAGTATCTTGATCTTCTCCCGCAAGGGCTTGGGCCGGGATGTCCGAATGAAGATGCCGCCGTGGCTTATGTTGTGCATGTACTCTTCTTTAAGCGCGTCCATGCTCCCGAAACGGACTTTTATCCGCGACTCGTACCTCTTATGTTTGCGTCTTTCCATGGACCGGGCCTGGTCGCCCACCTTGGACTTGATGTAGTCCTCGATCTTCCTTCTCTCCGACTCGGCCATGCCCTTCAGGTCAACGCCCATTCCCGAAGGCTTCCTGTCGCTGGCTTCTACTGGAGACACCGTATGGATCACTTCGCCGATGGCAGACACCTCGGTCTCCAGCTCTGGCACCACAAGAACAACCTCCACCTTGCTGCCCGGGGGGAAAGGATTTTTGCTGCGAACAAATATGCCGCCTTTGCTGATGTTGTGGTTATACTCGGATATAAACGCGGACGGGCTCTGAAAGCGAACTTTAAGGCGGGCTTTTACTTTGCCGGCTTTGGCCATGAAAACTCCATTCCAACATTGATATCGGCACTGGTGCTCTGTCAAACGAAAAAGGAGGATAAGGAAAACTGCGAAAATCGCGGCTAAAGCCGCTCGCACGACTTTCTCAAGATCGCGGCTAAAGCCGCTCGCACGAGACTTTCTCAAGATCGCGGCTAAAGCCGCTCGCACGGTTTTCTCAAGATCGCGGCTAAAGCCGCTCGCACGACTTTCTCTTATTCCATGAAAAACGTTTGACAAAGCACTGGTGTCTTGTCAAAAGCTTTTTGGGAATAGGAAATAATCGTGCGAGCGGCTTTAGCCGCGATCTTCATTGGATCCGTTCCCCTTTTTTCGAGTGGCAAAGCACTAGTGTTGCGTCCCAGAAATAACTTATATATTTTTAGAACCGCAACCGCTCGTGAAATTTATAGAAAAAATTGCCGACATAATGAATCTATCTCTGAGACGCCACGCTAGCCGATTATTTTATTATGATAATTAACAGGGCGGTCCTTTGCAATCCGGGGCGGCGGAAAACCGGCCAAGCCGCTTAAAGATCATCTTGCGGCCTCCTCCGTTTTGCTGTCGGCAACCGCCTCGAGCTTAAGCTCGGTATCGTGATTGATAAGCGAGTTTATTATCTCCTCGATCTCCCCCAGCATAATCCGCTCGAGCTTGTACAACGAGAAATTGGTCCGGTGCTCGGTGACCCTGCCTTGAGGGAAGTTATAGGTCCGTATCTTTTCCGAACGGTCTCCGGACTTGACCATGCTCTTGCGGAGCTCGGCCCTCTCGCGGTGCTGGCGATCCCTCTCCATCTCCAAGAGCCGGGACCGGAGTATCTTCATGGCCTTGGCCCGGTTCTTGTGCTGGCTGCGCTCGTCCTGGCAGACTACTACCGTGCCGGTGGGCAAGTGCGTGATCCGTACCGCGGAGTCGGTGGTGTTAACGTGCTGACCGCCGGCGCCCTGCGCGCGGAACACGTCAACCTTGAGATCCTCCTCGTTGACCTCTATGTCCACGTCCTCCGCCTCGGGAAGTACCGCGACGGTTACCGCAGAGGTGTGGATGCGGCCCTGCGACTCGGTCACCGGGACCCGCTGGACCCGGTGCACGCCGCTCTCGTACTGGAGATGACGGTAGACGTCGCCGCCCTTGATCAAAGCGATCACTTCCTTTAAGCCGCCCTGCTCGGAGCCGTTCATGGAAAGGTTCTCCGTCTTCCACCCCTGCTTCTCCGCGTAACGCAGATACATCTCGAACAGCTCGCGGGCGAAAAGCGTGGCCTCCTCTCCGCCCGTGCCCGCGCGTATCTCCAGGATGACGTTCTTCTTCTCCATGGGGTCGCGCGGCACCAGCAAAGAGCGGACCTTGCCGGCAAGCTCTTCGCGCCGGTTATACAATTGTTCGAGCTCCTGGCGGGCGAGCTCCGCTATCTCGGCGTCGCCGCTCCTCATAAGCTCCTCGTTGTCCGCGATCTCCTTCTCCAGCGACTTCAGTTGCTCATGGACCCCGATGATATCCTTGAGCTCGGCGTGCTCTTGCGCCGTCTCCCGCAGCCGGTCGGGAGACCGGACCACCTGGGGATCGGAAAGCTGTCTTTCCAGCTCTTGGAAGCGCTCTTGTATGGCGTTAAGCTTGTCTTTCATGGCTCCTTAGCAAACAGAGAAAATGCGGTAGCCGCAACTTTAACTTCTTCAAGTATCAGCCGAAACAAAAAACACGGGCCCACTTTTACAGACCCGTGATAAAGGCGGCTGTACGGCTACTTATTCTTGTTCTTTTTCGATTCTTCCTGCTTATCGTAATGATCTTTGTACTTCCGGTAGAAACGCTCGACCCTGCCGGCGCTGTCCACCAGCTTCTCCCTGCCCGTAAAGAAAGGGTGGCAAGCAGAACAGATGTCAACCTTGACAGTGCCCTTCAGCGTGGAACGGGTTTCAACCACGTTCCCGCAGGCGCACTCGAACTTTACGTCGTTATATTCGGGATGAATTTTGTCTTTCACTTCAATTTCCCCCTTGGCCGACTTTCAAAGATATTAATATAACTCAAGATGCCGGTCTGTTCAAGTGGTTTTTACGAATTCCAGCCTTCTTGCTCCAGCAAGTTTTAAAGGGAAGAAGGTCCAAGGGTTCGGGGCAAACACCACTTTTTCACTGTCGCCTTTTAGTCTCTTGTCAAGCTTACACTGACGCATAGTGTGCGAGCGACGGAAGTCGCGAGGAAACTCGCTCGCACGAAAAATATCTATCTTGTAAGCGACGGAAAACACTTGACAGAGCACCAGCAGAATCGTTTGATTCTTGCAAGCGCCGGCAAGGACGTGCCCCTTTAACCAAGGCTGTCATTCCTTTTGGAGGAGATGAAATACACTCATTGCAGAGGGCTTGCATGACTGTTATTCACCCACAGATTCTGGTGAGCAGCCAAAAATATATTTTGGACAAAAGTGAAGGCCGGTATAAAGATAATCCCGGTTACAGGCGGGCCGCTTCCACCAGCTTGGGAAGCTCCCAGTCAATGGCCAACTCCATCAGCCTGCCCTGCTTGTCCTTGAAGCGGAGCCGTCCGTTTTCCAGGCCGTAATAGAGGAGGTCGCGGGTTATCTCCACGTCTTTTTTGCAGTACTCGGCAACCAGGTCAAGCCTGCCTTGTTTGACCCATTCCAGGGATTGGAGTCCGTCAGCCGACTTGTCGGTTCCCAGGTTGCACTGGGCGAGATGGCCGAGGCTCAGCCTGTAACCCAGCCTTGCATGCAGGTCATAGAGGATGTCAAAGGTGGGAAGAGCGGCCAGTATGCCGTTGTCATATGCGGAGAGCACCTTGTAATCGAAGCCTTTCAGGTTGAATCCCACCACCAGGTCGGCGGCCTGGAGGAGCTCGAGGAGCCCGTGCACCTGCTCTTCCATGAACACGCTGGTCTGGCCGTTACTGCTGTCCCATACCGCTGCCAGGGCCACGCCCATGAGATGGACGTTGTGCCAGCCTCCCACCTCTGCCGCTCCCCTCCTGGTCTCGATATCGAGGACGAGGATGCGGGGACCGGCTTCTTCCGGCTCGGGTTTTGCCTGCTCCGGCGGTTCTACCGGGGGTTCTTCGCCAACTGCGGAAGGCGCAGCTATCCACTTTTTGGCCTCCGGCTTGTCGAGAAGCATTGCCAAAACCATGATTGCGGCCTGCTTGTCGAGAGGCACGTTGCCGCTCCCGCACTTGGGCGAATGGATGCATGCGGGACACCCGTTTTCACAGTCGCACTCGGCAATGAGGTCATGGGTGGCCTCCAAGAGTTCCCTGGTTTTCGGGAACGCCTGGTCGGTAAGTCCGACACCGCCGGCATATCCGTCATAGATGAAGACCGCGGCCTTTTCCACCTGGGGGTGAAGGGGAATGCTGATGCCTCCTACGTCGTCGCGTTCGCAAAGCGCGAACAGCGGAAACAGGGCGATGGCCGCGTGCTCGAGCGCGTGGATGCCGCCCATGAAGTTAAGCCCGCGTACGTTCACCGCGCGTTGAATAAAGTCGTCGATCTCGATCCACATTCCCACTGTCTCGAACGAAAAAGGCGGCAGGTCCAACTCGTGGACCGATATCCTCTCGCCCGACGATATCCTCCGCTTCTCGTAACCGATGACCTTTTCAGTGACCTTCAGCCCGCCCTGCCGGACCACGAAGTTTTCGACGGGCTTGCTGTTTTTTATGCCCAGAATGTCGGTGTCCTTTTCACGACGCGGCATGGTGTAATAGTTGACCTCGACCGGCCGGGCGTAGATGTTCCTCCGCTTAAGGTCCAGCCGCGTGACCTGGTACTGGCGCGCGCGGTGCAGGTAGATGGCGCCGGGGTGTCCTTCAGTGTAGACCCGGTTGCCGTCAATGCTTCCGATGATGCGGGGCTTCTTCTCCGGCGCAGTGCCGGGCTCGGGCTCCTGGAAAATGGTGTTGCTCTCCCCAATCCCCCTGATGTTGACCTCCCGCTGCGGATAGCGGGTCCGGGCGTGCCAGGCCTGGTCATCAACCGCCTTTAAAAGCATGCCTTCTTTCTCCAGATCGGCAATGGCCGCCTCCACCGAGAGGCCGGAGAACCAGCGGTCGTCTTTTGAAAGCGGAACCTCTGCGGCAGCGCAGGCCAGGTGCGCCTTCAAGACGGGCCGGTTTTCAGGGTCGATGACCGCGGGCTCGAACCCGCTCTGGAAGAAGACCTGCGGATGCTTCATGAAGTACTGGTCAAGGGCGTCTTCATGCGCGATGAGCGCGATGAGCGACTCCGCTTTCCTGCCCACTCGTCCGCCCCGCTGCCAGGTTGTGGTTATGGCCCCCGGGTATCCCACCAGCACGCACACGTCGAGCACTCCTATATCAATGCCCATCTCGAGTGCAGAGGTGCTGACCACGCCTTTGAGCTCGCCGGAGAAAAGCTTGTTCTCGATCTCCCGCCGCTCCTCGGGAAGGTAGCCGGCGCGGTAGGCGCTGATATGCTTTCTCAGGCGGGGGTCCGACTGTACGGACCAGGTGTAGATAAGCTCGGTGGTTTTTCGCGCCTTGGTAAAGACTATGGTGGCCATGTCCTTTTTTACCGCTTGGCGGAGGAGGTGGCTGGCCACCGTGGACGACGACAGCCGCTGGGGATTTATGAACAGGAAATGCCTTCCCGCGGACGGTGCCCCGTTTCGGTCCACCACTTTGACGTCCCTTCCGGTGAGGCCGGAGACCAGCTTACCGGGGTTGGCAATGGTTCCGGAAGAAGCGATGATGCACGGCTTCGACCCGTAGAGCGCGGCGATTCGTAGCAGCCTTCGAAGCACATTGGCCACGTGGGACCCGAACACGCCCCGATAGGTGTGGACCTCGTCAAGCACCACGTAGTCGAGGCTTGCAAAGAGTTTCTCCCATTTCTGGTGATAGGCCAATAACCCTACGTGGAGCATGTCGGGGTTGGTGATGACCACTGAAGGAGGGTGGTTCCTTATTTTGCTCCTCTTGTGGGAGGGCGTGTCGCCATCGTAGATTTCCACGCTCACCGAACCGGCGAGGCCCGCTGCTGCCGCAAACTCCTGGAAAGCGCTTTTCTGGTCCTGTTCGAGCGCCTTAATGGGAAAGAGGTACAGGGCGTGCGCGTCCGGGTTTTCGGCGCAATCCTGGATCACCGGCAGGTTATAGCAGATGGTCTTGCCGGACGCAGTGGGGGTCGCCACCACCACGTCACGGCCGTCCAGGGTATTTCTTATGGATTCCGCCTGGTGAACGTAAAGCCTCTCTATCCCCATGCCGGCGAGCGCCTGCACAAGCTCGGGCGCAACATTGGCCGGTATCTCCGACCATTGCGGCTCCTGGGAGGGGATGTTCTCGTAATGGGCGATCTCTTTCTCAAGCTCCCGGTTGCCGAGAAGCTCTTCCACATATTTTTTCACAAGGGACATCTTTAAGACATGGCTTTACTAATCCTCGAACCGTTTTGCTGCACAAGCATCTCCGGCCGGGCTTGTCCCCTAGGATAGCAGTATATAGCGGCCCTTGGAAAGAGGGGCCTGTACGGTTTTTCGATTCTCAGTGCCCGGATTCTGAAAGCCGGTCTTTAAGAACCAAATTGTTACGGTAACCCTAATTCCCAACAGTCCCGCGCTCTTCTTTGTCAAGAGCATTCCACCTCAATTAACGAAGACAATAAATCTTAGTGTTTTGTGTTTTTGCCGGCTACCGGAACTTTCCGGAGGATTATGAAAAGAGCCGAAGAGACACTTTACCGCTTTGCAGTCACTCTACCATATAGGACATCTCGATCATGGCCTCTGCTCCTCCTGCTACGGAGAGGGTGTACTCTCCTTCTTCAAGGGAGAGGCCTCCGATGGGTCCTCCTTTCTCATAGGGGGGCTGGTCCTTGTACTGGCTCCACATGTATACCGGGTGGTTCTTGGAGTCGCGAACGGCAAAGCCTTTGTTCTCTGGCGCGCCGCTGTCGTGGCAGGCCTTGCCCGCCTGGAAGTTTTCCTTTTTAAAGTCCTTGGCTGTCTTGCCAGCGGGCACGGTAAAGGTGTGGGGATGCGACTTGCATTCATCGTCGATCTCCGCCTTTATCGTCGACCTTTCCGGCTCCGCGTTTTCTTCATCCTGTGCCCGCACATTTGCCGTGAAAAGGCCGACGGCCACTAAAACGGCCGCAGCTATGACCACCGAGGCCAACAATAATATCGTGTTTTTCTTTTTCATGACGGTTCTCCTCCCGTGTTGATCTCTTACGCAGTGTAGCGCTTCCTTTGCCTGTCCCAGGAAAGCATCTGTTCGCCCACGTCCTCGTAACCTTCCCTTCCCATCATGGAGAAGGCGTATTTCTTGCCAAGCTCGACTCCGGGCTGGTCAAAAGGATTGACCTTGTATAGCCCGCCTGCAAACACCGTTGCAGCTTCCAGCATGTACATTACCTGGCCTAGCGTATACGCGTTCAGCACGGGCATGTTAATCCGGAGGTTCGGCTTCTTGTCCTTGGTAAGCGCGAGCTCGGTAGCTTTCTGCTCGGTGTTGATAAGCTCCGCCAGGCTGTGTCCTCCCAGGTAGGCCACTCCCTCCACGTCTTGGAGTGCTTTAGGAATTTCCGCCTGCTCCTGGAACTCGTCGACCCGGACGAAGCATATCAGCTTGTCGTCGGGTCCCTCCTGGTAAAGCTGGAGCTGGGAGTGCTGGTCGGTGGCGCCCACCGCCCGGACCGGTGTCGAGCCCACGTTGGCCGGGCTGCCGTCCACGTGCACCGCCTTTCCGAGGCTCTCCGCCCAGAGTTGCTGGAACCACTCGGCGAGCAGGAGGAGCCTTGAAGAGTAGGGCATCATGACCAGGATGTTCTTGCTCTTAGCCGTGTCCGCCAGGTAGCAGAGTGCGCCCGCCAGGTAGGCGGGGTTTGCAAAGAACTCGTTTTCCCGGATTTGGCGGTCCATTGCCGCGGCCCCTTTCAACAGGGATACGATGTCCATGCCGCACATGGCCGCGGGCAACAGTCCCACGTTGGAGAACACCGAGTACCTGCCGCCCACGTTGCCGGGTATGGTCAGCCAGGGAAGCCCGTCCTTGTCCACTATCTTGCGAAGGTGTCCCTTCTCCTCGTCGGTGATGGCCACCATGCGGGACCGGTATCCTTCGGTGCCCAGCTTGCCCGTAAGCCACTCCCGGGCAATGAGGAACTGGCTCATGGTCTCGGCTGTCCCTCCTGACTTGGAGATGACTATAAAGGTGGTGGTCTCCGGGTCCACGGTCTCGAGAAGATCGGTGAACGTCTCGGGATCGATGTTGTCGGCGACCATGAGGCGGGGGCACGAGTCCCTGTCCTGCCTGGTTTTGAGATTATGGAACGGCTTTAAGAGCACGCTCTCCAATGCGCGGGCGCCGAGCGCGCTTCCGCCGATGCCGAGGACCACCACCGTCTCTATGTCTTTGCCGCACGATGAAGACAACTGGAAAATCCTGGTGAGGTTCTGGTAGGGCAGGTCCAAAAAACCGATCTCCCGCTTCTCCCGCTTCTTCTCGATATCCTGGTGGATGGCGGCAGCGGCTTCCGCCGCAGATTTGAGCTCCTCCTCGGTTATGCCGTGCTCCTCTCCCACCGAGTCGGACATTATGTTGGTATAGTCAATGGTCACCCGGTCCTTCATGTCTCCTCCTTCCACTACAGAGTGTATCCGATCAGGGAAGCTGGAACCAACTCCAGCTATTGTCGATCGTGCGCAGCGAGATGTTCAAAACCGAAAACACTCCAAAGATAAAAGCACAAACGACCAGCGCAGCATAGACCGCGAATAAAAACCTGTCCATTGATGGCGTACTGCTTTGCCCGATCTTTTCCTCCAACGCCTGGTGGGACAAGACCCACAGGGCCACCACCACAAAGATAGTGCCCAGCTTGGTCCGCAGCACCAGCTCGAGGGCCAGAAAGCTCAATAAGGCCACCAGCCACCAGCTTCGGCTCCGGGTTCGGTACCATGCCGCGCTCATAAGAGTTAAGCTAGCAAAAAGCACCGACGGGGGCAAACCTATCGGAGCAGGAAAGGCCTACTGCGCGCCGCTCCTGGTAAGCCGGTCGCGGAGCGAGTCGCCCATGAAGTTGAACGAAAGCACCGTCACCATGATGGCTATGCCGGGAAATACGGCCATGTGCGGCGCCAGCCGCAGTAAGTAGGTACCGTCCGCCAGCATGCCCCCCCAGGTGGGCATCTCCTGGGGACCCAGCCCCAGAAACGACAGGGAGGCCTCGGCAAGTATGGCCCCTGCCAGGCCGAACGTGGCCTGGACAACCACCGGCGTCAGGGTGTTGGGAAGAAGATGCAAAGATATGATTCGGCCCGACCCCGCGCCCAGTGAGCGGGCGGCCTCCACGTAGCCCCGCTCCCGTTCGACCAGCACCTGGCCGCGGACGATACGAGCATAGGTGACCCATCCCCGTGCGGACAGCGCTATAATCACGTTCGCGATGCCGGGTCCGGTGACCGCGATAAGCGCGATAGCGAGAAGGATTCCCGGAAAAGCCAGCAGAACGTCCACCACCCGCATGATGACCTGGTCCCATATCCCGCCTTTCAAACCGGAGACAGCGCCCGCGATAAAGCCGATCACCGCTGACAACGCAACAGTGCCCACTCCCACGATAACCGACACGCGCGCGCCGTAAATGATCCGGCTCATGATGTCCCTACCCAGGTTGTCACAGCCCAGCGGATGAAACAGGTCGGGTCCGGAATACTTTCCGGTAGAAAGCTGCGCGTCCGGGTCATAGGGAGCCAGCCAGGGGGCGGACACCGCGGCAATGACCAGGACAAGGAAGATGAAGAGCCCTGCCCGGAACGCGCCGTTTTTTGACAGCTTATTGTCCACTTGTCCGTTCCTTGCGAAGCCGCACCCGGGGGTCGGCAACAGCATAGGCGATGTCGGTAACCAGGTTCACCAGCACATAGGAGAGGGCGATCACGATCACGGTCCCCTGCACCAGCGGGAAGTCCCGGCTGTGGACGGCCTTGATGAGCATGCTGCCGATTCCCGGCCAGGAGAATATCTTTTCGGTGATGATGGCTCCGGCCAGGAGCGCGCCCGCCTGGAGGCCGACAACGCTGATGGAGGGGATAAGGGCGTTTCTCATGGCGTGCTTTAAAATGACCAGCTTTTCGGAAAGCCCCTTGGCACGGGCGGTGCGCAGGTAATCCTCGCCCATCACGTCGAGGAGGCTTCCCCTGATCATCCGGGAGACTATCGCTGCCATTCCCGTGCCCAATGTGACCGCGGGCAGTATAAGGTGGGAGAAGCCGCCTGCTCCGGACGGGGGCAGAAGCTCGAGCTTGACCGAAAAAAGCAGGATCAGCATGGGACCCAGCCAGAAGCTCGGCACGCTCACTCCGCCCATGGAAAAGCCCATGGCAACCACGTCCAGTATCCTTCCCTTCCATACTGCGGCGATAATGCCCAAGGGGACCGACACCAGGAGCGAGACCACGAGCGCGGCCGCGGCCAGCTCGAGGGTGGCGAGCAGCCGCTTTCCAACCTGCTCCATCACCGGCCGGTCGTAGTAGAGCGAGCGGAGCTCCCCCGTAAACAGGTCCTGCAGAAAGTAGTAGAACTGGACGTGCAGCGGGTCATCAAGGTGCAGCTCGGCGCGGAGGACCTCACGGTTGGCCTTGGCAGCGGTCTCGCCAAGCATAATATCTACCGGGTCGCCCGGCACAAGGTGCATCAGGATAAAAACCAGCACCAGCACGCCCAAAACCACCGGCAAGGTAAGGGCAAGCCTTTTTATAAGGTACTCTCTCATTATAATCCATAAGCCGGCTGTGCGGGATGAAGGTTATGAACTCGGGTGTACGACATATTTGGTGGTCATTGCCTCCCGGGTGACCCATGCAGTTTCGTCCTCGAAACTGAGTGGGTGGCAGCGCCACTGGCTGAGCGCCTCATCATCATGGTCCTCCGGCAATCCCGATGGTGGCTGCCACAGCCAAAGCAGGTCACATAGTGCTTTGTCACTCGAAAAAAGGGAACAAGGCAGACGAAAATCGCGATATCAGCAACTCGCACCATGCTATTCTGGTCTTCGTGAAGCGTTTGACAGAGCACTTATGGCGGATCACATTAAAATTTATAAGTTGCGTGCGAGCGACTTAAGTCGCGATTTTCCTTGCTCACATGGTATGCGTCATTTTAATCTTGACAAGACACTACCCGGCTGAACCCTGGTCCCTCCATCCGGAGTAATGTTCGTTTTTAAGGATAGATCTCACCTTATTATGCCGGGGAGATGGCATGGTTGGGTAACATTCAGCCTGTGGCTTCGCCACCCACGCAGTTTCGAGGACAAAACCGCGTGGGGCACCCTCCCTTAACTCCCCGCTCGCTTAAAGCTCTTCCACCAATGCCTTCCTTCTCTTTTTAATCCCTCCTTCGCTCTTGCCCCTGTCTTCCTCCTGATGATCTTGGATACTATCAGAACAGCATCCCCAAAAGCAGGCCGGCGCAACAGCCACCAAATATGTCGCACACCCTATGAACTACGGGGACGGCATCTATAGTTGTCTTATGCTGCGTCTTTTTATCTCTGTCTCGTTCTCTACTATAATTGATGGCTTTGTAAAAAGTCAAAAATCCGATTCAAGCTATGAAAGAGCACCGTTCCATAGACCGGCGCACACGCCCGGCTGACGGGTTTGGAAAAACCTGTAACGACCTGAAGGGACGTAGTGTTCCGTCATCCGTTTTTATTCGCTTCCAATACAAGTACTTTTCGTGCGAGCCACGGAAGCCGCGACAAAGTTCTCTCCCCCAGTATGCGTCAGCTTAAATTTTACAAGGCTACAGATTTACTGATCCCGGCAACGGATTTTTATCTTGCAGGTTGCTTCGAGCTTGTCGCCCGGTTTGAGCACTTCGATTCCGCTTTCGTGGTCTCCATTTTCAAAGAGGTTCACTCCGTTGTTGGCGTTGGTTACCGGTTCGAGCGCGAAGAAAGACTCGGGCGGGTTGTAGAACACGATATGGGAGCACTCCTTCGAGCACATAAGCTCGGCCGTGACTCCGCTCTCCGGCCAGCGGAGGTGTCCGTTTCCGTTGCGGTAGATAAAGCAGTTGTCGATGAAGAGGTGCGGATCGAGGAGCCTTTCCACGGAGAAGTCGAGCTGGGGATGGACCGGATCGCTCGGTCCGGAGGGTATGCGGTTGTCGTTGGCATCGGGGAACATGCGGGGTATGTCTATCTCGAGATAGAGTGGCTCGCCGTTTGCGGTCAAGATCCTGTTGAAGAAGGGGTGCCATCCCATTCCCGCGGGCATGGGAGTATGACCCGCGTTCCACAGCCTGAGCCCGGACGCGAATACGTTATCGACGAGTTCATAAACAACCTCGGTGACAAACGGCCACGGCCAGTTCACGCTTTCATGCTCTTTCGAGTCAAAGCGCAGGGTAAGGGAAGTTTCGCCTTCTGTGGCGATTTGCCAGGGCAGGTACCGCACCGTTCCGTGAAGGGCGTGCTCTTCGCTGTTAAGAAGCTCATACTCAGCCCCCTGAAAGGTAAATCTCCCGTCTTCGATCCGGTTCGAGTAGGGCGCCATGAGAAAACAGGCCATCTCCGGACCGACTTGGTCCGTCTCGGTGTCAGGCATAATCGCGAGATCACGGCCGCGGTTTTTTGCATAAAACGATACTATGCCTGCGCCCCTTGCTGGGTCTGCCTTAAGCTTCAAGGTTTCGTTCTCCAAAATCTTCATCGACATCTGAAAACCTCTTCATCCTCTTCCCACTTCACAGCCATCGGCTTTCCGGTTACCGGTCCTTCAAATATAGAGAGGCTTTTTAAAAAATCTATGAAAGATGCCCTCGTAAAAAGTCCAATTGCAGCCCCAAGGGGGCGTAGTACCATAGCCAAGGGCGCCTGTCTGCGTGCGGAACGCAACGGCAGGCAGGTCGCGATTGCCGGCCAGGAATCGAGGGCTGGAGACCTCTCCCACCAAAGAATAAAACCTTTTTGCTAGAGCCTCTAATAAAAACTGCGAAAATCGCGGTATCAGCCGCTCGCTCAAAAGTGACTGTTTTTTGTAAGCGACATAAACAATTGTGAACAAACACCAGTGCTCTGCCAAACGTTTTTCGTCGCTTACAAGATAGATATTTTTGTGCGAGCGAGTTTACTCGCGACTTTAGTCGCTCGCACATTATGCGTCAGTGTGGCCTTGACAACACACTAGTTTGAGTTTACGAGTTATGTTTTAAGATTTCAAGATTATTTTTGTTTGAACTTCCCCCATTTTTTTCAGGTATCAAACAGCGGGAGCTGGGGGTGAGGGGCTGGTTCAGCGCCTCGGGGGAGGAGTGGGCCTTGGCCGGCGCGTTGAAGGATGGACTTGATGCCGTCGGCGACCGCGTAATAGCAGAGATCCGGAATGCCGAACAGGCGTTTTGCCGCCTTGAAAGCGTGGCTGACAAGGACTTTATGCTTGGCATTCCTGCCCAGCCAAACCGCGGCGAAATAAAAACAGGCGAACACCAGCATGACGAGGTTCCGGATGCTGTCATAGCCTAAAACCCGGATGTCCGGAAGCTCATAGCTCTGCTTGATAAAGCGAATCGTCTCCTCAACACACCCCGGCTTACAATGGGGACTTACGCAAGGTCCCGATAGGAGCGCCGATCAAAGGCAGTGGACGGACTGGCCGACATGGTAAAGGGCGACACTTCCATAACATGCACAGAACATGAAAACCGGGAAGAGAAAAAAGCAGTAAATTCAGAAGGTTGTATGGTGGCGGTGCAGGGATTTGAACCCCGGACGCTGCGGATATGAGCCGCATGCT
>CAYQTK010000027.1:0-32978 GCA_964420375.1 uncultured bacterium
GCCTGTAACCAGTAGCCTGTAATTTAATTTTGCAAGAAAATATTGTAATATCAGGCACTTCCTTCATTTTAGCAAGGGGAACTTCGGTCTAAAAAAAACTGCCCCAAACCGTGGCGGAAATTAATGTGGTGTGTCGGCTTTCTTCAATTATCCACGTATCCCAGCGATTCGAGGAGTCCCCGGGTCCGGGCCGGAGAGGGGTTGTCGGTTTCAACAGATGTTTCGGTCATGGACTCTTCCAGCGCAAGGAGCCTCGTAAGTATGCGCTCGCGAATCTCCGGTTTTTTACGCGCCAGGTTACGAAGTTCCTCCGGGTCAGCGGCAAGGTCGAACAGGAGCACGCGGTCGGGGTTTTCGTAAATGATCAGCTTATGGTCTCCCGCCCGCAGGCTACGCATGGTCTGTCCCTGGTGCAGCAGGTGCATGCTGGTGGCGAATGCCGGCCGATCTTGCAAAGGTCCTTGATCTGTAAGCGCGTGCAAAAAGCTCTTGCCTTCCAGCGGTCCTTCATGCTCGATTGATGCGAACTCGATGAGGGTGGGTAAAAGGTCTACCTGCCGGAGGATAGCTTTTATGCGGCGCCCGCCGCCCCTTCCGGCAGGCAGGCGCACCAGCAGGGGCACATGGAGCTGCTCCTCGTAAAAGGTGTTGCCGTGACCGAACCCCTTGTGCTCCAGGAACTCCTCCCCGTGGTCCGAGGTCAACACCACGATCGAGTTCTCCACAAGCCCTTCCTCCCGGAGCCGCGACAGCAATGCGCCCAGCCGGTCGTCGGTAAAGGCGATCTCTCCCTCGTAGCTCGAGTGAAGGTAATGATACGTCTCCCTGCCGACCTCTGCGGAAAGGCCGAAAAGACTCTTTATGGCGGGAACGTGTCCGGAGTGCCACAGCGTCCCGCCCTCCGGCCCTTTCTTGAACCGGTTCCGGTACTCTGCCGGAGGCTCGTAGGGGAAATGGGGGTCGAAGTACATGATATAGAGCAGGTATGGCCCCGGCGGCCGCTCGTCAAGCCATTTTCCGACCATGTTGTTGAGCGCGCCCGCGTTCTCGGTAGGGTCGAACCCGAAGACCCGGAAGCCCTGCCCGAACCCGAAATCGGGATGCACAAACGGGCTGGAAGAGAACGCCGCGGTATAGTAGCCCGCCTTTGCAAAGGTCTCGGCCATGGTCCGGTTCCCTTCAGGAAGCGGTATGCGGTCCTTACCCAGCGAACCGTGTTGAGTGGGGTAGAGCGACGTGAACAGCGAGGCCACTGACGGCGGCGTCCATGAAGCGTGGGAGTAACACCTCTCGAACACCACGGACTCGCGTGCAAAGTCGGATATTGCGGGGCTGGTGGGTCGGGAGTAGCCGTAGGTCTCGAGATGGTCGGCGCGAAGGGTGTCGATGCTGATGATGATGATGTTCCGTTTCTTAAAAGCCCTTGCTATGCGTGCCGACCCGATGGCTACCTCCTCGCCCGCGGCCCGGCCGGGGTCGCCCGGCACATCCAGCTTGACGGTGATCTTATTCTTTGCATCCGCCGCAGGCAGTCGGGCCTCCACCCGCGTCCATTTCCCGGCAACCGGTGCTGCGCTTGTTCGGGAACGGTCACCTTCGGGCCCTTCAATCATTACTTCGATTGAAGCCTCAACCTCTTTGCCGAGACGGCCGCCCGCGGCTGCTCCCACCCAGAAGAGAAGAGCGCCGCCCTTGGCCGAAGCCTGCAATGAGCCGCCCGGCGAAAGGACAAGGCTTTGCCGGTGCACGCCGTCAATGCAAACCATCCTCACGGCTTGGCCGTTGGTCACGAACGGGCCGACCGCCGAGGACTCTTCTACCTCGGGGAAGGATGCCAGCTTCTGAAGGGGCCCAGGAGATTCATCCCCATGGCAGCAGAAAACCGCGACCACGAGAACCATGCAAAGGCCCCGCCAATAAACCGCATAGGTCCTTATTGCATGCCGACTGATTGACCCAGGATGGACAATGTTAATCATGAGCAGTTGATATCTATCCTAACTGCGGGGACAAAACGTTCGCAATGGAAATGGCCCTTTGCTACTCGACCACCTCTATCCACCCGTAGGGGTCGTTTTGTTTCCCGTACTGGATGCCGGTGATGGTGTCGTAGAGCTTCTGGGAGAGCGGCCCTACCTGGCCTCCGTTTACGGTTGCGGCGGTGTCGCCGTAGGTAAGCGAACCCACCGGCGAGATGACCGCGGCGGTTCCGGTGCCGAAGCATTCTTTCAGCGCCCCGCTGCGGGCCGCTTCCATGACCTCGTCGATGGATATCTTTCGCTCGAAGACCTTCATGTCCCAGTCGCGTGCCAGTTGAATTACGCTGTCGCGGGTCACACCCGGAAGGATGGTCCCCGTAAGAGGAGAGGTGATGAGCTCGTCGTCGATCAGGAAGAAGATGTTCATGGTCCCCACTTCCTCCACCCACTTGCGCTCCGCGCCGTCCAGCCAGAGGACTTGGGTGAATCCCTTGTCCTTGGCCTTCTCCGCAGCCAGCAGGCTGGCTGCATAGTTGGCCGGCGTCTTGGCTTCTCCAAGTCCTCCTTCCGCGGCACGAATGTAATAGTCCTCCACCAGTATCTTTACCGGGCTGAAGCCTTCCTTGTAGTAAGCGCCTACGGGGGAGAGGATGATGTAAAACATATAGCTGTCGGACACGTGCACCCCCAGGAAAGGCTCGGTGGCGATTATGGTGGGCCGGATATAAAGCGCGGTGCCGGGTGATGAAGGGACCCACAGCCGCTCCAGGCTGACCAGGTCGTTGATGGCCTGAAGGTGGTCCTCCGGGTCAAGCCGGGGAATGCAAACCCGGTCATTGGACAGGTTCATCCGGTCGATGTTGACCCGCGGCCGGAAGAGCTGGATGCACTCTCCGGTGTTAAAGGCCTTCAGTCCCTCGAAGGTTGCCTGCCCGTAGTGAAGCATGATGGTGGCCGGGTCGAGGCTGAAGGGGCCGTAAGGCACGATGCGGGGGTTGTGCCAGCCCTTGTCCCGGTTGTAATCCATGACGAACATATGGTCGGTAAAAACCTGGCCGAAGCCCAGGGAGTCGTCCGGAGGCGGCGTGCCGGGAATATCGGTTTTTTCGATCCTGATATCAAGAGCCATTTTCATGACCTCCTTTCTTACTGTTTCCCTGCTGCGGTACGAGTCCCGCCCCTACAATTTGAAACCGGCAAGCCCGGAATGTCAACACCGGGCTTTTGCGGCCGCTACCCTCGGACTAAATGAACGTCTTGACAACACCCCCTGCTCGTGGTTACATATAAAAATGAAGGAAGCGTTTTTACTTTAATATTTGTCCTTTCCTTCACAATCCGCTCGGGCGTTTCGGTCTTGACAGAAGTAGTGGCAGTACAAAAGCACGTTACCCCCTTTCAACAGTTTCCATCCGGGCTAATCCGACATGCGGCGTGCGGAGCTTGACCCGGCCGGCGGAAAGTATTAAAAAACAATTACCAGCTAATGCAAGGAGTACAATATGTCTGAACCTGCCCTGGTCTACGAGCCGCAAACCTCGCTCAGGTTCGCCCGCCAAGTCATGGAAAGGTCGGGCCAGAACCTGCTCGCCTGCTACCAGTGCCGGCGGTGCGCCGCTGGCTGTCCGGTGGGTGACGAAACAGGCTTGACCCCCGACCGTCTCATCCGCATGATACTTCTCGGCGAGCGCGACGAGGCCCTGAACAACCACCTGGTCTGGCAGTGCGTGTCGTGCTACACCTGCGGAACCAGGTGCCCCAACGACATCCAGACCGCGCGCATCAACGAGACCCTGAAGCAGATGGCCAAGGCGGAAGGCAAGAAGCCGCTTCATCCCAAGGTGGCCAACTTCCATGCTTCGTTTACCGAGTCGGCCATACGGTGGGGCAAGGTCAACGAGTTCGAGTTCATGGGTTTCTACGAGCTTCGGAACACGATTGACGACTTGAAGAAAGGCGACATCAAGGACATCATAAACGAGCTTCTCTCCCAGATGAAGTTCGGGCTGCCCATGGTGACCAAGAAGCGAGTGCATTACGGGTTCATGACCTCCAAGGGCAGAAAAGAGCTCAAGGCCCTTAACAAAAAATCGAAGAAGAAAGCTGCGACCGGTGCCTGACAACGGACCGGACAGCCGACAGTTCCCCGCGCCTTGGAAATCCGGCCGCGGGGAAAGATACGAGGTGTAAACCATGGAATTAGCGTACTATCCGGGATGTACCCTTAAGTCATCGTCCCACCTGCTCGAGGTGCAGAGCATAAAGGTCCTGGCGGCGCTGGACGTCCATCTTCGGGAGCTCGAGGACTGGAGCTGCTGCGGGGCGACCTCTGCGGGGAAAACCGACGACTTCATGGCCCTGGCAATGCCGGCAAGGAACCTGGGCATAGCATGTCAATCTTCCCAATCAGAGCTGGTCATACCCTGCTCGGCATGCTACTCCCGGACCCTGGTTGCCCAAAAGCGTCTTCAGGACGACCCCGCCATAAAGGAAGAGATAAACAGCGAGCTCGAGAAAAAGGTGGACGGCGATGTAAAAGTGTCGACCCTCCTCGAGGTCCTGCTTCCCAAGGTCCGCTCCGGAGAGATCGCCGAGAAAGTGAAGAGGCCGCTTGCAGGACTCAACCCGGCCTGCTACTACGGTTGCATGCTGACGCGGTTCCCCTGCGACGTTCCCGTGTCCGACGACGTGGAAAACCCCCGGGGCATGGAAGAGGTGATCCAGGCGTTAGGTGTCAAAAAGCCGCTTGACTGGAGCTATAAGACCGACTGCTGCGGGGCATCCGCGGCCATGAACGACCAGGAGACCGCTTTTTTGCTTATGTCCCGGATCATGCGGGACGCGGTGGACCGCGGCGCCAACTGTTTCGTGACCACCTGTCCGATGTGCCAGATGAACCTGGACGCCTACCAGGACCTTTTCTGCGATAAGCACGGCATCTGCGAGCGGCTTCCCGTCTACTTTATAACCGAGCTCCTGGGAGTGGCCATGGGCATGTCCGCCAAGGATCTCCAGATCGACAGGCATATCGTTGATGCCACCTCTTTATTAAAGGAGTTGAACCTGGTATGAGTGAGACTGATAACGGCGGCAAGAAGAGAGGCTCGGTCCTTATCGCGGGCGGGGGCATCGGAGGCATGCAGGCCGCCCTGGACCTGGCCGATTCGGGATTCAAGGTGGAGATACTGGAGAGGGAAAGCTCCATCGGCGGGACCATGTCCATGCTGGATAAGACCTTCCCCACCGGCGACTGCGCCATGTGCATGATCTCGCCCAAGATGGTCGAGGTCGGCAGGCACTTGAACATAGACATCACCACCGACGCCGAGCTGGAAAAGCTCGAAGGCCAGGCCGGCGACTTTACCGCCACCATTAAAAAAGCGCCCCGCTACGTGGACCTTACAAAGTGCACCGGGTGCGAGCAGTGCGTACAGGTCTGTCCCGTACAAATGCCCTCCGAGTTCAACCAGGAGCTGGCCCCCCGCACCGCCATAAGCCGCAGGTTCGCCCAGGCAGTGCCCGGCGCTGTGGGCATTGACAAAAAGGGGACCTCGCCCTGCCGGGTGGACTGCCCGGCAGAGGTCAACGCCCACGCTTACGTGGCCCTTACCAGGTCGGGCCGCTACAAAGAGGCATTGGAAGTGGTACGAAGGACAAACCCCTTTCCCGCCAGCATCGGCAGGGTGTGCACCCACCCGTGCGAGAGTGCCTGCCGCAGGAAGGACCTGGACGAGCCGGTCTCCATCTGCTCCCTGAAGCGCTTTCTCACCGATTACGAAGACGCCCACGGCGGGTTCGAAACTCCCCCGCTCCCGGAAGAGAAGCTCGAGAAGGTGGCGGTGATAGGCTCCGGTCCCGCGGGCATGACCTGCGCCCGCGACCTGGCCCTGCAAGGCTACCAGGTTACCGTGTTCGAGAAGCTGCCGGTCTCCGGCGGCATGCTGCGCGTGTCCATTCCCGAGTACCGCCTGCCCGCCGAGGTCGTACAAAAGGAGATAGACCAGATACTCTCCCACGGGATCGAGCTCAAACTGAACCAGTCGCTGGGAAAAGACTTCACCATCGAGAGCCTGAAGCAGGACGGCTTCAAGGCCGTGTTCCTGGCGCTCGGAACCCACCGGGCGCTCAAGCTCAAGATCGAAGGCGAGGACGAGTACAAAGGGGTCTGGGACTGCATCGAGTTTTTGCGCAAGGTGAACCTGGGCGAAGAGACGAAGCTCGGCAAAAAGGTCATCGTAATCGGCGGCGGCAACGCAGCCATAGACTCGGCCCGGACCGCGCTCCGGCTGGGCTCGGACGTGGACATAGCCTACCGGCGGACCCACAAGGAGATGCCTGCCAACTCGTGGGAGATCGAGGAAGCGGAGCTCGAGGGCATAAACATCCAGAACCTGGTGGCCCCCGTCAAGATACTGGGAGAGAACGGCAAGGTCACCGGCATGGAGCTTATGAAGATGGAGCTCGGCGAGCCGGACCAGAGCGGCCGCAGGAGGCCCGTGCCCCTAGAAGGCAGCAACTTCCAAGTCGAGTGCGACGCAGTGATCGCGGCCATATCCCAGGAGCCCGAGATCGAGCCGGCCAAGGAAGGGGGGCTCGACACCAATCGCTGGAACTGCATCGAAACCGACGAGGTCACCCTCGAGACCAACATGGAAGGGGTGTTCGCGGGCGGAGACGTGGTGTCCGGACCGTCCACCGTGGTCCAGGCCATCGGCATGGGAAGGGACGCTGCCGAGTCCATTCACCGTTATCTGCGGGGGATGAACCTGAAGGACCGGCCTGCCAAGGTCACCAGTCGCGAGAAGTACATAAGAGACATCGAGGGCCTGGAAAAATGCCCCCGCGCCGAGATGCCCAAGCTGCCGGCGGAAGAACGGATAAAAAGCTTCAATGAAGTGGAGTTGGGCTTCAGCGAGGAGCAGGCATTGGAAGAGGCCTCCCGGTGCCTCGACTGCGCCGGCTGTTGCGAGTGCTTGCTTTGCGAAAAGGCCTGCGAGGCAGACGCGGTGGCCCACTTCCAGACAGCAGAGACCATTGAGTTCAAAGTGGGATCGGTCATCCTTTCTCCCGGCTGCGACCGGTACGACCCGGCCCGGAAGGCGGAGCTCGGCTATAAACGGTGGCCGAACGTTATAACCTCGATCCAGTTCGAACGGATACTGTCAGCCTCCGGTCCCTACCAGGGCGAGATCAAAAGGCCGGGCGACGGCAAGCACCCCGAAAAGGTCGCCTGGATCCAGTGCGTGGGTTCGCGTGACCCGCATAACGCCAACCCCTGGTGTTCGTCCGTGTGCTGCATGTACGCCACCAAGCAGGCCATCATCGCCAAGGAGCACGACGATCGGATAAAACCGACCGTCTTCTACATGGAGATGAGGGCCTTTGGGAAAGACTTCGACAAGTATGTGGACCGGGCCCGGAACGAGTATGACGTGCGATACCAGCGGGCCATGATATCCATGGTGCGGGAAGAGCCCGGCACCGGCGACCTGATGCTCAGGTACGCCAAAGAAGACGGGACACTGGTGGATGAAAAGTTCGACATGGTGATCCTCTCCATCGGATTCGAGCCCAGGAAGGACGCCATCGAGTTCGCACAAGTTTTCGGAATCGAACCCGACGAGTACGGCTTCGCCCAGACCTCGTCCTTCCAGCCGGTGGATACCAGCCGGCCGGGAGTGTTTGTAACCGGGACCTACCAGGGCCCGAAGGACATTCCCGAGACAGTGAGCCAGGGAAGCGCGGTGGCGGGCGAAGCCATGGCCCTGCTGGGTGAGGCGCGAGGAACCGAGACTGTCACCAAGGACCTTCCTCCGGAAAAGGACGTGGCAGGTGAAGAGCCCCGTATCGGGGTGTTCGTCTGTCACTGCGGCATCAACATCGCCCAGACCGTTGACCCCGAAAAGGTGGTCGAGGCCATCAAAGACCGGCCGGGGGTCGCCCACGCGGAAAACGTGCTCTATGCCTGCTCCGCGGACACCCAGGAGAAGATTAAAGAGCTGGTCCGGGAAAAGTCCCTGAACCGCGTGCTGGTGGCCTCGTGCACCCCCCGGACCCACGAGCCGCTGTTCCAGGACACCATCCGGGACGCAGGTCTCAACAAGTACCTGTTCGAGCTGGCCGACATCCGCGAGCAATGCTCATGGTGTCACATGGGCCAGAACGAGACCGCCACAGACAAGGCCATAGATATAGTCAAGATGAACCTGGCCAAGGTGGCCAAACTCGAGCCGGTGCAGACCGACTCGGTCGAGGTCAACTCCGCGGCACTGGTGGTCGGAGGAGGCGTTGCCGGCATGAGCGCGGGCATCTCCCTGGCGGAGCAGGGCTTTGACGTCCACATAGTCGAGAAGGAAGAGGAACTCGGCGGCCTGGTCCGCAACGTCCGCCGCCTCCTCGACGGCAGCGACGTGCAGGAGTTCCTGAGAGGCCAGGTCGAACGGGTCAAGAACCATCCCCGCATCACCGTTCACACCGGCGCCGAGGTCAAATCCACCGACGGGTACGTGGGCAACTTCAAAACCACGCTTACCGACGGATCATCCTTCGAGCACGGCGCCATCATAATCGCGGTCGGCGGAGTCGAGTACCAGCCCGAGGAGTACCTCTACGGGCAGAACGAAAGGGTCATAACCCAGCGCGAGCTGGAGAACAGGATAGAGGACAAGAAGCCCTCGGGCGGACAGACCTATGTAATGGTCCAGTGCGTGGGCTCGCGCGAAGAGCCTCACAACTATTGCAGCCGCATCTGCTGCCAGGACGCCATCAAGAACGCCATTGCCGTAAAGGAGGCCGATCCCGACTCCAACGTGATCATACTCTACCGCGACGTCCGCACCTACGGTCTCCGGGAGGACTTCTACAAGAAGGCCCGCGACCTGGGAGTCATGTTCGTCCGCTATGAGCCGGAGCACAAGCCACAGGTCGAGTCGTCGGGCGACAAGGTGAAGGTAAGGACATGGGACTACATGCTAAGCAGGGAGATCGAGATCATGGCCGACTGGCTGGTGCTGTCCACCGGGCTCCGGCCCCATCCGTCCGCGGAGGACATCGGTAAGACATACAAGCTGACGCGCAACGAGGACGGCTACTTCCTCGAGGCCCACGTCAAGCTCCGGCCGGTGGACTTCCCCTCCGAGGGCATCTACCTGTGCGGCCTGGACCACGCCCCCAAGAACCTGGACGAGACCATCAGCCAGGCCATGGCTGCCGCGGGCAGGGCAGGGGTACTGCTCTCCCACGACAGGCTGTCCGTCTCCGGCATCATCTCCAAGCATGACCCCGACATATGCATGTCGTGCCTGTCATGCTTCCGAGTGTGTCCCTTTGATTCGCCCTATATCGACGAGAACGGCAAGGTGAGCCACAACGAGGTCAAGTGCATGGGCTGCGGCATCTGCGCGGGAGTATGCCCGGCCAAGGCTTTCCAGGTAAACAACTTCCGCGATGACCAGATCGAGGCCATGATAGACGCCGCGACCGAACAGGCATGTTCGTAAAGAGGATTTCTATAATGATCTCTTTAACAACGCCGACAAGGCAAGTCGCGACTAAAGTCTTTCAGACGCGGACTTATTGAGAGGAAAACGATTAGTAAACGTTTGACTGATCATAACCGGCATTAAGACTGCATTAAAGCTGCAAATGATTCCTCTATATATTGAAGGAGGGTTTAAGTAATGACGGAACAAGCTGAGGCTGCCAAGGAGGACAAGTCCTCCATTGAAACGCCGCGGGAGATTCCCCCCGACTGGGAGCCGAACATCCTGGCGTTCGCCTGCCACTACTGCGCGTTCGCTGCCGCCGACCTGGCGGGAGTGATGAGGCTCTCATACCCCACCAACGTCAAGATCATCCGGCTGCCCTGTACCGGCAAGCTGGACCATTACTACGTGATGCGGGCGTTCGAGAGGGGAGCGGACGGCGTTTTCGTGGCCGGGTGACTGCCCGGGCAGTGTCATTTCCTGGAAGGAAATACGTACGCGAGAAAAAGAACAGATTACCTGAAAACACGTCTGCCCGAGGTGGGCATTGACCCGGCGCGGCTCGAGATGTTTAACCTCTCCGCGGCGGAAGGCCCGACATGGGCCCGAATCTGTACCGACTTCACGGAAAGGATCAGAAACCTGGGCCCGTCCCCCATATGGTGGGCCATGTGCGAACGGTCCGGGAAGGAGTGAGATAAAATGATTGTGGGAAAGCAAAAACCGCTGGATGAAGTGTGGGAGATGATCAAGGGCTATAAAAAGGTCCTGGTGTTCGGGTGCAACACCTGCGTAGCGGTCTGTCATGAAGGCGGCAACAAGGAAGCGGAGATCATGGCTTCCATGCTGCGCATGAAGGCCAAGCAGGAAGGCACGGACATCGAGATCAAGGACGGCGGCATCGAGCGCCAGTGCGAGCACGAGTATTTCGAACCCGCCAGGGAAGACATCGAGCAGGCCGACGCAGTGCTGTCCCTGGCCTGCGGCGCGGGCGTGCAGTTTCTGGGTGAGAAGTTTCCCCATAAGCCCGTGCTGCCCGGACTCAACACCACCTTTATCGGAGTGGTCGACGAGCCGGGCATCTTCTCGGAGAGATGCCTCATGTGCGGCGACTGCATACTCCATCTCACCGGAGGCGTCTGCCCCATCGCCCGCTGCTCCAAGTCACTTCTTAACGGGCCCTGCGGAGGATCGGAAAACGGCAAGTGCGAGATAAACCCTGACGTGCCCTGCGGATGGCAACTCATCTATGACCGCCTCAAAGAGCAGGGAAGGCTCGAGCTGCTCGATGAAGTAATACCCGCCAAGAACTGGGTGAGCTCGCGGGACGGCGGTCCCCGAAAGCAGGTCCGCGAAGACCTGACGCAGACCAAGGAGGCTTCCGATGGCCAGGCAGAGTAATCTCGAACGGGTGTTTAACGAAGGGACCTTTGCGGTTTCCGGAGAGCTGGGACCCAAGCGCGGAGTGGACGTCGAGCACTTCAAACAAAACGCCGAGCTTCTAAAGCCCCACTGCGACGCCTTTAACATTACCGACAACCAGACCGCGGTGGTGAGGATGTCTTCCATCGGCTCCGGAATCATGCTAAAGCAGATGGAAATGGACCCCGTCGTCCAGATTGTCACCCGCGACAGGAACCGGCTCGCCATACAGGCCGACGTGCTGGGGGCTTCCGCACACGGCATCATGAACGTGCTGGCCATCTCCGGAGACCACCAGACCCTGGGAAACCATCCGGGGGCCAAGAACGTCCACGACCTGGACTCCATGCAGCTTCTCCAGTGCCTCGCAACGCTCCGGGAGGGCAAGTTCATGAACGGGGACGATCTCGAGACCGAACCCCCGCACCTCTTTTTGGGGGCTGCGGCAAACCCCTTCGGACATCCCATGCAGTACCGAGTGTCCAGGCTGGCAAAGAAGATAAAAGCTGGAGCGCAGTTCATCCAGACCCAGCCGGTGTTCGCCATGGACATCTTCAAGAAGTACATGGAGGAGGCAAGAAACCGCGGCCTTCACGAAAAGACACACATCATGGCCGGCATCATCCCCATAAAAAGCGTAATGATGGCCAAGTACATGCGCGACAACGTGGCCGGCGTCATCGTTCCCGACGAAAAAGTCGAGCGGCTCCAGAAAGCAGCGGAAGGCATCGAGGAGAAGCAGGAGCGGATAAAGAAGATAAGGGCCGAGGGCGTCAAGATAGCCGGGGAGGAGATAAACCAGGTCATGGAGATACCCGGGGTCCACGGCGTGCACATCATGGCGGTGGCCTGGGAGGAGATAATACCCGAGGTCATCAAACAAGCCGGACTGGACAAGGAAAGGCCCAAGTACAAAGACTGATTAAAACCGAAATAAAGATCACAAGCCCTGCCGTTCGGCGGGGCTTTTTTATTACATCACCACTTCCGCGGGGTTGTCTCCAAAAGCTGATCACTAGTATCATGTATGTCCATGAGCAGGACAGAACCCACTTCTTTAATGAACGGCCAGGGGGTCCGCCCCCGGGAACACCTCGTGGCGCTGGCGATCATCTTTGCCGCGGTAATATTCGCCTATACCAGTCCCATAAGCACAAACAAGGTCTACTACTCCCAGGACACCTCGGACATAAACTACGTCATGCTTCGCTCCCACGTGGAAGACCTCGAAGAGCACGGCTTTACTGCCTGGTGCCCCCATCTGGGAACGGGCTTCTATCGCGCTGCAGACCCTACGTTTGCACTCTACTCCCCCCGCCTGGTCCTGTACCTTCTTAACGACACGTATAACGCCCAGGTGGCCACCATCATTGTTTACGCGCTCCTCGCCGGAGCGGCCGCATATATCCTCGGCCTTTCCCTGGTCCGGTCATGGGCCTGTGCCGTGTTCCTGGGCCTTGCCTGGCCGCTTGCAGGGGTCATGATAAGCCGCATCAGCAACATCCCTTACTTCACCTCCGCGGCGTGGTACCCCTTGATACTGGCCGCGTTCCTCGCCGTCCGAAACCTCAAGCTGCGCATACCCCTCACCGCGATTTGCGTATCCATGGTCGCGGTGGAGGGCGACCTGGTGGGCACGGGCGTGTCCCTTGCCGTGCTCGGCTTCCTCGCGCTTGCAAGCCCCGCGGACTCCAGGAAGAAGGACCTGGCCGCACTGGCCGCTTCCACTGTGTTGGTCATGGGTATTACCGCAGTAATATGGATGCCCGCCCTCGCAGTGCTGCCCGAGTCAAGGCGCGGAGCAGGCCTGCCTCTGGAAGAAGCTCTTACCTTTTCCTTGCATCCGCTGCGACTTGTCAACCTGTTCGCGCCACGTTTTTTCGGACAGATGTACGAGAAGAGCATATGGATGCCGGAGATATCCAACTCCTTGCACGGCCAGGGACTCTGGTTCCAGACCGTGTATTTGGGAATGTTGACCCCTCTGCTTCTTCTCGCAGCGCTCTTAAAAAAGCATTACCAGCGAAAAACAGCCCTAAGCCTGACAGCCTGTGCCGCACTGCTTTGCTTGCCAGCGATGGGAAGCTTCAGCCCGCTAGTGCCCGCCGTCATGGAGCTGGCGCCCTTTCTAAAAGTCTTCAGGTTCCCGGCCAAGCTCTTTACGTGGTCGGCCATGCTGGTACTCGCAGCAACAGCCATGGGTCTGCGGGAGTCCCCCTCTATACTTGCAGAAGTGCACTCGCGCCGCAGGTCAGCGCTCATGGCCAGCCTGATTTACGGAGGAGCGGCAGTAATACTCATGGTGTGGGCGGTGTCCGCCGCGGACGTTGTCAAGGAACAAAGCATGAACCCGGAGACCTCTGCGGTGCGTATATTGCAAGACCTGGTTCGCATCGCTATATTTACCCTGGTCGTCCCGCTCATTATCCTTTTTCCCGCGTCCCTGCAAAGCTTCAGGGGAAGGCCCCTCATACTGGTTGCAGCCGGAGTTGCCGCGCTCGACCTGTTGACCGCTTGCCCGGTGTTCTCGCTGAACCCCCGTTACGACTTCTTCCAGCCTTCCAAAACTGCGCAGATATTGAAACAGCAAGGGCCGGGACGCGTTTATATTGATGATGATACTTATCCTCACTGGAGAGCGGGACCGCGTTTTTCCCTGAAGTACAACTGGGGCGTCCTCGACGGCATATCTTATACCTCGGGGGCCTACGCCACAGTGCCGAAAATGATCCATGAGCTTGATGATCCCACTACCGTCAAGAATAATCCCGGCCGGGTCTTCCGTCTTCTTTCAATGAAATATGTAATCACCACCGTCAAACCCCGCCGGCAGTGGATTAAGAGGCTCCGGCTGGCCGAGTATCTTAAACCCGCCTTTCTGATAGAGACACCCAACCTGGCGGTGTATGAAACCTCCAGCGAGTCGCCCCGGCTCTTCATTTCCAGGAGATATGACTTCGTGCCCACCAGGAAAAAGGCACTGGAAGAGGCATTGAACACCCACGCCAGGAAATATGTCACTCATCTGGCCAGGGAGTCAGCGCTGAAACATGGCAGGGAAGTACGGCCCGCTCCCGATCCCCCTGTCAACCTGCCGCTCCATGGCAGCGCGGCAGAAGACGCGGAGATAGTTTCCATACGCGAGCCCGACGGAGACACGCTTATAATCGAGACCGAGCTTGAGAAACCCGGCCTGCTCGTCATAAGGGACTACTCCACCAGGGGATGGGAGGCGCTGGCTGACGGCGAAGAAGCAGTGATCTATCACGCCGACGGCATAAACCGGGCAGTGTTTTTAGACGCGGGCAAGCACGTGGTGAGCTTTCGCTTCCGGCCTGCTTCGCTTGTCACCGGCGCCTGGATATCCGTTGTTGCCGTCGCTCTAACCCTCACCGCCTGCTTGGTCTTTATCGGCCAGGCCATCCGCAGAAAACCTCGGAGCCGGAAGATGAGCACTTCTGCCTGAAACGATGTCCGCTCATGATATTTTTAAGGGTGTGCGACATATTTGGTGGTCATTGCCTCCGGGGTGGCCCACGCGGTTTCGTCCTCGAAACTGCGTGGGTGGCCCCCAGGATGAACGACTCCACCTAACGACCCTCCGGCAATCGCGATGGTGGCTGCCACAGCCGAAGCAAGTCACATAGTGCTCTGTCACTCGAAAAAAGGGGAACAGCGCCGACGAGAATCGCGGTATCAGCCGCTCGCACGATGACCTTCTATTCTTCGAGAAGCATTTTACGGAGCAGTAGTGGCGGATCACATTAAAATTTATAAGCTGCGTGCGAGCGACTTTTAGTCGCGACTTTCTTCGCTCACCCGGTATGCGTCATTTTAATCTTGACAAGACACTACCAACCGAACCCTTACCCCACCCCCCATCCGGAGCAATGTTCGTTGTAAAGGATTGATCCCGCCTTACTATGCCGGAGAGATGGCATGGTTTGGGAACATTCAGCCCGTGGCTTCGCCACCCCCCCCGCAGTTTCGAGGACAAAACCGCGTGGCCCACCTTCCCTGAACTCCCCGCTCGCTTCAAGCTTTTCCACAAGTGCCTTCCTTCTCTTTTTAATCCCACCTTCGCTTTTACCCCTGTTTCCCTCCTGATGATCCTGGATACTATCAGATCAGTATCCCGAAAAACCAGGCCGGCGCAACAGCCACCAAATATGTCGCACACCCTATTTTTAAAGCCGGTTTTGAAAGGCCGCGAGCGTCTGGTATACTTTAGTCCCGACAGGAAGCGCAAACCATGAAGGTCGTAGTTATTATTCCCGCCCGTTACTCGTCGGTACGATTTCCCGGCAAGGTCGTCTACCCCATAGCCGGCAAGCCCATGATCCGGCGGGTATGGGAAAGGGCCGGCCAGGCAAAAGGGATTGACGACGTTATCGTGGCCACTGATGACGAAAGGGTGCAGAGAACGGTCGCCGCTTTCGGCGGAAAGTATGTAATGACTTCCACCGAGTGCCGGAGCGGCACGGAAAGGTGCGCCGAGGCCGCTGACAAGATTTCTGCGGACATCATCATCAACGTCCAGGGCGACGAGCCGGTCATAAACCCCCACAGCCTCGAGCTTCTTGTAAAGCCCTTCCGGGAAAACGACAGGTTGGGTATGGCCACCCTGAAACATCCTATCGAGTCCTGCGCAAGCTTTTTAAACCCCAATATCGTCAAAGTGATCTGCGACGAGCAGGACAACGCCATCTACTTCTCCCGGCATCCCATACCTTATTTCCGGGACAAGGATGAACTCTTAAAAAGATGGGAAGAGACCGGCAAAAGACCGGAGGAGCTTGTGCCCCCTCCCATGAAGCATATCGGCGTCTACGCCTACCGGTCCAACTTTCTCCAGGCCTTGACCAGGCTGCCCCCCACTGAACTGGAAGCTGCCGAGCTCCTCGAGCAACTCCGCGTGCTGGCGTGGGGCTTTGACATCAAGGTGGTCACCACTCCCCACGACTCCCTGGGGGTTGACGTGGAAGCGGACGTTAAGAAGGTGGAAGAGGTCATTGAAAAAGAGGGTATTTCTTAATTTGCCCTCTCCGGTTATAATGTCATTGTCTCGTGCGACAAGATCGCTGCTCTGGGGCGCCCGGAAACAATAGTCCGACTTTGAAAACCATATCCTTACAGCGGGGATTGCAATGTCCATGGCAGAGAAAGAACGCAAGAACAAGTTTATTTTCGTGACCGGCGGAGTGGTGTCCAGCCTGGGCAAGGGACTTTCCGCGGCCTGCATCGGGGCCCTGCTCGAGGCCCGCGGGCTAAAGGTGAGCCTCTCCAAGCTGGACCCTTACATCAACGTGGACCCCGGAACCATGAACCCTTTCCAGCACGGGGAGGTCTTTGTAACCGACGACGGAGCGGAGACCGACCTGGACCTGGGACATTACGAGCGATTCACCAACGCCCGGCTGACCAGGCGCAACAACTGCACCACCGGCCAGGTCTACGAGAGAGTGATCCAGAAGGAGAGACAGGGCAAGTACCTGGGCGAGACCATCCAGGTGATTCCCCATATCACCGAGGAGATCAAGAACCGCATCAAAGAGGCCGCGGGAAAAACCGACATAGCCATCATCGAGATCGGCGGCACAGTGGGCGACATCGAGAGCCTGCCGTTTCTGGAGGCCATCCGCCAGTTCCAGTTCGACGTGGGACCAGAGCACTGCTGCTACGTTCACGTCACCCTGGTGCCTTATATGAACGCCGCGGGCGAGCTCAAGACCAAGCCCACCCAGCACAGCGTCAACAAGCTCCAGGAGATCGGTATCCGGCCGGATATCCTCATCTGCCGAACCGAGCAGCCGCTGGACTTAAAGCTCAAGGAAAAGATCGCACTCTTCTGCAACGTCCGGCCCTCCCGCGTGGTCTCCGCCGAGGACGCCGCAACCATCTACGAAGTCCCGCTCATGCTCCATAGAGAAGGACTGGACTCCCAGGTGGTGGACGTGCTGGGCATATGGACCGGAGAGCCCAAGCTGGGCCAGTGGGAAAAAATCTCCGCCCGCGTAAAAGACCCCAAGGACGTGGTCAAAATAGCCATCGTGGGAAAGTACATCGAGCTTACCGAGTCGTACAAGAGCTTGAACGAAGCCCTGGTCCACGGCGGCATAGCCAACAACTGCAGGGTGAACCTTCAGTTCGTGGACTCCGAACAGATCGAAGAAGGAGTGTCCTTGAAAGAACTTCTCGGCGACTGCAACGGAATACTCGTGCCCGGAGGATTCGGACAGCGCGGAACCGAAGGAAAGATAAAAGCCATCCAGTACGCCCGCGAAAAAAATGTCCCCTACTTCGGTATCTGCCTGGGAATGCAGCTCGCCACCGTCGAGTTCGCCAGGAACGTGGCCGGCCTCAAAAACGCCAACTCCACCGAGTTCGATACTCAAACCCCCCATCCCGTGATCCACCTCATGCACGAGCAGGAGTACATAGACCAACTGGGAGGGACCATGCGGCTGGGCTCCTGGAGCTGCGTACTCAAAAACAGCACCCAAGCATTACGCGCGTACGGCAACGCGGAAATAGCAGAGCGGCACCGTCACCGCTACGAGTTCAACAACGACTACCGCGACAGGCTTTGCAAAAAGGGACTGCGATTGACGGGCATTACACCCGACGGGCTGCTGATCGAGGTCGTCGAGCTCGACCGGAAGAAGCATCCCTGGTTTTTGGGATGCCAGTTCCATCCCGAGTTCAAGTCCCGACCGTGGGAACCGCATCCTTTGTTCAGGGAGTTCATCCGTGCGGCCAAGGGATACAAAAAAGAAAAACCTGCACTGAAAGCAACCGCCAGAAAAACAGCCGGGAAATCTTCGACAACCCGCAAGAGCCAAGCCAAGAAAAAGAAGTGATGGTCCTGCCAACTACACGCACCGTGAACGCCGGCAAGCTGTCCATCGGAGGCGGAGCGCCTCTCGTGCTCATAGCCGGGCCCTGCGTTATCGAGTCCGAAGATACCCTTTTAAAGACCGCGCATGGACTTAAGGAGATCACCGACAGGCTGGGAATACCCTGGGTGCTGAAGTCCAGCTATGATAAGGCCAACCGCTCCAGCATCAGCGGCTTTCGGGGACCCGGCCAGGAACAAGGACTGGCACTGCTCAACAAAGCAAGAGAGGAGACCGGAGCGCCGGTTATCTCCGACGTGCACGAGGTGGGAGAGGTTAAACCTGCCGCGGAGGTGCTCGACATCATCCAGATTCCCGCTTTCATGTGCAGGCAGACGGACCTGCTCGTGGCCGCTGGAAAGACCGGCAGGCCCGTCAACATCAAGAAAGGCCAGTTCATGGCACCCGGCGATATGGTACAGGCAGCGGCCAAGGTGGAAGCAGCGGGTAACCAAAGTATCCTCATTACCGAGCGGGGAACAAGCTTCGGATACCATAACCTGGTGGTGGATATGCGCTCGCTCGACATCATCCGCGGCGCCGGCTACCCGGTAATATTCGACGCCACCCACTCGGTGCAGCTTCCTGCGGCCCGCGGCAGTGCTTCCGGAGGAGAGCGCGGGTTCGTGCCCCTGCTCACCCGCGCCGCGGTTGCCGCGGGAGTGGACGCCGTGTTCATGGAAGTGCATCCCGACCCGGAAAAGGCGCTGTGCGACGGGCCCAACTCCATGCCGCTCGAGTCGGTCGAGCCGCTGCTCGAGATGCTTCTCGAACTTGATACGCTGGTAAAACGAAAATGAGCATAGAAAGAGCAAAGAGGGTTCTGGAGATTGAAGCCCGGGCCATCACCGGCCTGGCGGAGAGGATAGACGAGTCTTTTGTGCGGGCGGTGGAGATCATTCTTTCCTGCCGCGGAAAAGTCATTGTCGCAGGCATAGGAAAGTCCGGGCTGGTAGGAAGAAAAATCGCGGCCACCCTGGCAAGCACGGGCACTCCAGCGTTCTTTGTGCATCCTGCCGAAGGGGTCCACGGCGACGTGGGCATGATCGACGCGAACGATGTAGTGGTCCTGCTCTCTAACAGCGGAGAGACCGACGAGCTTATCTCGCTTGTCCCTGCCTTCAAGCGGCTGGGCCTGCCCGTTATCGGGCTTCTGGGCAATAAGAGCTCGAGGCTGGCAAGGTCGGCTGACGTCGTGATTGACGTAAGCGTGGACGAGGAGGCATGTCCTTTACAGCTCGCTCCCACTGCGAGCACCACTGCGACCATGGCCATGGGAGACGCACTTGCGCTTGCCCTGCTCCAGCGCCGGGGCTTCACCGAAGAGGACTTCGCCAGGCTCCATCCCTCCGGCACTCTTGGAAAGAAGCTCCTCTTACGAGTGTCCGATCTCATGCACACCGGAGACAATCTTCCCCTTGTCAAAAGGGACACCCCTTTCAAGGACATCATCTACGAGATGAGCTCCAAGATGCTGGGCCATGCCATAGTCGTGGAAGGCGACACCCTGCTGGGGATCATCAGCGACGGCGACATCCGCAGGACGCTTGAAAAGGACAGCGGGTTCATAAGCCTGGCGGCAGGCGACATCATGACCGGCGGCCCGAAATGGGCGGCGCCCGGTGATCTGGCGGAAGAGGCGCTCCGCAAGATGGAGCAGCATTCCATAACCGCGCTGGTGGTCTGCAAGGACGACAAGGGCGAGAAGCTTGCAGGCATCATCCATCTTCATGACTTGCTCCAGGCGGGAGTGGTTTAAGAGGAGGAGAGGGTAATTGGCAAAGGCAGCGCTTATCGCTATGGCAGTGGGGGGCGCCGGCGTGCTTGCGGGAATTCTGGCTTTTTACGCTACCGGGGTGCTGGTGCCCGACGTAAGAATCCAGGCGGTCACCGGAGGGCTGTTCGCGGTGATGGTTCCCTTGGTGCTGGGGATGCTTTTATATTCATGGCTTGCCGGCAAAAATCCGGACGATTCCTGAGCCTCCGACTTCAAGGCCTTTTCATCTTTATGGCCGCAGGCAGTACCTGGAAGGAAGAAGGCAGCATGCCAGGCTGTTCGCCGTCCACGTCAAGAAGCACGCGCTCTTCGCTCTTAGCAACCACCTTCTTCGCCCGGAAACTCTCCACCTTGTCCATGACAGTGTGAGCGCCGTCATATATCTTCCGGGTGAGCTTAAGCTCTTCAGTAAAGCTGAAATCGCCGAGTATTACAACGTCGAACATTCCGTCGTCCATGACTGCTTCGGGGGCCGTGCGCATGCCCGCGCCAAAGTACTGGCCGTTGGCCACCGCAACGTTGAAGACCCGCCTGGTAAAAGGCCCGCCGTCGTCGAGATCGATCTCCACCGTCTTGTTCTTGTATGCGAGCGTTCCCCGCAACGAAGCCCACAGAAAGGAAAGCCGTCCGCCCAGGACCTTGCTGGTCCGGTTTACGCGGTCGTCAACTTCGCCGCCCACGCCGAAGCTCGCGATATTGATGAAGTAACGGCCGACCTCTTCGCCGGAGTGGTCCTGCAAGGTCATATGGCCCACGTCCGTAGGCTTGGCGTCGCGGCCGGAAAGCATGGGCAACGACTCGTTGAAATCGCGCGGAATGCCCGCAGTGCGGATCAGGTCCGAGCCGGTGCCGGAACAAACCACGGCAAACACAGCTTCCGGGTTTATCGGCTTTCCATCCTCGAAGAAGCCGTTTACAACCTCGTTGTTGGTCCCGTCCCCGCCCAGGGAAACTATCATCTCGTATCCCGACTTGATGGCTTCGCGCGTAAGCTCCACGGCATGACCCTGCTGTTCGGTCAGGCCGAAGCCGATCTCGCCCAGGTGCTTTTCAGCCAGCGACTTGATGGATGGCCACAGCTTTCCCGTGCGCTGGTTTGCCGAATGAGGGTTCACCACAAAGTAGGTATGGTAATTGTCCATCTTCCTCCCCTTGCTCAATCGAGTGCCGCATCACCGGCCCCCTTTCGAGCGTTACTGCAACGACTCGATAAGAGAGAGCAGAAGCCGGGTGCCCTTGGCGGAAGGACCCGTGGCAAGATACGGGCCCGCCTTGGGCGTCCACATCACCGATGCGATGTCAAGATGGGCCCACGGAGTCTCGCCCACGAACTGCTTTAAGAACATGCCGCCTACAATGGTGCCGGCCTCCCTGCGGGTCGAGGTGTTGATTATGTCAGCGACCTGCGACTCGATAAGCTCTTCGTACTCGTCCCACAAGGGAAGGAGCCACGTCCGCTCCCCGCTTGCAAGCGCAGCAGCACCCACTTTTCCCAGAAGCTCTTCGTTGTTTCCCATGAGCCCGATGGCCTGGCTGCCCAGCGCAATAGAGCAGGCGCCTGTCAAGGTCGCCACGTCAACAATGCCCGCCTTCGGCTTTAATGTGGTGGCGTAGTGCAGGGCGTCGGCAAGGATAAGCCTGCCTTCCGCGTCGGTGTTCTTGACCTCGACGGTCACGCCGGAAGCAGTCCGGATAATGTCGCCCGGCCGCTGCGCACTCCCGTCGGGCATGTTCTCCGCCAGCGGAATGACCGCGGTCACGTTCGCCTGGAGACTTAAGCTCGCCGCGCCGGACACCGCAGCCAAAACCTCGGCCGCGCCGGTCATGTCGCCTTTCATCTCGTCCATGCTCTGGGAGGGCTTGATGGATATGCCGCCGGAGTCAAAGGTCACCCCCTTGCCTACCAGCACCACGTCCGGCCGGGAGCGGCGCGCGCCCTGGTAGGACAGGGCCACCATGCGGGGAGGATGTTTGCTGCCCTGGCCCACTGCAAGGATGGTGTTCATCTTCGACTTCTTGAGGTCTTGTTCCTTCCAGACCTTGATGTTGAACCGGCTGCTCGAGCGGGCCACCTTGCGGGCCTCCCCCACGAAGTCCTCGGGCGTCATCTGTGCGGAAGGGGTATATACCAGGTCGCGGGCATAGCTCTGGGCGTCCGCGGCAGCAGTGCCCTTTTTGATCCCCTCGGTAATCGTTTTGCTTTCCCCGAAAAGCGACATCCTGGCCACCGGCCCCTCGTTTTTGTTTCTGGTCTTGTACTCGAGGTAGCGGTAGTTCCGGAGCATTGCTCCCACTGTGAACGCCCGGCTCACGTCCTGCAGGGACAAGCCTGCCCGCTTGGGGTCTTGGAGCTCGACGTTGATCCGCAGACTCTTGCCTTTTTCCAATGTACCCACCAGCGTACCCGCGGCCTGGCGATAGTTCTCCAGCTCCAGCTTCTCAGCAGGACCGAGACCCAACAGCACAACCTCGCCGAAGGGGGCCTTGCTTCCCCCGGCAATCCGCTCGACATCGTTCTTCTTGCCCTTAAAGCCTGACTCGATCTTCCTGGTCACGGCGCCGCCGGTGGCCTTGTCCGCGAACCTGCCCACCGGCGAGAGGGACAGCTCATCCTCGAAAAAGAGCACGCCCAGCACGTCGCAGGACGCTTTCTTTATGTCTCCCTTGCCGTGGACTGCCTTCATCTTACTCATCCGAATCCTCCTTGTCCTTGCCATGAATGGGGAACATCACGCCTCCCCTTGGTCCTCTCCCAACATCATACTCGAAACATACTTCTCCATAAAAGCCGGGTCCAGGTTAAGCTCGACGTGCTCGATCCTGCCGGCCAGGTCACGGGCCTCCTCGAAGGTCTGTTCATCAAGCATCATGGCCGCGCCCATGCCCGCTCCGTTAGGTATGGAAAGGACCCGCGCGACCGGCACTTGCGGGAGCACGCCCAAAGCCAGGACCTCCTGGGGGTCCAGCCTGCCTCCGAACCCGCCGGTGAGAATCACCCGGGAGAGCTCTGCCGGGTCCAGCCCGGCGTGTTCGAGAAGGATGTCCGCTGCCGCGCGGATGGCCCCCTTGGCTTTCTGGAGCTCTCTTACGTCCGACTGGGACACGTAAACCCCCCCGGCAAGAACGACCCTTTTTATCCCGTCAACCGTCTCGATCTTTACGTTCATAAGCGGCGATTTATCCGCTATCCTTCCCGAGACGTCTATAACACCGATATCCTCCATGGCCTTTACCGCGGAGATAAGCCCGGAGCCGCATATCCCCCGCGGGGTGGTTTTACTTATGGTGTCGAGTTCCACTCCGTCCGTGTCCGAGCACCGCACCGAGGTCACCGCTCCCGCTTCAGCCCGCATGCCGCAGGAGATGTTGACAGCCTCGAATGCCGGGCCAGCGGCTGTGCTCGCCGCCAGCAGCTTGCCGTTCGCAGCAAGGAGGACCTCGCCGTTGGTCCCCAAATCAACGGCGAGCGCGGAGTTCTCGGTCTCGCGTCCCAGGGAAAAGAACATGAAGCACGCCAGCGCGTCCGCGCCTACGAACCCGCCGATAAGCGGCGCGAACTTCACGCTGTGGATGTTGGGCGCTATGGAACTCAGCACCACGGGCTGCACGTCTCCCGGCTCCAGGGTGTGCGGCTGGAAAGGCGACTGGTAGAGGTTTTTGACGGGCAGCTTGAGCGCCAGGTGGTGCATGGCCGAGTTGCCCACAGCCACCGCACGTTTTATGCGGGAGAGAACGTCCTCTTCAAGCTGAAGTCCGGCCACCGCCTCCCGTACGCTCTGCCACGCCAGCTCCTCGAGCCGGTCGGGGTCTTTGTCACCTTCCAGAAGCCGCGACATGACCTCGGCCCCGTAGTTCTTCTGCAAGTTCAAGGTGGCGTTGCCGGCGTAAACCTTGCCGTCGGAAAGGCCCGTCACAAAAGCAGCCACAGTGGTAGTGCCGAGATCAACAGCGAGTCCCAGATCACCGCTTACCCGGGAGAGGTCATATCCCAGGCTGAAGGTCTTGTCAGAAAATGCAACCTCGCTTTCAAACCAGACCTCGGCGTCGCCCAGCACGCGAGCCTGGCAGGCAAGCCGCACGCCTTCTTCAATGTCCGCGGGACTCAGCTTTTCTCTCTCGACTTCACTAAGAGCGGACAGCTCGCCGGAGACCTTCACCCTGCACTTGCCGCATTTTCCCCGCCCTCCGCAGGGACGGTCGAAAAGTACGCCCGCGGACAGAATGATATCGTCGAGCATGGTCCCCCGCTCGCCATGAAAAACAACCGGCCCTTGCGGAGTATGAATCTTTATCTCAGCCAATTTGCGCCTCCTAACCGCTCCGAGCGCGTAATGATAAACTAACAACCCGACTTTTGCGGATCAAATGTTTTTAAGAAGAAGCGACACTCCCTCCCCGGCTTCGTGCAAAAGCTGGTGAAAGGACGACACGCCCCGGACGCGTTTTATAAAATACGAAGGCCGCAGGTAGAAGTCCCGCACCGCTTTCTTTTTGAGTCTTGCAACCTCGTCTTTGTCGAGGCTCCGGGTCCGCATGCTGATCCTGGCGCCGCCCTGGTCGGGATCAACCTTCTCATCGGAGAGGCCTTCTTTTGCTGCAAGCTCCTTTAAGACAGTGCCGGAGCGGGGAACAGCCACGTTATAAGAGACGAAATCAGGGGACAGCTCGCGCGCAAGCCGCATGGTGCCGGCAATGGTTTCTTCGGTATCTTCGGGCAGGCCGATGATAAAGGTGGCCACCGTGCGGATGCCTCTTTCGCGGCACTTTCGGAAGCCCTCCAACACCTTCTCCCGTGCCAATGACTTGCCGTAGGACTTGAGAGCGGCCTGGTCCGCGGTCTCGACCCCCATGATAAGCGTGTGCGCGCCCGCATCGGACATGGCTTCCAGAAGCCCGTCATCAAGCAGGTCCGCGCGGGTAAAGGTTGTAAAGCCCATGCCCGGCGTGTCCGCGGCGATCTTTCGGCAAAGCTCGATGCTGCGCTCGCGGTCGGCCCCCAAACACTGGTCCGCCAGGAACAGCTCGGTTATGTTCCTGCTTTTTAAATATGTAAGCTCGTCCATCACTTCCTGGAGGGGCCGCAGCCGGTATCCGAGGCCGGGCATGACGCAGAAGCCGCACTTGAAAGGACAGCCGAAATCTGTGAGCACGACTGCAAACGCTTTTCCCCTTGCAAAGCTGAAGCTGTAGCCTTTGTGGAAAAACAGCTCGTGTCGGGGCCGGCCGGCCCGGAACTCGCGCGACCATGCATCCGGGCCTTTTTTTAAACCGTCGTTCTCCCGCACCAGCAGGTGGGGACCGGGTTCTCCGCTTTCCAGGAAGTCGGTAAGCCCGGACGAGACGAACCTTGAAAGCACACCTTTGATAAAAGGTCTTTGCCGAAGCCATGTTTCCGGATCGTCCAGGACTACCTCGCCGCTTATGAAGACGGGCGCGGCAACGCGCGAAGAGAGCCGCTCATAGAAGTCGTGGTCCACGCTGTCCGTAACCGCTCCCCACAGGCCCAGTATGGCGTCAGGAGCTGTTTTATCTACTGCCGCCATGCACTCGTGGGCCGTCATTCTTTTGGCCACTGCGTCAATGGCCTCGAGCTCGTGCTTGTCTGCGAGAAGCCCGCTCTGCATGAGCAGGTCCACGGGCGGAAACAGGTAATTGGACTTGGTGGTTTTCGAGCAGTAATAGTCGCGGATGACGATCTCCGGCGCGGGAGGATTTAGAAGCAGGACCTTCACCGGTCTTCCTCCAGCGCCTTTTCCACGGCGTTGAAAGCCTCGTCCACCGTGATGCCGGTGAGGCACTCGGGCTCGCCTTTCATGCAACGGACGGTCTTGGCGTTGTAGATGGTTATGCAGGGGCTGCAGTCGATGTCGCGGTAAAGCACTGTATGGCCGTGTCCGCGCGGCCCGAACAGGCGCGGCGTTTCCGGCCCGAAAAAGCTTACGGTCCTTGTTCCCAAAGCGTCAGCTAGATGGAGGGGGCCGGTATCATTGGTCACCAACAGGCTTGCCCGCTTGAGCAGTCCTATTAGCCCCTGGAGCGAAGATTTGCCTGCAATGGAGAAGACCTTTTCCGGCTTTCCTGTCCCGGCGTGGACGCGGGAGACGTAATCGGCCTCCTTCGGAGAGCCCGTGAGCACGGGAGTGCCCAGGCCCGCTTCTACTATCCGGTCGATAAGCTCGACAAAGTACGACTCGGGCCAGCGGCGGGCAGCGGCCATGGTGCTGGCGTTGGGGTTTACGGCGATGAGCCGTTTTGACTCGTCCACTCCCATGGAGACCAGAAGCTCTTTTGCTTGTTGCTCTTCCGAGCCGTCAATGTGGATGCGGGCGGGTTGAGGCTCGATGTCGCCCGGGCTGTTATCGTGGCTGAAGTTGGCGAGATTGATGAAGTTGCCGGTAACGTGCCAGTAGGGGTTAAAAGCTTTTTTCACGGTCTGGAGGTTTCCGCGCCATACGTCCCAGGAATGGAATCCCGCTCGGACCGGCGCACCGGAGGCGTAGCTCACCAGTGCAGAGAAGCGGGTCAGGTACTCGAGGTCTATTGATACCCGGGGTCTTAGGCGGCTTACTTCAAAGAAGAGTCGGGCGATGTTCTTGAACACGCGGGTAGCGCGGGGGGGCAGGTCCAGGTAATGGGCTTTGTCTGCGATGCCCAGTAGTCTTACTATGTCGCGGTTCTGCGTAAGCGTCACCAGGTTGAGCTCGGCTTGCGGATACCGTCTTTTCAACTCGTAGAACAAAGGCGCGGCAAGTATAAGGCTTCCCATGCCCCAGAACTTGATGAGCATGATCCTGGCGCCTGGTTCGAGTTCACAGGAAGCGGCATGCATGGTGTCCGCTGTCTTCGCCTTTCCGGATACGAGCCGTTTTGCCAGGTCATAGAGCCGGAATGAGCCGCAAAGCGGATAGCCTGCATAGCGGTCAATGGTTTTCATGGTCTGGATGTCCATTCAGACCCACCCCCGAAAAGAGAGCATCATGCGGGCAAAGCGCGGCAGCCTTTTCCAGCCGACCTCTTTGGTGAGGACCCGCCATACCCGGGCCGGGCTTGTGTAAAAGCGGCGGTAGGCTTGTCTCCTCCACTGTTCCACTTCGTTCGCGGAGAGCTCCGGAGTGTCGATCACGCAGTAGTTCTGCTCGAAGCGGGACCAGGGCTCGTTGCGAAGCCAGCCCTTTTCTGTTGCCTCCTTGTACAGCGGGCTGCCCGGAAACGGAGCGGCGCAGTAGAACTGAGCGTAATCCAGCGGCAGCGAACAAGCAAAGTCAATGGTCTCCTCAATGGTTTGCGCGGTTTCTCCCGGATAGCCGATGACCATATGGGCGGTGGCCTGTATGCCCGCCTCTTTGGTCCAGACTATGGCCTGCCGGTTTTTCTCCACCGTGGTCTTTTTGTCCATGAGCTCAAGCACACGCTGCGAGCCGGACTCCACGCCGTAGCCCACCATCCATATCCCTGCGTCATGCATCAGGGAGAGAAGCTCCGGGTCCACGTGGTCGGTGCGGGAGTTGCAAACGATTCGGAAGCCGCCGCGGGCGCGCTTGATTGCTTCCAGCACGCGCACGGTCCATTCCCGCTTCAAGGTGAACGACTCGGACCAGAACAGGAAATCGCGTATGCCATACCTTTCGCGGATGTCTTCCATCTCGGAGACGATGCGCTCGGGAGACTTCAGGCGCAGCGCGTGGCCGTAGTAGACGGGGTCTGCGCAGAAGCGGCAATGGAAGGGACATCCCCGCGAAGTGCCCACCAGCAGAAAGGGGTCTCCGGAGAAAGGCATACGGTAGAGATCAGTCCGCACCAGGTGCCACGCCGGCGGCGGAAGGAGGTCCAAGTCCGCGGGCTCGCGCTCGGGCCCGTGCCGCGTGTTGTCGCCCCGGCGGACGGAGAGACCGGGGACTCCGGCAATATCCTCGTTCCGGGAGATCGCCAGGGCAGCGTCCCTTACGGTGATCTCGGGCTCGCCTCTGACCACTGCATCCAGCTCAGGACACGCTGCCAGGGTCTCTTCGGAAAGCGCGGTAACATGGATGCCGATCGCCAGGAAAACCGCATGGGGCAGGTCCTCCTTGAGCCTCCGCACGGTTTCCAGGTCAGAGTCTATGGAAGGGGTTGCAGTGTTCATCACCACGAGGTCAGCGCCGAAGCCGCGGGCGCGCTCGCAAAGGGTTTGCAGGTCCGTCTTTTCGATGATGCAGTCGGAAAGCCGGCATTCGATGCCTTCGGGTTCCAGCACCGCGGCGATGGTTGCCAGGGAGATGGGCGCCCATACCGCTGTCCAGGCGCCGGCCCTTTGCATGCACCTGCCTTCCCGGACAATGTCTGCTCCGTCGACGGCAGGAGGATTTATAAGATGGACTTTCATTGGCTGTTACCGAACTTGCGAATTATTTAGTGCCTGTTGCGAAACGGAGGCTTAATTTACTTTCGCGGCGCTGTTTTGAAGTGCGGCAGGCGCACTCCAAAAACGGAGTTTTCGCAACAGGCACTATTTATAAACACTTTTGTCCAAAATAGATTTTTATTTCACGCAAAGGCGCGAAGGCGCAAAGCGAAAATATAACAAGACTGCACCTCTGCTGTGTTTTACACTACTCTATTCAAGGAGTGCTTTTCAATGAACCCGAACCTCAAAAAACGCCTGCTTTTACATATCAATACCGAGCATCTGTTTCCCGGGCTAGTGCTCTGTCAAGCGTTTTTTTGTCGCCTCCAAGAAGAATGATTTTAGTGCGAGCGACTGATACCGCGACTGAAGTCGCTCGCACGGTATGCGTCATTTTAATCTTGACAAGACACTAGAATGAACAAGAAAATCCCGATTCTTTGCTCCTTTGCGCCTGGGTGATATTATTCTCAGCCTTCCTCCCATGTTTTTACCAGCAATGATTTATAAAAGCCCCCGCCTATTCGCGGAGACGGTTTCGCGTTCTTTACCACATTTCTTTTACAAGCCGCCACAAGAACTTGTGCGCTTTCTTTGCGGTAGGAAGCTTGGACATGCCTCCGCGGCGGGCGTACTCGTGGCTGGGGACCTCGCCGACGCGGAGCCCGTTTTTCAAGGCCTTCATCACCATCTCGTGCTCGATGTCGAAGTCATCGGCAGTGAGTCCCAGTTCAAGAAACTTTTTCCGGTCCACTGCGCGGTACCCGTAGAGACAATCGGTGATCTCGACCTTGAAGCGGTATGATATGGCCATTGACAAAAACGTTCCTCCCATGTCGCGGATGAAGTGGGCCAGGTTGGGATGAATGTCGTCCGAGCCTCCCCTCCAGCGCGTTCCTATGACCATGTCCAGCTTCCCCTCCACTATGGGCGACGTAAGCCGGGGCATATCGCCGGCCTCATGCGAGCCGTCCGCGTCAAGGAACACCACCACGTCGCCTTTTGCCTCGGCAAGGCCCTTTCTGTAGCCGTCGCCTTTGCCGCGGCCATGGTCCAGGACAACCCGGGCGCCGGCCTGGCCGGCCTTTTCCACGGTCCGGTCCTTTGAATGCCCGTCAACAACCAGGACCTCGTCTACGTGAGGAAACGCTGCCTCGATCACTTCGGCAATCGTCTCTTGCTCATCGCGGGCTAGGATGACCGCGGAGGTACGTGGTTTTGAAACCCTCACTTCGTCTCCATTTTATTATGACCGCCTTTAAGCGCCCGGGTTTCATTATAACAGCTTTAAGCGGCGCTGAAGATTTTTCGAACCCGGACTGTTATCAGTTTACCCTCCAAGCTGCAACACCATCTCCCGCGAAGGGCCCTCGATGCTGATGAATCCCACCGGGTCGCTGCCTTTTCTCCATCTTTTTATTTCTCCCAGCGGTTCGATGCGAATTCCCCCGGCAAAGTGGTATGACAGGACCACTTTGCCGTCTTCAGGCTCGAGCCGGCTTAACCGGATGCGGTTGAACTCGACTTCAACTTGGCCGCTTCCTTGCAGGAAGTAGCTGTGCTCCCGTTCCAGGCGAAAGCAGTCAAAAGGACCAATAGATTCTTCAAGCATTGCAGGTCCGTATCTCCGAAACCTTTTTCTCGAGTCGGAAGTCCACGCCACTATCCAGCCGATGTTGTAAAGCCGCATGGCCTGGTCCAGTTCCGCGTCGGTCATATATTTGATCGGCTGGTTCAAGAACTCGCCGTCGTGGAAACCCGCGTAGTGGTGCTTGATAAAGGCGTTGGGAAGCGGTCCGCCCACGAGCTCGCGCGGCACAAGCAAAGGAAGAAGTTGGACCATTCTCGCTCCGCCGTAAAGCGGCTTCTCGCCCGGCCGGGTGTCCCACTCGTTAACGTCCTCGATAAGGAGTCGGGCGCTCCGGTCGGTATTCTTTCGAACCCAGCTCAGAAGCTCTTTGCTGTCCTCGTCCATGCCGGTTTTAAGGGGAGCGATTCTTGAAAACAGGGCAAAGCCGGGCAGGAGGGCCACTATAATGATTAGAGCAATGCCGAAGATGCAAGGTCCGACAATTTCACCTTTTTTGAAGGCCGTGATCCGCTCGTTAATGACTTGCAGTCCGAAACCGGCCGCGGGCAGCCACAAGTAAAAGTAGGCGGTCACGTATCTGTAAGGCTGGAGATGTTGGAGTTTGTCTCCGTACGAGCCGAAGTAAGAGAGGATGCCCAGAAAGGCGATGCCGACGAGCAGAGGCGGCATGATGTCCGGGTTCTTTCGAGAAAGCCGGACCATTCCGATAACGCCGGTCGCGATTATGATGATCCGGAGCAGCGGAATTCCGAAGTGGGGATGGACGCCGGGAACGGCTGCCAGGTCTTTTATGATCCGCAGTGCTCCCTCGCTCTGGAAGAAGGTTGTGCCCGGGTCTTCGATCTTTAAATGCAGGTACTTGATGAAGGGATAGAGCCAGTGCAGGTTGAATATGGCAGCCAGACCGAACACGCCGGCTATCATAAACAGCTCCCTTCCGGAGAGCTTCCGGGAGTAAAACAATACCCATATCGCGGCAAGGGGCAACACCAGCACGAAAGCTGTTTTGTGGATGGTAAACGCGACGGGCACGGCAAAGATGAGAAACGAGAACGGCCGGTTGGTCCTTTCATGCAGGAACCTCATCAGCAGGCCGGCGGGCACCAGGAAGAAATGAAGCATGAACGCACCGGATATCATGCCCATGTGTGCAAAGAAGGAGTTCTCTCCCGCCCAGAAGTAAGCCAGTCCCAGGGCGGTGGCTGCGAGCGCGGGGCCTTTACCAAGCCCGAACTGGGACAGGGCGAAGTACAACGTCAAAGGGACCAGCAACAGGCTTATAACGAAGCAGGCCTTGATGACGCGGGCCAGGTTGGCGTCGCCGGTCAATACCGCAGCGATCTGCACCGGCAGGGCGGAGTTGAACACAAAGTCCAGCGGATAGCCGGCCATGAAGTAAGGATCGTATCCCCAGAGCTTGCTGTCCCTCTCGTAGAACTCCCGCGCGGCATAGGCCCAGTAGTACTGGGAACAGAAGTCGACGTTTAAAACCGGCTTTTCGTTGAGCAGGTCTTCTTTCGAACGAAAGGACAGCACCGCCATGACCGCCTGTAGTATGAGGAACAAGGCGAGGACCGACAGCACAACCCTGCTGGAAATTTTATTTTCCGTCACCATCAAAACTCACTGCCAACTCCGTATTTGGAAACCGGCACGGGCAGGGACTCTTTCCCGGACCCGCGGTTTCTTTTCGGGAAGCCCTCACCGGATAACTCTTCATCCGAAGTAATGCTGCATTCTCTTGTAAAACCGGTACCGGAAAACGATCTTGTCCGGCTTGGGATCACGTGCCAGATCGCGCAGAAGCTGGGCGAAGTTGTCGAAGAAAACCCGGAGCCTTCTTTTGGCGAGGATCTTGGCCCTGCTTTCGAGAAGGTCCTGGTAGGTGAGCCCGGGAATCCTGATAGGCGGATATCCGGAGGACGTCTTTTTCAGGTAGTAGTCCATCTCCGAGTAATTGTCAACCATGATCCGGCCGTCTCTCTTGCACTCCTCGTAAAGGTCCGTGCCCAGGAGAGGAGTGAAGATGGAGATATGTACGGTGGAGGGACGGAGTTCGGCGACGAGCTTCTCGGTCTCCTGCAAAGTCCCTGGAGTCTCTTGGGGAGCGCCCAGCAGAACATAGGCGTGAGTGCGGAAGCCGAACTTCTTACAGATGCGGAAAGCCTCCCGGGCCTGCTCCACCGTGGTGCCTTTTCCGATCGAGTCCAGTATCTGCTGTGAGCCGGACTCGATACCGAACAGAACGTAATAAACTCCCATTTTTTTTAGTATGCGCGCCTTGTCCTCGTCAAAAGTGTCCACCCTCGAGTTGACCACGTAGCGGAAGCCCTTTATAAGACCCTTGTCCGCGAGCGCGTCGCGGATGCCTTCCATCCACTTTCTGCTTATGGTAAAGGTGTCATCATGGAAGAAGAAGTCGTGCATGCCGTAACGCTCATGGAACTTCTCGATCTCTCGGGCCACCCGCCCCGGGCTTTGATAGCGGACCTTTTTGCCGAACATCTTCTCCAGGGTGGGCTGGCAGAACCGGCACCGGAAAGGACAGCCGCGGGTGGCGTGCAGGTTTGCCGCGCGCGCCCGCAGATACTGGTCGTTAACGTCCAGGAGCTCACGGTCGGGTATGGGGATGGAGTCCATGTCATCCACCGGCTCGGCAGGCCCGGTAAAAACGGTTTCGCCGTCTTTACGGAAGACTATGCCGGGTATGCAGGAGACGTCTTCCCCTTTTTCAAGCGCTTCGATCAACAGGGGAAACGACTTCTCTGCTTCTCCGAGTACAGCGTAGTCCAACTCGGGAAGTTCGGTCATGGTTTGCTCCGGAGCGATGGTGGGGTGTGGTCCGCCCATAACGGTGGAAGCTCCCAAATACTTGGCCTCTTTTACCACCCGGCCGGCATTAGCGTAAAAATCGGTCAAGCATGAGATACCCGCCACCTGCGGCCGGATGCGGCGCAACTCGTCCGCCACCCTGTCGAGCGAAGGGTCGAAGCTGGAGTCCAGGCAATGGACTTCATGGCCCATATCTCGAAGGATCGTGCCCAGGGTGATCATCCCGAGCGGAGGCCACATGCCATGAACCTGTTCTTTTATACGAGGAAAGACAATCGCGATTTTCATCAGGCTTAACCGATCCTAAACTTAAACTTTAGCACAGGCCCGCCGGTGCTTCAAAAGGCGGTGTTTTTCGCTGACACAAAAAATTGGCAGCAGCAAGGGAAGATGCCCTCGTAAAAAGTCAAAACAAGCCTGTTAGAGCCCTGAAAGAGCGACGTTCTATAGCCCGGGGCCAGTGTGGCGTCTCAGAGAAAGATTCATTATGTCGGCAATCATTTCTATAAATTATCCAATCGGTTGCAATTCTAAAAATATATAAGTTATCCTGGGACGCGACACTAGTGCTCTGTCACTCGAAAAAAGGGGAACGGGTCTAATGAAGATCGCGG
>CAYQTK010000028.1:0-32358 GCA_964420375.1 uncultured bacterium
ACTAGTGTATTGTCAAGCGTTTTTTATGGAATAAGAGAAAGCCGTGCGAGCGGCTAACGCCTCGATTTTCGCAGTTTTTCTTATCCTCTTTTTCGAGTGACAAAGCACTATTGACAGCCGGCGAAGGTTGGGCTATGCTAAAAAACTTTGGGAAGTTAAAATGAAAGAAAAAAGAAATTGCGCCAAGTGAAGTTTCGAAAGACAGCATTTGTGTTTCTCGCCTTATGGGCACTGACAGGGGCTTACTTGGGAGTCTTCGCTGAAGAGCCCTCCCACTTTTTCAACCCCGACCCTGCCTGCCCGCTTTGTCACACCTTGCAGACACGGCTTGTAAGCAGTTCTCCGCCGCCTGTGCCTGCCTCCATAGCGGGCACATTTCTGCCCGTTGTCTATAAAAGCTTCCATCAATATAAAGGCTTCTGCGAATCAAGCGTATCCATCCGCGCTCCTCCCCTGTCCTGATCACTCCCTTCAGAAACCTTTACCCTCGCGGTGTCTCCTGTAAAAGAGCGTTTATCGAACGCGGATAAAATGGGTGTTCGAAGTATTATCGCATGCCCGTGAGAGTGTCCCTGCGCAAGCACAGTACCGGAGAAACAGCCTTCATGCAGGCTTGCCGCGGCATGTTCGATTTCCTTATCCGGCATAACGAGGAGGAATTATGAAAAGAATGATGTTTTTTGTGGTGCTTGTGCTGGGCCTGCCTTCTTTTTCGGCCATGGCCCGGACTCCTTCTGCTGATGCCTCTGCCACCGGCATCAGCAGGTCGTTTAATCCCGCCATCAGCGTGAACACCTTGTTTTACGCCATGTCGAGCAGCGAGGACAACCCGCTCTGGCCCGGCATGGGCCTCGAGCACGGCATGCATCTCCAGGAAGCCTCGGTGGAGATGACCTCGAACGTGGACGTTTACATGAACTCCAAGGTGGTCCTCGCCGGCACGGAAGAGGGGGGAGTGGAGATAGAAGAGGCTTACGTATCCACACTCCAGCTTCCCGTACCCGTGTCCATCAAGGCCGGCAAGATGCTGAACACCTTTGGAAGACACAACCTCTACCACCTCCATCACATGGCATTTGCCGAGCCGCCCATGATCTTGAGCCAGGTGTTCGGGCCGGACCTCAACGAGCTCAGCGTGGAAGCGTCCTATCTGGTGCCCGTGCCCTGGTACATGGACCTCACCGGAGGAGTGCTCAACGGCGGCAACGAGTACCTGTTCGACGGCGACGAGCAGGACGACTACGCCTATCTTGTCCACCTCGACAACGTCTGGGGACTGACCGACGAGCTGACCCTGCGGCTCGGCGGGTCCTTCCTGACCGGAGAGAAAGGCCTTTATTGCCCTGACGAGGACAAAACTTCGGTGGCCGCGGGTATTGACGAGATCATCTCCGAGGTCTGGGGGACCGACCTTCACCTCAAGTGGAGGCCCCTGGAGCGGGGAAGATACCGGTCGTTTACACTCCAGGGCGAGTACGTAGAGGCCCGGCTCAACATTGACGGCGAGCGCACCGATCCCTTATACGGTTACTTTATCCAGGCGCTGGCCAAGTTCAAGCTCAAGTACTGGCTCCAGGCCAGGTACGGATTCTTCAACCGGCCCGAAGAGCTGCATTTGTTCTTTCCCGAGCCTCTGGGCGCGGACTTTGTCATGTCCGACGAGTTGGACGGAGAGCGCTACAGCTTTGCCGCGGCCTATGTCCCCACCGAGTTCTCGGCCTACCGCATCCAGTACAACGTGATCCGGATAGGCGACGACTACGAGTACCAGGTGGCAGCCCAGATGAACTTCACCATCGGGTCCCATCACGATCACGAGCACGATCATTAGGAAAGGAGCTAAACGGGAAGAAACAACTTATTCGTCATGAAGCTGCCGGCCAAGGTCCTCGAACCGTTGCCCGGAGTTTTCCTTGATGCTTTCCGCGGCGTCGTTTTTCAGGACTTGCGTTTCTTGAGCTTATGGAGGGTCTTCACCGCTCTCTCCTGCATGGAGAGGATGGACAGGGTTGTGCCGGCAGGTCCCCAGGAAGGCAGCACGTCGGCGGGATGGGGCATCACGTTGAAAAGCGGCAGCCGCGGGCTGTACGCGAAGGAGAGGTCTGAAAAGGGAGCGGGATATCTCAATACTGCCGGCTCCCGGGTATCGTCAACCGATATCTTGGACTCGTCCAGCCAGGACAGCGAAGACGAAAGCCGCGAGATAGCTTCTTCCGGGCTCTCCGGAGAGTCGTCCCCCAAAAAGGTCAAACACGCGGTGTCCCGGCGGGGGACCCGGGGAGCGCGGGTAAGAAGCATCATCGAACCGGGAAAGTTTTCATGGTTTATGAAAAGCGCCCTTCGACACAAAGAGTCGGGCAGGATTTCACGTTCTATCTTTAAGAACCAGCTCTTCCGGGCAATGCGTTCCGGGAATGAAGGATTTTTGGATTCCTCGTTCCAAAGCCGGTAAAAGAGTCTTACCGGGGATACGAGGAGGCGGGTGTCGATTATGGCGCCCTTGGCAAGGCGGACCCCGTGCAAGGTTCGGCCGGAGTATATCAGCGCTTCAGGGGATGCCTCCATGATCGTGCCCCGCCTGGATACCACCCGCGCTGTATCTTCCCTTATGTCCGCGGAACTCCCCCTTTGCGCAGGCGACAGCCCGCGGGCGGTGAGCCACAGCAGGGCCACCTGGAGAAGCGGAGCCTCTTCCGTAAGTATCGTACCAACACAGGCGGACGCAGTGCCCAGGAAGATGCTTTTAAACAGGTCAGGCAATCCTTCCGCCCACTCGCCGAAGCTTTGCCTGGAAAGGTTGCGGTCGACTTTCAAAGTTCGGCGGGAGAACAAGCCGGACAAGAACCCGTCACCCCATGGGGGAAAGCCCTTCTCCCGAGCCTCGTCCACTAAAACCTCGGCCATCCCGCAGAGCTCTTGAGACTTTTCATGGAAAGCCGGGGCCAGCTCTTGAAAATCACGTTCTTCTGCCCGGCCGGAGTGAAAGGCGTCAGCCACGAAGTCTATGGGTTTGCCGTTTACTATAACCTGGAAGTCGGGCTCGAAAGGAAAAGAGGGCCCCCGGCACGGCTCCATTCCCAGGGGCCCGACAACGGGCCGCGAGCGGCAGGGGTCGAACACTGACTGAAAAAAGGGAGGCGTTCCTTCATCAGGAGACTTATCAAGGATAAGAGCCGCCCGAAGGTCTCGTTGTGCAAAAGCGGCAGCGCACAGCCAACTCCCCGCATCGTCACCACCCAGTACTGCAACATCGTAAAGTCTGCTCATGGCCTTCTATATATTGTAACGCAAACCTCCTGCCCTCGAAACCGGGCAAAGAAGGCTCGTTTATATCGCTCCCTAACCGCCGGACAAGAGCTTTCCCAGTCACTCCCTCCAGCGCCTTTTGTACTCTTCCTTGTACCACTTGACCATGTTCCGGTAGGACATCTCTTCAACCGGAAGGCGTCCCCAGCTTATGCGCAAGGTGCACTGCTTCTCTTCTCCTGCAAAACAGCTCTCCGGAAGGTCCACTGCCTTGTCGTCAAAAACGAGCTCTTCGCCGTCCATGGTCACCGAACGGGTTTTCACGAAGTAGGGAAGATGAAAGCGCACCTTGCCGGGCGGGGAACGATCGCCTTCGTTTTTTTGCAGGCTGAAGGTAAGGACCGAGCCTTCCTCTTCGAACTCGATGCTATAGCTGACAACTCCCCAATAAGTGGGAGCGTCCTTGACCTCGATGCGTTCGCCGGGTTTTGCCCATTCCGGGGAAAGGGCAGAGGCAAGGTGGAGCACGTCGTCCTCTTCGCGCAGGAGCATGTTACGGAACAGGATGTTCAAGTCCACGGCGTACCAGCCGTGGGGCGGGAAGTTGCAAAGCTGCGCGCCTGCCGCGTCAATGCAGTAATCGCGGTTGTCCCACGCAAAGATGCTCCACTCAAACCCCTCGTGGCAGGAACCGGTGTGAAGCAGCATGGAGTAGAAGTCGCGGACGGCTTTCTCCTGCTCGCCGCGCACCAGCGCCGTCTGGGCGACCCGTTCGGTGAGGTAATGGTGCAGGCTTTTATGCCAGGTGCCGATCCCCTCTTTCATGTGGTTCTCCCGGTAATCCGCAAAGGTGTTGGTTACCAGCGGATCAAAGGGGTCCATGATCTTGCCGGGATACACCGGAAGAAGGTTTCCCCATGACGTGCCACCGGGAACGTCCAGGCCCGGCGGGATAACTCCATTGCGCTGTCGCGCCACATCTCGCAGTACGGACAGAAAATGCTCGCGGTAGTCCTCTTTAAACCGGGCGTACTCTGCGGCAAGCTCCTTTTCGCCGGCCGGCCCGCAAACGCTGACCGCACCTTCCAACCCGTTTATGGCCCAGAAGTTATGCCCGGTGTAGCGGCCGCTTATCATCTCGTTGTCAAAGGCGTCGGTGGGAGGCATTACTCCCCAGGCGTCATTCGACACCGCCTTTTGAAGCCAGTCCACTGCGCGCCGGACGTAAGGCAGGCATTCCAGGGCGAACTCCCGGTCGCGGGTGAAGCGGGCGTGCTCGCCAAGGGCCCACATGGACTGGCCCCACCCGTCAAGCTGGCCCGGCTGGCTCAAAAAGTTGCCGGACTCTGACTGGTAGTCGAAAAAGTGGCGCAGAAGCTTCCGGGCCACATCTTCATACCCGTACTTTTCATACATGGAGACAAAAAACGCCGAGTCGCGGAGCCAGAACCGGTTGTAGTGAAGCCGGTTAACGTGCTGCTCGACCTCGTGCTCCGATACAATGTCCTGGCTCATGAGAGCATGGATGACGTAAGAGCGGGTGGCGTCCGTGACCTTTTGCTCGGGTACATGGAAGCTCGCGCCTTTGTCGAGCCAGCCTTCCCAGTATGACTCCAGTGCGGAAAGCCGCTCGGAAAAGGAGACTTCACGAAGACGCTCTTCCATGGAAAGCGACGCCGGGTACTGGGGCACTGTGAACTCGGCAACAAAGGACTCGCCGGGTGAAAGCTCTTTTTTATATAGCGAGATGCAACAGGGCGATTTCCTGGATAAGACGGAGAACTCTCTTTCATACGTTTTGCCGGGCCGGGAGCGCATCTCGGTCGGGGCCGCGCTCATGGTATAGATTATCTTGTTATCGCGAACGGCGGCGTGTTCACTCATGCGGTAGCGCCAGAGCGGATTGAAGTTGGCTTGTTTCATCTGTTGGCAGCGGTGGTCCTTGAGACCGTAGCGGAAACCTCCCCCGAACACGGCCCGCGCATTGCCTGAGGAGTTGTTCTCGGCCCGTATCTGCACGAAGTTCACGGGAGGGGAATCATGTTTATTCTCCAGCCAGAAATGGAACGCCCGCACGGTGTAATGCACTCCGTTCTTTTCCGCCTCGTAGGTTATGCAGGGAAGGTATCCCTTGTAAAGGGTATAGATGCGCTGCGTGTGCGGCACTGGAGGGTCTCCAAAAAGGACCATCCATTCCGCGGAGCCGGTCCATATCTGGCCGTCAATCACCTGGGCAGCGAAAGGCTCTCCCCTTATGCCCAGTTGGTAGCTGGGCCGGGCGAAATATGAAAAAGGCCCGGCATCGTCAATGGAGGGGTTTGTCATGCCCTGCGGAAGCAGTCTCATTAAAATCTCGAAAGCCGCTCCCCTGACCTTGGTGCTGATAAGGTCCTGGATACGCGGCTTCTTGCCTCCAATCTCCCCGGCAAGCGTGCCTGCCGCGCAAAGCGTAAGCACAGCTCCTATAATGATACGCTTTGTTCTTCGTTTCCCGGAAAAGAAAGCCATTGTTTAACCTTCTGCTAATGAAATTTTTACACTTGACAAACAACTATCGTATGCTAACATTAAGTTTTATTCTAAAAGTGGAGCAATTCGGTATATTGATTAAAAATCGAGACCCGACGCCGGATGCAACATAATATAGCATAATTGAGCCTATAAAAAAACCTTCACAAGTTAAGGGGGTGAAAAATTTGCCGGGCATCGTTGTAAGAGACAACGAGAGCTTTGAAAACGCTGTAAGACGTTTCAAAAAGCAATGCGAAAAAGCGGGCGTGCTTTCCGAGATCAGAAAACGGGAGCATTACGAAAAGCCTTCCATCAAACGCAAGAAGAAAGCTCTCGCCGCAAGGAAACGGATGCTGAAGAAGTTGCGCAAGCAGCAAAGGTACATGAACCACAGGTAACATTAACGAGGGTTTGGGGAATCCGGTATAAATGGATCTCAAATCAAGAATATTGGAAGAGATGAAAGCCGCCATGAAGGACAAAGACCAGTCCCGAGTGGCGGCTTTTCGTTTGATAAGGGACGCCATCCAGAAAGCGGAGATAGACGGCAACACCACGCTTGACGACGATGGCGTGGTCCGGGTGCTGGCCGGGCTTAAAAAGCAGAGGGAGGAATCCGTCGAGGCTTATGAAAAAGGGGGCAGGCAAGACCTCGCCGAAAGGGAGAAAAAAGAGCTGCAAATCTTGTCCGAACTTCTGCCGCAGCCCCTTACCCCGGAAGAGATACAGACCATGGTAGCCCGCGCCATCGAAGCGATGGACGCTTGCGGACCATCCGACATGGGAAAGGTCATGAAGAGCCTCAAAGGCGCTTACGAAGGAAAAGCCTCGGGAAAAGACGTGAGCGACGAGGTCAAAAGACAGCTCTCATAGAAACACAACACCAAGCCGGTGGAACACGGCTTTTTTAATATGAATCCTCTTTGTTAGAAAACGAAATCTCACGCGTAATAAAGGGCTTGGACGAAGCGGGAAAATGAGCCAGAGAGTTCCGCAACATATCATCGAGGGAATCAAGGACAGGGTCAGCATAAAGGAGGTTGTGGAGGACTACGTGCGTCTTCAAAAGGACGGGGCCAACTTCAGGGGACTGTGTCCTTTTCATAACGAGAAAACGCCTTCCTTCAAGGTCCACGATGAAAAAGGCATATTCAAGTGCTTCGGCTGCGGCGAGTCCGGAAACGTGTTTACCTTCCTCATGAAGATGGAGGCAATGAACTTCCACGAAGCACTCGAGGTCCTTGCCCGCCGCGCCGGAGTGTCGCTTCCCGAGCAGGAGATATCCGAAGAGGAACAGGAGAAACAAAGACACAACGAGAGCATCTTCGAGGCCAACCTGGCCGCGGCCCGCTTCTTCCGCGATGTCCTTCTCGAGTCAGAAAAAGGAATCAAAGCCAGGGACTACCTTGAAAAGAGGGAGCTTAAAACCGAGACCGTAAAGCGCTATGGCCTGGGATACGCGCCCTCCGGCTGGAGCACCACCATGGACGCGCTGAAAGACCGAGGCGTGCCCGAGAAAGACCTCTATGCCGCCGGGCTGATCGTGCCCCGCAAACAGGGCGGAGGGTACTATGACCGCTTTCGGGAAAGGCTCATGTTTCCCATCCTCGACGTGCAGGGAAGGATACGGGGATTCGGTGGCAGGCTTTTGGAAGACCATCCGGAAAGCCCCAAGTATCTGAACACCCCGGAGACGCCCGTGTTTAAAAAAGGCGCCGGCTTCTTCGGACTCTATAACGCCAAGGAAGCAATAAGGAAGACCGGCCGGGCGATCATCGTGGAAGGGTACATGGACCAGATAGCGCTCAACCAGGCCGGCATCGAGTACGCGGCGGCCACCCTGGGGACCGCGTTGACAAAAGAGCACGCCTATGCCTTGAAGCGTTATGCCGCCGAGGTCTTCATGGTCTTTGACCCGGACGAGGCCGGCACCCGGGCCAGTTTCCGCTCCCTCGAGGTCTTTTTGGAGGCCGGCCTGAGCCCCCGCGTGGTCACCATGCCGGAAGGCAAAGACCCTGACGACTTCCTGAGAACCCGGCCAAAAGAAGAGTTCGAAGACCTGTTGGAAGAGTCTCCTCCCCTGCTCAGGCATTACATGAACCATCTACTCAAGGAGGCGGGGAGCACGCCCCGCGAGCTCGCACACGCAGTAGGCGAGGCAGCGCAAATGATAGCAAGAGTCCGGGACCCCATTGAAAAAGATATCTTCATTCAAGAGCTTGCCCGGGCGTCCGGAGTGCCCGCCACGGAGATAAAGCCCCGCCTGAGAAGGCCGCATCGGAAAGAGGAAGGGCCGGACAGCGCCCTTACCGAGCAAGGGCCTCTACAGTATCCCGGCGCTGACATGGACCTTTTGCGGGTGCTGGTTAACCATCCTGATACCGCAAAGAGGATCAGGGAAGAAAGGCTTGCCGAAAAGCTGGAAAGCCCCGAGCTTTTCGAGTTTGTAAACGATCTGCTCGACGAGCAGGAACGCACCGGCAAGCTCGAGCCGGCAAATTTTTTACATAAAATTTCCGATCCCGCCCTTTCGGATTGGATAACGCGTGTTATCCTAGAAAATGATCCCTTCGCCGGAGCCGTAGATAAAGTGATTGATGACCTCGCCAACAACATTAACCGCCGACACGTTATGCAACAGATGCAGAAAAACCGGATCGAGATGAACCAGGCCCAGCAGAACGGCGACCTGGATAAGTGGCGCTCTTTGCTCGAAAAGCAGCAGGAGCTGGAAAACCGGCAGAGAAGGCTGGCAGCCGCCGGCGCCGACCGGGGGCAAAGCCCTTAAATACATTCAGGGGGAAGGAGACCAATCAAATGCCCAGAAAGAAGGACACTAACGAGATCACTAAACTGATCGACCGCGGAAAATCCAAGGGCTTTCTGACGTATGACGAGGTCAACGACGGTCTGCCGGACCACATGGTAAGCTCGGAACAGCTCGACGACCTGATGTCGCTTTTCGGGGAGATGGACATCAAGATCGTTGACGGCAAGAGCCAGGAGTCTATCAAAGGCGTTGATTCCGAATCCATCGGGGAGGACAGCCAGGAGGGCACCCTTGATTCACTGGACGAGGTCGAAAGCGACATCCGGGCTATTGATCCGGTCCGCATGTACCTCCGGGAGATGGGAAGTTATCAGCTTCTCACCAGGGAGGGAGAAGTCGAGATAGCAAAGCGCATCGAGAGCGCCAAACAGGAAGTGCTCAAGACCATCATGAACTGTCCGGTCACGGTGATGGAAGTAAGCCACATGGTGGAGAAGTTCCTTCTCGATCAGCAGAGAAGGGCGGAGAAAGCCATGATGATGGAGGAAGGCGAGGTAAGCGAAGACTCCCTGGAGCTGGTTGACGAAGACAGCCACGAACAACTCGATGCCATGGATTACGAGATTGACGAGCAGCAGAACCTTGCCCCCGAGCTTCTGGAGGAAATAAGGGACCTATGTCAGAAGATATATGCCTGTCAGATAGAAGCCTCCAAGTCCAAGGTGGCAAAGAAAAGAAAAACCAAGCTCAAAGCGGACATGGAAAAGGCCCAGGCTACACTTCTCGAGAAGATAGACGAACTCAAGCTCTCCGACCGGCAGCGAGAGAAAATAATCGCCCGACTCGAAGGTCTTGCCCGGGAGATCAAGGACGCAGAGGCCGAGATAAAATCAGTGGAGAAGAAGTCCGGTGCAAGCCTGGATAAACTGCAGACCGCCTTTCGCAAGGTAAAGGAGGGCACCCGGGAGAGAAAGAGGGTGGAGAAAGACCTGGGTGTTGAAGCGGAGAAGGTCCTGGCATGGGAGCGGCAGATCAAGAACTCCCAAAAGAAGATAAGAAGGGTCGAGCAGGAAGCCGTCATGAACCGGGAGAATCTCAAGAAGGCGGTGAAGGTCATCCAGCACAGCGAGGCCAAGGTCAAGGGGGCAAAGTCAGAGCTTGTCGAGGCCAACCTGCGGCTGGTGGTCAACATAGCCAAGAAGTACACCAACCGGGGACTACAGTTCCTGGACCTCATCCAGGAAGGGAACATCGGCCTTATGAAGGCGGTGGACAAGTTCGAGTATCAACGGGGCTACAAGTTCTCCACCTATGCCACCTGGTGGATAAGACAGGCCATTACCAGGGCCATTGCCGACCAGGCCCGAACTATCAGAATCCCCGTACATATGATAGAGACCATAAACAAGCTCATCCGGACCAGCAGGTACCTGGTGCAAAAGATGGGCCGCGAGCCTACTCCCGAAGAGATAGCAGCCAAGATGGAACTGCCGGTGGACAAAGTCAGAAAGGTGCTCAAGATAGCCAAGGAGCCCATCAGCCTCGAGATACCCATCGGCGAGGAAGAGGACTCCAGACTCGGAGACTTTATCGAGGACCGGGCCATAGCCTCTCCAATGGAGTCGGTGACTTCCAAGAGCCTGGCAGACCAGACCCAGGACGTGCTCCAGTCGCTCACCCCCCGAGAGGAAAAAGTCCTCCGCATGCGCTTCGGAATCGGTGAGCGCTCCGACCACACCCTGGAGGAAGTGGGACAGGACTTCGACGTCACCCGCGAGAGGATAAGGCAGATCGAGGCCAAGGCGCTCCGCAAGCTCCGCCACGTCTCCCGCTCCAAAAAGCTGAAGATTTTTATCGAAGGCTGATTAAAACCGCTGCATTTGCGAAAGGGCTGTTTCCCGTAAAGCGTGCTTGTCTTCACGGAAAAGGATTACAAACGCGAGCAACGATCATAGCGGCTGAAGCCGCTCGCACGTGTTACATTAGTTTTGAGCTCTGATAATATTGTCTCTCACAATCGTTTTTATCGCTTACAAAAAGCGGTTTTTCGTGCGAACGACTTCAGCCGCGAAGTACCGGCGCTGAAACCACACAGGTACTTAAAGGACCAGCCATAAAAATATCTCGCCTTTTTCGAGATTCCCCCTTGCCCGGCTCTTGTCCTTTCGCTAGAATAATAAGAACCCACTGGCTCGCCGAGCCGAAGACAAGGAGGAGAAAAATGAAAAAGGTTCTGGTTTTGATGATCGTGTTCATGTTCTCGTTATACGCCCCCCTGCTGTCCGCGCAGGAGGCTGAGCCCCCTGCGGACCCCGAGCCCCGAGCAGAACAGGATTGGGGAACGGACATGAAGGGCGAAAGGAATGATTACACCGTCCAGGTGAATCTGAACTACTGGTTCTCCGATTACAGCGGCGAACTGACCTATGCGGACGTGGACGTGGTCGGGGGAACGGCGACCATCAAGGGCGAAAAGGTCGACCTGGTGGACGAGCTGGGGCTCGAGAACGAGCAGGCGGTGCCGGAGATCGAGCTTCGCTGGCGGCCCGGCGAAAAGCATATGCTTCTGTTGAGCTGGTACGGCGCGGATTACGGCGGCGACAAGAAACTGGACACCAATATCGAGTTCGCCGGCTACGAGTTCATGACCCAGACCAAGTTCGAGACCACCTACCGCATCGACCGTATCAAGCTGGTGCATCAGTACACTCCGGTGATGAGCGACATGGCCAGCCTGGACCTGATCTGGGGCGCCGAGTACTACATGCTCACCGTGGGATATGAAGGAACAGAAGTTACCACCGGCCAGTCGGTTGACGGAGACGAGTTCCTTCCCGCGCCTATACCGGTGGTGGGAATCGGCGGAAACCTCTACCTGCCTTACGGCTTCGGCGCTTACGCAAGCTTCAGCGGAATGGGCGGGTCTTTTGGAGATTATGAAGCAAGCTACACCGACCTGGACGTGGGACTGACCTATGACTATAAGTACCTCCACGCAGGAGTGGGATACCGAATGCTGACCACCAAGCTCGACGTGGAGGAAGACGATGAAGAGTTCGAGCTCGACGTGGCAAACCAGGGAATGCTGGCAACTATCGGCGTGAGCTTCTAGCCGAAAGAACGGGTACAACATAAGGCGGGGCCTCCGGGCTCCGCCTTTTTAAAAACAGACCTAAACTATGGGGTTGCCTATCCGGTACACCCGGCCTTCACTGCGGCAGACCAGCCCGCCCTCTTCGTCGGTGACAATAAGCTCGTAAAGCCCCAGCTTGCGGCTGCGGCTTATCTCCCGGGCCTCTCCGAACAAGATGCCCTCGGGAGAAGGCGCGTTTACAAAGTTTACGCTCATGTCTATGGCCACCGACGACTCGTTATGAGAGTTGCTGGCCAGGGCAAACGCCTGGTCCAGCAGGGTGAAGATGGCGCCGCCGTGAATAAAACCCAGGAAGTTCCGATGCTTTGTGTCCAGCCTCATCTTCACCTTTGACCTGCCCGGACCAAGCTCGACTATCTCTATGCCGAGCTCGCCGGCCAGCGGGTCCTTTGAAAAGATTTCTCTTAAGTTTTCTGTAACCTCGTCGTCCGTCAAGATAATCCTCCTTTCCCTTAACCTCGACCATGCCCGGGTAACATCTGTTTGCGGACAACGCCGAGAACCGCTTTTTAGTAAGATATAAAACCGCTGCACGCATTGCAAACCCGCTTGACGGAGCGCAACAGGAAGAGGATAATCGCCTGGCAAGGAGGTTTTCATGGAGCCTTTTCGACATCACGTTTATATCTGCCAGGCAGACAAGCCGGAATGGGTCCCGGCCTGTCCGAAGAAGGGCGGCAAGGAGGTGCTTGAAGTCCTGCGCAGCGAGCTTGAAAAGCAGGGCATTCATGAAGACGTCCAGGTGACTCCATGCGGGTGCCTGGGAATATGCGAGCGCGGGCCAAATTTGGTCGTCTATCCTGAAGGCGCCTGGTACACGGGCGTCACACCGGCGGACGTTCCTTTGCTGGTGGAAGAGCATCTTAAAAACGGCAGGCAGGTTGCGAGACTGGCTGTACAAAACGCGGAGACGCTGAAAAAGGAGATCAACGAACACGACAGGATGACCCGCGCCGTAAACAAGGCCATGGATGAAGGCGGCGTCCTGCCCCCGGAGTTCAACGAGATCATGCGAAGCTTCATGCAAAGCAGGGCGGTGCTTACTGCGATCGAGCTCGACGTGTTTACCGCTATAGGCGACGGAGCAGATACCGATGAAGTGGCTTCCCGGATAAATGCCGCATCCACTTCCACCGAGGCGCTCATGAACGCGCTCGTTGCCATCGAGCTTTTGGAAAAGAAAGACGAGACCTATTACAACTCGCATCTTACCGGCAGGTTCCTGCGTTCCGACTCGAGCTTGAACTCCCGGGAAGGGGCCATGCACGTGGTCCATCTCTGGCACCGGTGGTCGACCCTGACCGACGCTGTAAAGGCGGGAACTGCAGTGCATCCCCAGGCCAAGGCGGGAAAAAGCCCCGAACATACCCGGGCATTTATAGCAGCTATGCACAGGAACGCGTCCTTCCAGGCGGGGCTGGTGACATCCAAGCTGGAACTGGAAGGGATTAAAAGAGTTCTCGATCTCGGCGGAGGATCAGGCGCGTACTCCATTGCCCTGGCCAAGGCCAAGCCCGAGTTCAAGTCTACCGTGTTCGACCTGCCCGACGTCATCGACATCACCAGGAGCTACATAGAACAAGCGGGAATGAAAGGGAGGGTCCTCGTCCGAGGCGGAGACATGATGAAAGACGACCTCGGAATGGGCTATGACCTCGTGCTGCTCTTCGCCATCTGCCACATGTGGTCCCCCCAGGAAAACCTGGAGCTCTTCAAAAAAATCTTCAACGCATTGAAGCCCGGCGGAATGCTGGCTATGCAGGACTTCGTGCTCGATAACCAAAAGACCTCGCCGCGCTTCGGGGCACTGTTCGCCTTGAACATGCTGGTCAACACCAGCGGCGGGAGCACCTACAGCGAAAAGGAGTACACCGAGTGGTTCACAAACGCCGGCTTCCACCAGCCCGAGACCATACTTCTGCCCGGCCCCTCGGACCTCATGGTGGCCCGGAAACCGGAAGAATGAATCGAAGGGAAAGAACATGGACAAAAGATATAAAAGGCCGCTTGATACTCCGCTCATGCCTTACGAAGAAGCGCTGGACAAGCTAATGAATGCGGCGTCCCCCATGTCGGATACCGAACGGGTCTCTGTAAAAAGCGCGCTGGGGCGCGTCCTTCGTGAGGACGTGAAAGCAGGGTTCGACATCCCGCCTTTCGACAAGGCCACCATGGACGGCTATGCGGTGCGGTCCGAGGACACGCGCGGAGCAAGTGCGGAAGCGCCCGTCAAGCTCCATGTCCTGGAAGACCTGCCCGCTGGGCGCAAGTCGGAACGCACTATAAAGTCGGGGGAGGCCATCAGGATCATGACCGGCGCTCCGCTTCCTGCGGGCGCTTCTGCCGTAGTCAAGGTGGAGGACACCTTCGAGGTCCCGGCCGGCAGGGCAGGTATAACAAAAGAGGTCCGCCCGGGCGACAACTCGGGCCGGGCTGGTGAGGACGTTCCCCAAGGTAAAGTCGTCCTGTCGCAGGGCAGCAGGATATCTCCCGCTGTCATGGGCATGCTGGCTGCGGTGGGCCGGAAGAAGGTCCTGGTCAGCCGAATGCCCAGGGTCGCTGTAATCTCCACCGGCGACGAGGTCAGGATGCCCGGGAGGAAGCTTCCCCCGGGCGCCATCTACGACGCCAATGGCTACTCCCTTGTCGGGCTCTGCAAAGAGCGCGGCTGCAAGACCGACTTTCTGGGCATCGCCCGCGACAGGGCCGAGGCCCTCCAACAGAAGCTGGGAAAATCCGCGGACGCGGATGTGGTCCTGCTTTCCGGCGGCGTGTCCGTGGGGGACTACGATTTTGTGATCGACCTGCTCGCCGAGTCGGGTTATAAGGAGGTCTTTTACAAAGTTTCTATAAAGCCGGGCAAGCCGACCTTTGCAGGGAAGAAGGACCAACAGCTCGTTTTCGGTCTGCCCGGCAACCCGGTCTCCGTCATGGTCTGCTTCCAGCTCTTTGTAAGGCCGGCGCTGGACAGGATCACCGGCCGCAGCAGTGAGGGCATGAAAAAAGGCCGTGCTCTTTTGGCACATGGAGTCAAAACCAGGGCGGGCAGGCGCAAGTTTCTCCGCGGGAGAGTTGTGCCGGAAGGTCCCGCGATGAAAGTCGAGACCTATCCCGACCAGAAGAGCGGTGTATTAAGCTCGATGCTGGAGGCTGAGGTACTGGTGGACGTGCCCGGCGACTGGACCGAGGTTGTCGAGGGCACGGAAGTAGACGTCTGGTGGATGGGGGAGACATAAAATGGCGCTTACCCATGTTGATGACAAGGGCAGGGTGAAGATGGTTGACGTGGGTGATAAAGAGATCACCCGCCGTTATGCGCGTGCTGCCGGCAAAGTGCGCATGAGCCGGGAGACTGCGGCGGCCATCCGGCAAGGGGCGCTGGAGAAAGGCGAGGTCCTGGCAGCAGCGCGTCTTGCCGGCATCCGGGCGGCCAAGCAGACAGCAGAGCTGGTGCCGCTGGCTCATCCGATTCCCCTGGACCACGTCGAGCTCGAGCTGGAAGTGGTGGAAGACGGAGTAAGGATCGAAAGCAGCGCCCGCGTCACCGCCCGCACCGGCGTGGAGATGGAGGCCATGTGCGCGGTAGCCGGCGCGGCCTTGTGCATCTATGACATGGCCAAGGCCATGGACCGGAAGATGGAGATAGAAAGCATCCGCCTGGAAGAGAAAGGGGGAGGCCGCTCCGGAACCTGGAAACGGGAGAAAGATCGCGACTGAAGTCGCTCGCACGGAACTTAATAACTCAAACGTGACGACTCGGCAGTCTTGACTAAAGCCGGAAGCCGCGCTCGGAGATCACATCCCTGTACCATAAGGCGCTCCGCTTCGGGATGCGCTCGAGGCTCTCGAAGTCGGTGTAACAAATTCCGAAGCGCTTGGTGAAGCCTTCCGCCCACTCGAAGTTGTCCAGGAGCGTCCAGACAAAGTAGCCTCTTACCTTAACGCCCCGGTCAAGAGCATGCGAGACCTCCTGCAAGTAGGAGCACAGGTAGTCGATCCTGTCCCCGTCGTCCACCCTGCCGTCCACCAGCCGGTCGGCTTCCGCGCTGCCGTTCTCGGTTATGTAAACCGGCAGGTCTCCCCATTCTTCTTTGAAGCGCATCAGCGACTCGAAGACCGCCGGCGGATAGACCTCCCACCCGAAGTCGGTGTAGCGCGAGTCAGGCACTTTATGGCTGAAGTCAATCTTGCTCTCTAAAAGCGGCGTGTCCGGGTCATGGCAGGCAAACAACCGCGTGTACAGGTTCAGTCCCGCGAAGTCCAGCGGCTGGTAAACAAGCTCCATGTCCCCTTCCTCGATAGGCAGGTTTAAGGGAGCCAAAAGCTCGAGCACGTCCTTGGGATACCTGCCCAAAAGCACGGGCTCGGCGTACCAGCGGTTTAAGAACCCGTCCATCCGTTGCGCTGCCTCATGGTCTTCGTCCGAGTCAGTGGACGGATATATCGGGGGAAGCTGAAGCACGGTGCCGACCTCGACTTCGTCGCTTTCATCGCGGATGGCTTCCACCGCCCGCCCGTGCGCCAGGTTAATGAAATGAGAAGCCCGGAAGTACTGACCGGGATCGTTGATGCCGGGCGCGTGCTGCCCGAGAAGGTAGCCCAGGGTGGAGAATATCTGCGGCTCGTTCAAAGTGGTCCATAATTTCACCCGGTCGGCGAGCGTCCGGGCCATGAGGTTGGCGTAGTCGGCGAACCACCCGGCGATGTCGCGGCTTGCCCACCCTCCTTTTTCATGGAGCGCCTGCGGAAGGTCCCAGTGGTACAGGGAGACAAAAGGCTTGATGCCGGCGTCAAGCAGCGAGTCCACCAGCCGGCAATAGAAGTCCAGCCCCGCGGTATTGGGACTGCCGCGGCCCGCAGGAAGCACCCGCGGCCAGGAGACCGAGAAACGGTATGCCTGAAGCCCCAGGTCCTTCATCAAGGCAACGTCGTCTTTGAACCGGTGATAGTGGTCGCAGGCCACGTCACCGGTTGCGCCCTGCTTTGTCTTGCCGGGCGTATGAGTGAACCGGTCCCAGATGGACTCCCCTTTTCCGTCAGCATCATGAGCGCCTTCGATCTGATACGCTGAAGTGGCAGATCCAAACAGGAAGTCGTCCGGAAAAGACACGTCCATCCGCTCACTCCTTAAGGCGATAAAGCGGCAGGGACATAAAAAACGTCCGCCGGAAGATCATGCTTCTCCGCTCGCCACGTCGCGGGCGTAGTTCCTGCCTGCAGTGGAGTCGGGACCGAAAAAGTCCGCCCCTATCTCGTCGGCGAACTCCTGCCTTAGCGGCGCTCCGCCGATCATGATCTTTACCTGGTCGCGGACGCCCGCGTCCTTAATGGCCTCGATGGTGTCCTTCATCGCGGTCATGGTAGTGGTGAGCAGTGCTGACAAGGCGACCACCTGGGGATTGTTCTCCTTGATGCTTTCCACGAACTTCTCCGGCGGAACGTCTGTTCCCAGGTCAACCACCTCGAAGCCGGCGCCCTCCAGCGCCATGATGACAAGGTTCTTGCCGATGTCGTGAAGGTCTCCTTTTACCGTGCCGATGACCACCCTGCCGATGGGCTCGATGCCCGCGTCAACCAGCTTGGGCTTGATCACGTTCAGCCCCTGCTGCATGGCCCGGGCGGCGACCAGCATCTCGGGCACGAAGAACTCGCCTTTCTGAAACAGGTCGCCAACCTCGTCCATGGCCGGGATCAGTCCCTGTTTCATGATGGCCTCGGGGTTCTCGCCGTTGTCTATCATCTCCTGCACCTTATCGGCAGCCCCCTGTGCGTTTCCGGATTTAACCAGCTCTTTCAGGTCTTCCATGTTCTCCTCCTCAATAAGATTTGCGCAAAGCCTGTCTAAAATCAATATCATATTCGGAAGCAGAAGTCACCCGATAATTATTTTCCAATAATGATGCCCTCGTAAAAAGTCATTTCGGCCAGGATCGCGGCACGTAAAATCAACTGGTGCCCTCTCAAGCGTTTTTTGTCGTCTCCAAGAAAAATTTTTTAGTGCGAGCGACGAAAGTCGCGACTATTGATTTATGTAAAAGTAATGCCATAAGCGGAAGTTCAGACAAAACGCTTTTCATCGCGGCTAAAGCCGCTCGCACGTATTACTTTGTTTTTGCAGATTTCTGTAAAGTCGCCTGCACAAAAGAACCGCTTTTTGTAAGCGACAAAAACAATTGTGACAAAGCACTAGAGCGGATCACATTAAAATTTATAAGCTGCGTGCGAGCGACTTTAGTCGCGAAGAAAGCCGCTCGCACGATTATTTTCTGTTCTCCAAAAAGCTTTTGACAAGACACTATTTACGAGGCCTAAAAAGGCCGATTTCGGACTTTTTACGAGGTCATCAATAATCATTCCTCGACCTTCGGTGGCTTCCTGGCTTTCAGCTTCATGAGCTCCTGCCAGGTGTCCCGTTCGAGGAAGCTTCCGGAGACGTTGTCCTCCATTTCCAGAAACCGCTTGTAGGGCACGGCAAAGGTAAGCAGGTCTTCTTTCAACTGCCGCTTGATGGCCAGCCGCGCGGAAAGGTCAACCAGGCCGGCCACCGCCCGGGGATTTTCCGACCTGGCCTCGGCAAACGGATATAAAGCTATGGTCTGGCAACCCGCGGCATAAGGGATATAGACGTTTTCGTTGTGCTCTCTATCGTAATTGGCCAGGACGACCAGGGCGGAGAACTGATCGGGGTCGGCAAGGAATACCACCACCTCGGGGGTCTCAAGTTCGGGGTCTACGTCCCGAAGCGGCTTGAAGATCACATAGGCCGCGGAAACGTCGGTTATGGGAAGACACTCGATGAACTTCCTTACCAGCTCCGGAGACTTCACATACCTCTCTCCCAGGATAAAGTCCCGGTACGCCTGTTCACGCATATAAGGCTTTACCCGGTCCGCGATCTCCTTGCCTTTCTCCCATTGCTGATTGCCGGTGGATAAAAAGTAACAGAAGCAGTCCTCGCCGCCGGGGAAGTTCTTGTACTGGTTGCCGAAACCGAGGCCGACTCCGCCGCCCATGCAGCCGAAGGTCTTCCGGTCGAAAGCAGCGGTCTTGCCGCGGGCGGCCGCGGCCAGCATGAACATCACGCAGCCCCACTTGTCCTCTTTGAACTGCCTGGCATCCTCCGGCCTCTCGTCGGTGAGAAGAATAGCCACCGGCTCATAACCCAGTACAATCGCGTCCGCGATCTTGCTTTTCATTCTTTGCGCCTCCCTGAAAAAGGATTATATCAGTCTCTTACCTTGCCGCGAAACACGGACGCAATCATGGCCAGCAGGCAGAGTCCGGTGAAAACGGTGAAAGCTATTTGCGCGCTTTGGATAAAATCCGGATAGCTTTCCGGATTAATCCGGACCCTCCCGATTATGACAGCGAACAACATGGTGGCCACGCCCATGCTGGTCATCTGGCCCAGCACGCGCATTGTTCCCATGGTCCCCGATGCTATGCCGTACTGCCTCTTAGGCACGGAGCTCATGATGGCGTTGTTGTTCGGAGAGGAAAAGAAGGCGTATCCGAAACCCAGGATCAGCAGTGCGGTAATGATATGGAGGATGGAGATATCCGGCCCGATAAAAGTCAGCAGAAAGATGCCCAGGGTTATGCAGGCCATGCCTATGGTGCAGACCAGGCGCGGCTCGACCCTGTCGGAGAGCTTGCCGGCAAAGGGAGACAGGGAAGCCATGACCACTGGCTGGGCCACCAGCACGGCGCCCGCGGTCATGGGACCGAACCCCTTGATGTGCTGGAGGTACAGGCTTAACAGGAAAGGCACGCCGAAGGTCGAGGTATACTGTAACAGCGCGGCAAGGTTGGAAAGAGCGAACAAGCGGTTCTTCTTGAACAGCGAGACCTCGAACACCGGGTATTCGAGCCTGCTCTCGAAAAGCACGAAGAGCGCAACTCCGAGCACACCTGCTGCGATAAGCGCAAAGGCCGATCGTGCTGGCAGAAAGGATATTCCCGCCATGATGGAAGTCAGGGACGCGGCATAAATAAGCGAGCCTGCCAGGTCGAACTTCTCTCCGCCGGCATGGGCCCATTCCTGTTTGAACTTGACGAGCACCATGACAAGAACAGTGAGGCTGAGCGGCACTGTAAACAGGAACACGCTCCGCCAGCTCAAAAACTGAGTAAGGACCCCTCCCAGGAAGGGGCCGGTGGAGAGCCCCAGGTACACTGCGGCAACGTTTATGCCCAGCACCTTGCCGCGCTCATTGGCCGGATAGACCGTGGTGAGGATGGAGATGGCGTTGGCGTAGATCATGGCGGTGCCCGCTCCCTGCATGGCCCGGGCCGCGATGAGCATATACTCGGATATGGCCAGCCCCGCCACCAGCGAGCCCGCGGTAAAAATCGCCGCGCCTATGGCAAAGACCTTCCTCCTCCCGAAGATGTCCGAGACCCTGCCGAAAGGGACCAGGCAGATGGCCGCGGCCAGGAGAAAGGCAGTGGGGATCCAGCTTACCACCACCGCATGTATCTCGAACTCCTTTTCGATCTCCGGCAGGGCGATATTGGTGGCCGAACCCAGAAAAGGGGTCACATATGATGCCAGCGCCGCGGTAAGAAGCGCCGTTTTTCGAAGTCCGCTGTCGTCACTGCTTTCCATGATAAACTTGCCCAGAAAATGATAACATTATTTGCCGGCTTTAACCGTTTTTCCGCAGTTCCCGGCCTGCCCGTCAACCGGCTCTCCATGGCTGTTGCGTTGAAGCGGAAGTGATCCTGCAGGTTAGCTGTCGGTCAGAGTGGGGGCGTCTGGTCCTCCGGCAAGGCGGCGGACGGACAATAGCCGAACATCTTTTTTACGGAATCACGCAACAGCACAACTATGGTGAAAAATCCAAGCACTGTACCCACGGGAATGGAAAGGCACTCGATTGCTGCGACCACCATACAGAGAAGCCATCTCTTGCGTCTCTTTAAAAACGTTGCGTTAACGAGCATGAGAACGACCAGCACCAGGCTGCCGATCGCAATGATGATTAATAATAATTTATCATTTCTACAAAATGAATCTCACGGAGACTATACCCCTGATTGAACGGGTCCTCCTTAAACATTATAGAGGCGAGCGCTATTTGAATTATCTGTAATAGAGAACCCAAGCCGAGCAGGCCCGCTCCAACATAATGGAAGATGTAAAGAAGCCTTAAATGCTCAGCGTCGCGGTTCACGGGTTTCCCGTCTGTGCTGCTTGTACTCATCTGTTGCCTTTCTTCACACCGGCGATTTCAGCCGACACTGCCTTTGGACCCATGAACGCTTAGAGGGCCTTCTTTAATCACAACAATTCGGTTTGCCGGTTACAAACTGATTACTGCGCCACTATCACCTGCGCGGGTCTCAACAGCCTTCCCCCCCTGGTGAAGCCGGGGCGGAGTTCTTCCAGTATTGTTCCTTCGGGATGCTCTTCGCTGGATGCAACGCTTACCGCCTCGTGGAGTTGGGGATCAAACGTCTCTCCAGTGGCGCGGATGCGCTCGACGCCGTGTTTTTCAAGCACGCTCAGAAGCTCGCGATACACCATCTCGAGCCCTTGCAGGATTCCGCCGGTGTCTTCGCTTCCCTTTGCAGAGTCTATGGCCCTCTCCATGTGCTCGATTATGGGGAACACGTCCTCCAACACGGCCTCCTTGCCCGCGGCCGCCAGCCTTTCGCGTTCCCTGTTGGTGTTTCTTTTGAAGTTCTCGAAGTCGGCAAAAAGCCGGGTGTACTTGTCGCGCCAGTTCTCGAAATCCGTCCGCTGTTGCGCCTCCGGGTTCGCTTGATCCTCTTTGGCGTCTTTTCTCTGTTCGGCCCTTTTTTCTTCCGGCTCCTCGTAGTAAGCTTCATACTCCTGTTTTACGTCCCGGTTGTCAGCCATACTATCAGCTCCTTTAGAAACATCTTTATCTTTCCTGCGTTCTTGATTCCTGTTTTCATCTTCGGCAACGTCTTCCGGTCTTATAACTCTCACCGGTATCCTCATTTAGATCACTCCTTTTTTATGCGGCTCGGCCGGCCTTAAAACATCCCCTCTCGGGGGTCCTTTTCATGTTCTTTCATCTTTTCAAAAAGCTCCTTGGTCTCCTTGTCGGGGTTCTTGGGCACCTTTATCTGCACGTGTACATAAAGGTCTCCCCTTGCCCTGGTCTTGGGGTCGGGCGCTCCTTTGTCTTTAAGCCTCAGCACCGCTCCGCTCTGGGTTCCCGCGGGGACCTTCAGGGTCGCGCTTCCTTGCAGTGTGGGGACCTTGACCTTTGCTCCCAGGGCAGCCTCGCTTATGGTCACCGGGAGGTCGATGTGCAGGTGGTTCCCCTCCCTGCGGAAGTACTTATGGGGCTTTACGTGTATCCTCAGAAAGAGGTCGCCACGCGTACCATCAGGGCCGGCTTCGCCTTTGTCGGGTATGCGGAGCCTGCCGCCTTCCTTTACGCCGGGCGGAACCTTGACGGAAATGGTCTCCGGGCCGCTGGTGGTGCCCGTGCCTTTGCAGGAGGGACAAGACTCGGTGTAAACGACGCCGCTTCCCCCGCAGGCGTTGCACACCACCGGGAAGTTCACACCGCCGCCCATCTGCCGCTGGCCTTTGCCGTTACACGCGCTGCATGTCCGGGACGGACCCTTGGTGTTCTTGCCGGTGCCGCCGCAGGCGGGGCAAGCCCCTTGCCTTTGCAAAGTGAACCGGTGGGTGCTACCCTCCATGGCCTCTTCGAAGCTGATGCTTACGTCAGCTTCCACGTCACGACCCGCTTGCGGGCCCACGTCAGGACCGCCTCCAAAAGGCGAGCCGAAATCCACCCGGCCGCCTCGACTGGCCCCGCCGAATATCTCGCTGAAGACGTCGCCGATTCCGCCGCCGCCTCCGAAGATATCCTCGAAGCCTACTCCGCCGCCGGAGGTCCAGGTATAGGTCCTGCCCGGCCCTTCCTGCCGGCCGGCCCCCGGACCGGGACCGCCCTGCGGTCCGCCCACGCCGACCTGGCCGTACATGTCGTACTCCTGGCGCTTTTCCGGATCGGAGAGTACCTGGCAGGCCTCGGATATCTCCTTGAACTTGTTCTCCGCCTCTTTGTCGTCAGGGTTATAGTCAGGGTGATACTTCTTGGCCAGGTTTTTGTATGCTTTTTTTATCTCGTCCTGGGACGCGTTCTTCGAGACCCCCAAGACCTCGTAATAGTCCTTTTTTGCCATGTATACATCACTCCTTGTTACTTCTTTTTTTAATTTAATCACGAAAAGGGGGCAGTCAAGCTGAGTTGTTGTTTTAGAACTTACTGATTTGACATTATAATATTCAGAAGTGCGGTTTATGCCTCTCGGGTTAAAAATGGGGGCAGAAAGATTGATCCTGCCTTTTATCGGCTTTTAGAGGGAATATGTTTCGGTGCGGATGCTTCTCGAGTTCAGGTGACCTCTTCGATCCACTGCAGGAATGCCGGGTTTCCGTCCACTATGGGCAGGGCGATGACCTCGGGCACGTCATAACTGTGAAGCTCCTTTACCCGGCCGATAAGCTCATAGAGCCTGTCGGTAGTGGTTTTGATGATAAGCAGTGCTTCAGGGTCTTCCTCCACCTTGCCCTTCCACATGAACACCGAGGTCAGGCCTTCTACTATGTTTACGCATGCTGCCAGCCCTTCCTCCACCAATGGTCGTGACACCCTGGCGCCTTCGTCCTTGTCCGATACCGTGACCAGGATCACCAGGTGGTTTATCTGTTCCATGCCTGTTTCCGGGTCCATCCTGTTCGACCTCCTTTCCGGGCCTTGGATTCATAAGTTGTTTGAAGACCTTACTCGCTCAGGATATAAGTTTTCCATTCAAAAATTTTTTGCCTTGCTTGCTTTCCGTAGTATGGTTATCCTATACCATGAATATGAGCAGTAAGTAAAAGGAGGTCAATGATATGAAAATTAACCTGCACAATTCCGGAAGAGGACGGCCGGTGCTTTTTGCGCTCTTGTTCGGTGTTTTTCTGGCCGCGGCCTGCTTGCTGGTTGCTTCTCCTGTTGCGGGCCAGAGCGTTGACGAGCTCATGTCCAAGGCAGACAAGCTCGCCGACCGGGAGAAGTACATGGAGTCGAACGAGGTCTTGAAACAGGTCATGGAGAAGAATCCGGACCATCCCGACGTTTACTGGAAGATAGCCATGAACTACTACGATGCCGGCGAGCGGATTGACATCGAGAGAAACAAAGAGAAGAAGCTTGAGATGTACGAAAAATGCGAAAAGTGGGCGAAGAAGGGATATGAAAAGGCCCCCGACCTGGCTGACAACTCCTTCTGGATGGCAGTAGGCATCAGCCAGCAGATACAGACCAAGGGCATTGCCAAGTCATTGATCGCCGACAGGTCGGTTGCCGAGAAGATAGAGACGTATTATATCAAGGCCGCCAAGGCGGATGAGTTTCATTACAAGGACGAACAAGCCAACACCATTTCCAGCGCACATTACGCCCTGGGCATCTTTTATCGCAAGATGCCCGACTTTCCCGGCGTGGGATTTCTGCTCGGTGTAAGCGGCGACATGGATAAGTCAGTGGAGCACCACAAAAAGGCATTGGAGATATTTCCCGAGAACATTGAGTACAACAAGGAGATGGGCGTAAGCCTCCTCTGCCGGGGCCAGAAGGAAGATAACCCCCAGGATATCGAGAAAGCTGAAAAGTATCTCAATAAGGTGCTCGATCTCCCCGCAGAGAACAAGCTGGACAGGATCGATCAAAAGGACGCCAGGCGGCTTCTGAACGATCATTCCCTGGCGTGCGGCTACAGCCGCGTCCAGCAGGAAGAGGTCAGCGCCGGCGACATAAAATAAAACCGACACCAGAAGCTTGTAAAGGCGGGAGCAAGCAGCTTCCGCCTTTTTTCTGCCCGGTGAATTTCGATTTTCAGGCGGGTCGTTTTTTGAGAGATTTCAGTTTCATCTTCATCTCCCGGAGAAGGTGCTCGTTTCCGCGGGTTCCGAAAAGGTTGTTTTTCTGTCCGGGGTCTTTGACGATGTCGTATAGCTCGGGTTTTCTTTGGTTGTCGTACTCGATGTACACGTGGTTGCCGGTGCGGGCCGCGTATATTCCGGGCACTGCATAGGGGTAATCGCGGAAGTACTCGTACAGCCAGGCGTCGCGCCACTTGGCGGGCCCGGTGAGAAGCGGCTTAAAGCTTGTTCCCTCCATCTGTGTTTTCGGGGCAGCTCCGGCCACGTCGAGCAGCGTGGGGGCCAGGTCCACGTTCAGGACCATCTCCTCTCTTTGGGAGGGGGTCCCGGCAAGCCTTGGATAGCGGACGATAAAGGGTATGCGGATGGACTCCTCGTATGCCCACCTCTTGTCCACCAGGCCATGCTCGCCCCAGAAGAAGCCGTTGTCACCGGCATAGGCTATCAGGGTGTCCTGTGTGAGCCCCTTTTCATCAATCCAGTCAACGACCCTGCCGATCTGCCGGTCCAGGGCATACAGCGTCTCGCAGTAGTTCCGGTAATGCACTGACAGGGGCATGAGCGTCCCGTAGAACATGTGTCCGTTGGTCACGGTGACCCAGGGGTCGGCCTCCGGAGGGAGGTCCAGCTTGACGTCATCGTACCTGCCCGCCACGTCCGGCGGTGGCAAAAACTGGTGATGGGCCGCTTTATGGGACAGGAACAGGCAGAAAGGCCCGTCCCGGTGCTCGCTCATGAACTCGAGCGCCCGGTCGGTGAGTTCCTCGGTTATGTAGGGCTTGCGGGAAGGCTCGGGCTTGCCGTCCACGATTAGCGGGCAGTTAAAGTACCTGCCTTGTCCGCCCTGCACGGTAAAGGTTATGAACCTGTCCGCCCCCCGCAGGTGTGGAAGCTCTCCCGGCATGTGCCACTTGCCTATAAAAGCCGTATGGTAGCCGGCTTCTTTCAGGGTCTCCAGGAAGGTAATGTTATGGTTGCTCCAGGCGGTAATGTTGTTCTTTACGCCGTGGGTGTGGGCGTAATTCCCGGTAAGAAAACTTGCCCGGCTCGGCGAGCACAGAGAGGTGGTCACAAACGCGTTTTTGAAAAGTACGCCTTCGCTCGCGAGCTTGTCCAGGCGGGGAGTTTCTATGAAAGGATGGCCGAGCATGCTCAGGTGGTCCCACCGGTGGTCGTCGCTCAAGATAAAAACCAGGTTGGGAAGGGACGCTCCGCCGGCGCGCCTTGAAAAAAAACCGGCGCCAAGCGCAAGAGCGGACCCGCTCGCCATAAGCCGCGCGGCCTCCCGCCGATCGTATTTCCTTTTCCCCGTCAAATCTTCCTTTTTGCTCATGAGTCGGTCCTTGTATACTCGGCCGCAATTTACCGGAAAAGCGCTTTGTATCCCTCCTGGAAAACATAAAAGGAGTGGACCCCGAGGCCCCAGGCAAGGATGAAAACGGCAACGGAGAACCCGCCCGCAAAAGCGAACACGGCAAGAGGAGTAAGCACCTTGATGTCCTTGCCCTTCTTTCGGGCCGACCGGCGGCAAAGTATTTCGCAAAGGCCCATGCCGCCGATAACAAAGAAGTACAGGCCCATGTTGAGAGGGTTCAGATAAAAGTACAAAGCTTCCGGAAGGCTGAAAACCTGGCCCGCCCGGAAGACCTCTTTAGTGGCCCATATCACTGGATTGAGAAGGGAAAACAGAAACCGCTCGAGAAGTGACCCTCCTCCAAAGAAAGAAAGAGGATAAATAACAAAAACAGAAAAGCCGATGCTTAAGAAAAGCAGGACGGCGCTGATGTTGGCAGTGGCCTGATGTAAGAGTGGCGAGCTTATGGCAGAGCTGTACTGGTAAGCGAGAAAGGAAGCAGCCATAATTGCGAAGGCGACTGCCGCGGGCTTGAAGGTCCTGTTTATAAAGCTTCTCGTTTGCATGCCAAAATTTTGTCTCCAAACTTGAATTTTGAGCATAGCAAGAGAGCAACAATAAAGTCAATCAATTTTTTAAATGAAGCTTCGCACACCTCGATCCTTGTTGAGCCTGTATGGTTAAGATATGATAAAAATATAATGAACAGGAAGGCTTTACTGCTTGTGGTTATTATCATGGCAGGTACGGCTTTCTCTTCCGGTTGCCCGGAGGGGAAAGAGAAAGGAGTTTCCGCCATGGAAAGAGACAAGCTCGATCCGAGTGTTGCAGACCCGGTCCGCATGGTCACTGTTTTCGACAACCACCCCTCTGGAGAAGGCCTGGAGACCGGGTGGGGCTTCGGTTGCGTGGTGCGGACAAAAGACATGACAATGCTTTTTGATACGGGGGCTGACGGCGGCGTGCTTCTCGACAACATGGCTAAGCTGGAGATATCTCCGTCCCAAGTAGATGCAGTGGTTCTGTCGCATCCTCACTTCGACCATGTCGGCGGTCTTGCCGCCTTCCTGGAAGAGAACAACGATGTCACGGTATACGGTCACACCGGCTTCGGTAAGGGGTTTCAATCGAGGGTGGAGAGCCGGGGGGCCAAGTATATAGAGGTCTCTTCCACCCGGACAGTTTCAGAAAACGCAGGCGTCACCGGTCCGGTGGGCTCGGGCCTTTTGGAACAGGCTTTTTTCGTGTCTGCGTCCAAGGGGTTGGTGGTCATCACCGGCTGCGCCCATCCGGGGGTCGTGCGCATGGTGGAAAGGTCAAAGGAAGCCACAGGAGACGATGTTTACCTGGTGCTGGGAGGTTTTCACCTGGGAGGAGCTTCGCAAGGCAATCTCGCGAGCACGGCTCGCGAGCTCCGGGATCTGGGTGTTCGCAAGGCCGCGCCCTGTCACTGCTCGGGAGACAAAAGCAGGCAGGTTTTCTCCCGCATATTCGGCGAAGACTACGTGGAAAACGGCGTTGGCAAGGTCATCGAGATACCCTAAGCCGGTCTAAAAGAGGGAGTGTTGATTTTGAATTTAAGAGCGGGCTTATGCCTTTCAGTTATTGCAGTGTTTTTATATGTAGTGGCTTTGGGGGCCGACCCTGCGCGCTCGGGCGAGCTTTTGGACAAGGCCCAAGAATACGATTCTCATTACGTTAACTACCACGCGCCCGGTTTCGGCGGCGCAGTCGAGGTCATCTTCAGAGACCGCGGCCTTTCCGAACCGTTCTATTACGACGGTCAGGGCGATTCCACCATCCACACGGGGATGTACCTGGCGAGCCAGGCTTTCCGTTACGCTGTCACCGGCGAGGAGGAAGCAGAGGACAATGCTCTCCGGGCGGCGCGGGCTTTGCACCACCACCTGCGGGTTACGGGCAGGCCCGGCTACATCGCCCGCTACGCGGGTCCCCACAAGCCCCCTTACTATGATCCCACTGACGAGCCTTGCAAAAGCGAGAAGCGCTGTCACCTTGCAGAGGGCGGGACCTATGAAGGCTGTTACTGGCTTGGCGACACCAGCCGCGACCAGTATGACGGCTGGTTCTTCGGCATTGCCATTGCTTACGAGCTGGTGGACAACGAAAAGCTCAGGCTGCTGGTCCGCTCGGACATGAAAGAGGTCATCGACCACCTGGAGATCGCAAACTTTATAATCCGGGGCAAGAGCGGGAAAATGACCGGAGCGGGTGATGCCTGGTACATACCCGGCTTCAGGCTGGGCTGGACGTTATGTGCGGCGAGCGTTATTGACGAGCCTTATTATTGGCGGCTTTATGAAAAGCAGGCCCGGCTGTTTCTGCCCTGGATGGGGCTGGAGTACATAGGGACGCCTAGCCATTACTTTTACGACTACTATGCCCTCATGTTCTATCACCGCACCGGCTACATTATAAACCGGCTCGAGCCCTCAGCGGCCCGCAGGCGTGCCTACGTGTCCGCTTTTTCTCTCCTGGTGAGGCCCTATACGCGGGACATTGGAAACGTGTTCTTCGACTATGTTTTCGCGAGCATGCAGGAGAGCCCGTCGGAAGAGGTCCTGAAGGCGGACCGGGAATCCTTGTCCCGGTTTCCGGAGCCTCCCAACCGTCATCTGGCCCCTGACGACGCAGCCGGGTACGCGGGGCCTTACTCGGCGCTTAAGAAGGAGCTTTGTTCGCTGCGGTTCGGGGGAGACAAGCTGTGCAAACCCGAGCTTCGCTCCTTGCGTCCGGTTCCGGTTGACAAGCGTTGTCCCACTGATTTTCTCTGGCAGAGGTCTCCATACAAGGTATGCGGTGCAGATGCGCAGGACAAGCCGCGCAAGGTCTATGCGGGGGTTGATTATCTGCTGGCCTACTGGATGGGCAGGTACCACGGTTTCCTGGGCCCGGAAGACTGACATAGCCGCGATGACGAAGGAGGAGGAGCTTGCGGGAGAAGATACTCAGCCGCGAAGCGGCTCGCCAGGCGCGTGAGGATGCGCGCGAGCAGGGAAGGCGCGTGGTATTCACCAACGGCTGTTTCGACATTTTGCACGCCGGGCACGTCGACTACCTTGAAGCCGCCCGCCGGCAGGGGGACATGCTCATTGTGGGGGTGAACAGCGACTCGAGCATGCGTCGTATTAAGGGCCCCGGCAGGCCGGTGGTTTCTGAGGATGACCGGGTTGTGGTGCTGGCCGGACTTGCTTCCACGGACGCGGTGGTGTTGTTCGATGAGGACGCCCCGTTGTCTCTCATAAAAGATCTCATGCCGGACGTGCTGGTAAAGGGCTCGGACTGGCCGGAGGACGAGATCATCGGCGCTGCCGAGGTCAAGGCAGCGGGCGGCAGGGTGGCCCGCATAGATATGACGCCCGGCCGCTCCACCACCGACATAATCCGCAAAGTGGTCCGCGGCTACGGGCGGGACATGGATAAAGAGTAAGGGCCCTTTTAAAAAAGGCGTTAAGCCGGGGCCGGGGTCTTATCTGCCCGGTGTCTCTATCTCATCCTCCGCAGGGGTTTATGGTCAGGCTGCTTGCCCAAAACCGCTGGCTCGGTGCTTGATACGGGCGTTCCCACGAACTGGAGCGTGAAATCCTTGCCGGTGACCGTCTCGCCTTTGTTAAGATTTAACATCTTGGGCTGGTCCAGGTTGGGATAAAGTCCGAACAACTCGCCGTTGTCCCCCAAACTGTAGTCGTCGTCCAGGTCGGTTCCCGCAGCCAGGTAGTAGGCCCCGCCTTCCTGCACGGGCACTGCGAACTGGTAGCTTTCTCCAAACGATGTCATGTCCTGGCTCACGGTCTCCAAGGTGTCCGCTCTGGTAAGAATGACATACACCACGCCTGCATTACTCCCCACCTGGTCTCCTACGCTCATGTTGATCGAGACCCCGTCGGTGCCGCCGTCAATTGAACTGATGGTTACCCTGGTGGCGTAGATGCCGTTCTCGTCCACCTGGTCGCGATGCACGTTAAAGCTCATGGTTAAGGTGGAGTTCCCTGCTATGGTGGATGAATCCAGGGGGGTGTGAGAAAGCCACGTCGAGCCGTCGTAAGACTCTACCGTCAGTCCGGTCACAGGGTTCGTCCCCCGGTTGGACAGGTACAGGTCGAGCCGGTTGAGGTCGAATCCGAAAGACAGCGCATTGGGGTCGGCGACCAGCCGCGGGGTGGGATCAGGCGTGGCGCCGCCGAGAATGCGGGCGGCCTCAACCGCCCGGTCCGCGTCAATGATGCCGTAGCCCTTCTCCGGCTCCCAAAAGCCCTTTTCATAGTTGGTGATCGAGGGGATAGTAGACCCCGCCTGTCCTTTGATGATCTGCTCCAGGTCATAAGGAGTGAAATCATCGGCCGGGCTTTGATCATAATATGCATCGAGCATCAGGGCCACCACACCTGCCACGTTGGGAGCTGCCATGGACGTGCCCTGGTAGAAGTCATATATCATCTCGATACAGGTTTTGGGACCTTCTTTCTCGATTAAGGAGCAGCCCGAGTCGTCTCCAAAGGTGGAGAGTATCCCGTCTTGATAACCGTCGTTGTTGTAATCGTGGCTCTTGTCTCCTCCGGGAGCGGCCAGGTCAATGTAGTTTCCGTAGTTGGAGTAAGGCGCCAGGTTGCCCCGGTAGTCGGTGGCGGACACACCCACCACGTGAGGGTAGGCCACCGGATAGTAATTGGCGTTGGTAGCGTCGTTGCCGGCTGCCGCGACAACGATGACATCGTTCTGCCAGGCCTTGTTGACCGCGTTTTCTACAGCAGACGAGGATGTCGGCCCTCCCAGGCTCAAGTTGATGATGTCCGCCGGAACCGCGGGCGTGCTCCCGCTCACATTGGATACTCCGGCAGCGTAGAGTATGGACTGGGCCACGTCATAAGCGGTCCCTCCTCCTTTGCCGAGGGCCCGGACCGGCATGATGCTGGTGTTCCATGACGCGCCGGCTATGCCTTCGGAGTTGTCGCCGACAGCGGCTGCAATGCCGGCCACGTGGGTGCCGTGGAAACTGGAGCCTCCGCCTTGAAGACCCAAGTCGCCCACATCGTAAGGGTTGGGGTCCCGGCCGTCACCATCGCGGGCGATGGAGGAGTTTTCTATCATGTCGTATCCCACTACGTTGCCTCCGTCCCGCAGTATGTTAGCGTCGAGGTCGGGATGGTCGTAGAGCACGCCGCTGTCAACCACTGCAATAACCACGTCGCTGTTGCCGGTGGTTTTGTCCCATGCCAGCCCGCAGTGCATGGCCGGCTTGTCCCATTGCAGGTGGAAGTGCTCATCGTTTGGGGAAAGCGCCGCGGGCTGATAGATGAAGTTGGGCTCTGCATAGGCCACTGCCGGGCCTTTGCTGATATCCCTGATCCGGTCCAGGGTCTCTTTTTTGGCTTTGATGACATCCCCCGGATAAGCGGATTGGAGACTTTTACCGAAGCCGCCGCCGAGCCTCTTTAAAGGCCCGCCCCCGTCTGCGCCGAGTTGGAGGAGCGCCAGGCCGCGCGGGTCAACCTCCTTAAGGGACGCGTTCATGCCCGCGGCTTTTTTCAAGGCCAGGGCATGCATGTCTTGCGCGGCGATCTTCTTGTCTTGTTTGAACTTGACCACTGCCTGTCCGATCACGAAGTCCTGGCTTACCGACCATGAAGCCGGGGCTGATGCAGAGGACACGCCTACTGCCAGGTTGTATATGGAGTAGTTGCTTCCGCCGTCCTTGGTGAAAACCTTTACATAATAGGTGCCGCCCGTTGTTACGGTGACCTCTTCCACCGCCTGGTCGGTAGAGGTTGAAGAGTCAACGAGGCTGGTTCCCTGGTCATAGAGTTTGAGGTCAAGGTCGGCGATATCGGGGTTTGCTATTCGCAGAGACAGCTTCTCGTCTTTTTTGAGATGGAGCTTATAGACATCGGCGGGATCATCAGGATGAGGGTTGCCCTCCGGGTCCGCGGGTATGTTTACGCCTGCGAACCCGACTACTGTTATTAAATTGTCCACCGGTTGGGCTTTGTTGAAGTTGTTGTTGGACGACGGGTTGTTGTTGGGGTCGTTGGTGTCATAGTCCAGCACCAGCCGCTGGGGAAGCTCGATCTTGCCTTGCACGGTGGGAACGGATGAGTCATCACCATCGCCACCGCCACCGCCACCGCCACCCTCCGACATGCAGCCGGGGGAGGCCGCAAAAACAAGCGGAGCAATCAATAAACCGAGCACGAAAAAGCTTCGAGCTTTTTTTCTCCAGGGCGTTAAAGAGGACAAATGAAACATGTCTTTCTCCTTCGCGGATATCCGGGCATTTGTCTTGAGGACTTATTCCTGTCTCGCCTAATAATATAAGCAAATCATGAGCCGGAATGCAACAGAAAACGTGATTCAATGACCTGATACTTAAATCGACATTCAAG
>CAYQTK010000029.1:0-32037 GCA_964420375.1 uncultured bacterium
ACTGCTTTTTGTAAGCGACAAAAACAATTATGAACAAACACTGGTACTTCGACCGTGCCTTTATGTCGGGTCGCAGGTCAAATCTGGCGGCTATAGTGATTGGTTGAAATTAATCAACCCGACATTAGCTGGCGGTCAGGGCACTAGTGCCTGTTGGAACTCCGTTTTCGGAGTGAGAAAGCTTGCTTTCGCACTCATAAGTTCCGGCTTGCCGGAACTTACAAAAAGGCGCCTCGTAAACTGTGAGCCTTTTTTGGAGCGCATTTTCGACAAGCAAGCTTCCCGGCGGAAAAAGCGGACAGCTTGCTGCCGCAAAAACAGCGCCGCAAAAGTAAATTAAACCTCCGTTTCGCAACAGGCACTATCTGATCAGCTTTACGTGATGAGCGGACGTTTATTCGAGGTATCCCAGGGCCTGCAAGCGTCTTTTCTCCTCGGGGCCCCATTGGCGGGGTTTTTCCCGGTGGTCTCCGATCAGCAGGTTTTGAAGTTTGCCGGAGGATTTTTCCCATTCTCGATATTGATCGTATAAGTCGTTCGCTTCGTCCGGACTTGTTCTAAGGAGGTTTTTCTTCTCCGCAGGGTCCGTCTCCAGGTTGAAATATAAGCGCGGCTTTCCCTTCCGGAGGATGAGCTTGCGGTAGTCGTCCATGACCGCCTGTTCTTCAGGCCCATAGAGGGTGTACTCGCTGAAGTAAGTGACAGGGCTTCCTCCGTCCTTTTTCCGGACGGGGTCGAAAAGGCTTATCCCCTGCATTTTTCCTTCGTATTTTATTCCCAGGTAATCGAGCACGGTGGGGGCTAGGTCAACCAGACCTGCGCTGGATTCCACTGTTGTGCCCGCGTGCCGGTTTCCGGGAAGCTTGATGATAAGGGGAACGCGAATAAGCTCATTGTACTGGCTGTGTCCGTGCCCGATTTTTCTATGTTCCCAGAACTCCTCTCCATGGTCGGCAAGGAAGACGATCAGGGAGTCTTCATAAATCCCGGTTCTTTTAAGCAGCTCTATGATCCTTGCCAGGCGGATATCAGTGTACCTGACTTCGCCCTGGTAAAGACGGTATAGCGTCTCTCGGCCCGGCTGCTCCCCGGGCTTTAAGCTCTTTAACCATGACCTGTTTATCTTTTCGGCGACCTCTTTTTCGGCCTTGGAAAAGCCTTTGTAAAAGCCTTCCAACTCGGGGTGCATTTTATAGGGCAGATGGGGGTCCAGGTAATGAATCCACAGAAACAAGGGCTCTTCATGGCGATACATGATCCACTTTTGCTGGGGATCCTCCAGGTTAAAAGCAGGCGGGTCCAGGTCTTTACTCAGCACTCGGCAGAAGTAGGGGAACGCGGTTAAGGGATGGAATACATCGTAAGTCTCAAGTTTATCAACGTCGTGTTTAATATATGTCTGAAAGCCCTTGTCAATATTCTGATACGGGGAAAGCCAGCTATTGGTATAAAATCCTACGGTGTTGTACCCCGCATCTCTCAATATCCGGGTCAGGTAAGTTACCCTGCTGGAAGCGGGTCGGGCGTCTTCCATTTCTTCGCCGGGTTCCAGTCTTCCTCCGCCGTGCACGGAAGGATACAGGCCGGTAAACACTGTTCCGAACGAGGGCAGGGTCCAAGGTGAGGGACTGTAAGCGTTATGGAAGACTATGCCGTCCCCCGCCAGTCCGTCAATGGCGGGGGTCAGGCCTTCCCGGCTGCCGTAGCACCCCAGTACGTCCTCCCGAAGGGTATCCACGGAAAGGATTATTACGTTCTTGCGCGTAGAAACCTTGTACTTAAGCTCGAACTCTTCAGCTTTTTCCAAAGAAAATGAAGCCGCAGAAGCCGCAAAGAGCAAAGCCGTTCCCATACCGATATACTCGCTTTTACGCGGGGACACGCCTCCTCTGTCAAGCATAAAAAGCACGGCGAAAAGCAAGACACCGGCGCCTGCTGAGAGATAGGTATGTACTATCATCAGGTAAACAGAATGGCCTTGGTGAGCTCCGGCAATATAAACCACGGGCAGGAGCAGGACAAAAGGCAAAGACGCCAGGTAGGGCAAGGGCCTGTTCATGACAAACCGGTTTTTTAAAACGCGATAAACAAGAAACAACAGGAGAGCTCCGCCGATGATGCACAGCGCAATATAGACCGCGGCGCTTTTGTCCAATACGCTCTTGTACTGCGAGAGAGTAAAATAGAAAAACAGATAATAAAAAAGAGAAAGAACCCACCAGGCCACGCAAACAAGTATTACAGCCTGGGGTTTTCCTTCAGACAGGCTTTTTTTAAAATCCCTCGAAACCACGGCAAACAAAAAGGCAGCCAGTGCGAAAAACCCGGCGAACCAGGCGCCGAGCACCAACACCCGTTTTGCCATGTAAAGAGGCGGAAACGTCTCATGCACCACCAGGTCTAGAAAGACAAGGGAAAGGACATTCACGGCGAGAAGCACTATGCAAAGCCGATATCCTTCCGGCTTTGACTTCCGTTCATCCATTATATGCATCTCCGTCTGGGGCTTCCGGCAAGGCCAAGTGCCCGGGGTGAAAGGCGCCGGCATTTTTAAACGCTCCGACCCGGAAGGGAATAGTTTGTGCGTAAAACAGTGCAGCTCAAATCATTTTACCAACCTGGAGGTCCGAAATTACTCCTCCACCATTTTTCCCTCCGTCGAGGTGATCATCCAGATACTACCTTTTTTAACCAGAGAGGTCTCCATCTTCCAGGTCTCGATTATGGTCCCGTCCCGGTCTTTCAAGTCTACGATATACATAGTGCGGGCCTTGGTCTCAGAGTCCCGGCCAGCCTCGAATCCCCGGATGGCGAACCCGTGGATCGAGCAGAACTTCTGGGCCGCACCGTAAAACCATCCCCTGGTCTTTCCGGTAGACCAGTAGTTATAAGCCTCGTCAAAATCGTTATTTATCAGCATGCAGTAATACTTGTAGACCACTCCGCGAATGGTGTCAGCTTTCCATCTATTGCATTGGATGTCCCCTTCCGGCGGACAAGGATGGGCATAACTCTCCGAACCCGGCTGCTCCTTTTCCGGGGGCTTTGTTTCTTCGGGGTCGGGCTCCTCTTGCCGGCCGGAGTTTTCTTCTCCGGTCTCGGCGGACTCTTCTGCCGGCTCTGCAGGGGTTTCGCCGGCGGAAGGCTCTTTGGTTTCATTTGATGGAGCTTCGCGGTATTTGCTGGGCACTGGCGGGCCGAAATAATCCTCGTTTTTGCTTATCTGGGGAGCGGGCGGCGCGGTCTTGGGCTCTGCTTGTCCGGGCTTTACAGGGGGACCTGATGCCTGACCTCTTTTTTTATGGACCTCTGGTTTATCTGTCTTTTCGGTTTCCGGTGGCCGGTTCTTGTCAACTCCGGTTTCATCTTTCGTTCCCGGAGAGGGCCTTTGCTTAGCAGGGCGCTTATTCCGGGACGGCTTAATGATAATCCTGGTTTCTCCCTGTAAGGGATCGTAGCTCAAGCTATCCTGATTCTTGACTTCGATCTCGTGCTTGATGAAATCGGCCACCAGGATAACGTGGGTAGAGGCTTTCAGGAGAACGCGTCTCTCCAGGCCGATTCCCTTCCGGCTCACTTTGATACGGTGGACACCCGGCCGGAAGTCAGGCAGCGGGTATGGTGTGGCGTGCATCTCCACCGAGTCGATCCATACCGCGGCAGGAGGCTTTTCAGGAAATGCGAGGATTTCAAGCTTCACGCTTTCCTTCGGCCAGACCGGGCCGGAAAGACTCATCAATAAAAAAACCGCTCCTAATATCAATGCCGTCTTTTTCATGGTATCCCTCGAACGGCAAGATTCATTCAATGTTCCCCCAGAAAACGGACCCGGAAAACGGACGTTGACTATGCCTGGAAAAGACGCAACCCGAAAGCGCCATGCCTGTGAAAAATAAGAACGTATCGCGTTATAAAAAGTTCAGCATCATTGCTCTGCCGAAGTCTTGATCTTTTTCAAGTACTCCTTAAGTATCTCGCGGTCTTCCGGGCTTATTTTTATAAACTGGATAGCCATGCCCGCGGGCTCACCCGTCTTCGGGTTCGGCCTGTAAAGCGTCCGAATAACACGAGCCAGTGCTTTGAATGTTTTGTTCAGCTCTTCCAGTCGATACTCGAAATGTAATATAGAGCCGGTCTTCCGGGGGTTTTTGTTTATTATGTACGCTCCCCCTTCGGAAATGTTCCACACATGCCGACTATCCAAGAAGACCCTTTCATTTTTGCGATTGTCACGACCCTCAGGCGGGTTCATCAGGACCTCCTAGTTTTCAAGCAGATCCTTTATCATCTGTTGCTCGGTAACGTATTTCAACTGCTCTTCCATGATATCGCCCACGCGGGTGCTTTCATCCACCTCGAAACCGGAGCCTGCTTCCGTCCGCCGGCTTTCCAGGATGTCCACCAGCATCTTCAAGTCGGCTATCTCCTGGTCCTTATCCTTCAAAGAACGCTCCATGCTCCGGAGGGCATCCTTGTACTTCTGAAGCTCCTGCTCGAGCTCTTCCATGCCCTCCTGCGCCCGCTCGCCGGTACGCTCTTTCTCCCGGACAACCTCCTCGTGCATCTTCATGAAGGCGTTCAGGGAACGTTCCACCAACGAAAGCGCCCGCTCGGTATGGGAGGACAGTTCCCGGCTAAGAGGAAGCCTGGAGACCAGCGTACTCAACTCTGAACTTTGTCCTTCCGGCTCATGGCTTTGGAGCTCTTCGCTGACCTCATCCGCGGCGGACTCATCCTTTGCAACGGAGTGGGGAACTGAAGCGGCCTCATTCCGGTGTGAATCCCCAGGGGGGACATGCCCGGCGTTCTCCCCCTCCAAAGAGTCGGGGTAATCAATCCAGATGTACTCTCCAAGGTTCGTACTCCGCGTCAGCGACCGGGAAGACTCGAATACCCGCCGGATTTCATCCGGAGAAGCTCCGCTCATCCTTTCGTACTCTTCCTTTGTAAGCCATTTGCCGCAGGAAGTCATAATCAAGAAACCCCCGCTATATTATAGAGGCTAAAGCAAAGATGGCAAATCCAACTTTTCCCCCTTGGTAAATATAGCACCATAACAGCCCGGATTACAAGCAATGTGTTAATAGAGGGTGTACGACATATTTGGTGGTCATTGCCTCCCGGGTGGCCCACGCATTTTCGTCCTCGCAACTGCGTGGGCTGCCCTTTCTGAACTCCCTGCTCGCTTCAAGCTTTTCCAAAAATGGCTCCCTTCTCTTTTGAACCCCTCCTGCGCTCTTGCCCCTGTCTTCCTCCTGATGATCTTGGATACTATCAGACCAGCATCCCCAAAAGCAGGCCGGCTCAACAGCCACCAAATATATCACACACCCGTTAATAGAACTGTTCCCCGTCCCGGAACAAAATCAGGCCGCGGAAACACCAAATCTTGCAGGCTGTTCTGGGGATGCTAAAATAAATAGTGCCTGTTGCGAAACGGAGGCTTAATTTACTTTTGCGGGGCTGTTTTGGAATGCGGCAGCAAGCTGTCCGTTTTTTCCGCCGGGAATCTTGCTTCATGAAAATGCGCTCCACAAGATGCTCGCAGTTTACGAGGCGCCTGTTTGTAAGTTCCGGCAAGCCGGAACTTATGAAAGCGAAAGCAAGCTTTCCTGTCTGCCCTGTCTGCGTGTCCGGCACAGGCAGGCGTGTCCGGCACAGCAGGCGCACTCCGAAAACGGAGTTTCGAAACAGGCACTAAATAGACTCGGTTATTAAATCGACAAGCAAGGATCTCATGGCCGGTAAAAAGACCCATATCAAAAAAACTTCGAAGAAAAAGCACATCCCCGGCAAGGGAAGCCGGAAGGCAACTGCTGCAAAGAACAAGTCCGGGAAGAAGGCGGAGAAACAAAACGAAGAGGAACTTTCCGATTCTGCGAGTGCTGAGGATTCCGTCGAGGGCTTCCAGGGCATTTCCGACCTGGCTGAAGATTCCCCCGAGGGTCAGAATCAGGACCTGGACACCAAGATAGAGAAGGACGTAACCTCTCTTGCTCCTTCTCGTCCGACCTCTCCGGAACGCGCTCCTATCCTGCAGCGCTACCTGGCTGAAATACGCAATTACCCGCTATTGGACAAGGAACAGGAGCATGAGCTTGCGGCCCGCTACCTGGAACACAACGACCTCCAATCCGCTCGGACCCTGGTCTCGTCTAACCTCCGCCTGGTGGTCAAGATAGCCCTCGAGTACTACCGCAACTGGATGGACCTTCTGGACCTCATTCAGGAAGGAAACGTGGGACTGATGCAGGCGGTGAAGAAGTTCGACCCCTACCGTGGCATCAGGCTGTCCACATACGCCAGCTTCTGGATCCGGGCATATATCCTCAAGTTCCTCATGGACAACTGGAGGCTGGTCAAGATCGGGACCACCCAGGCGCAAAGAAAGCTCTTTTTCAACCTTAAAAAGGAAAAAGACCGGCTCGAGCAGTTCGGGTTCGAGCCCGGCTCCCGCGCGCTTGCCGACTCTCTGGACGTCAAGGAAAGCGAAGTAAGCGAGATGGACCAGCGCTTGAGCGGCCGTGACGAAAGCCTTGACAAGCCGGTAACCGAGGACGGCAACCAGACGCGGGAGATGACCCTGCCCGCGGAGCAGAAGCCGGTGGACGAGGCGCTGGCAGAGGACCAGTTTAACCGGATAATAAAAAGGAAGCTCGAGTCCTTCCGAAAGACGTTGAAAGACTCCCACTATGAAAAGGAGGCTTTTATCTTTGACAACCGCCTCATGAGAGAAGAACCGCTCACCCTGCAGGAAGTTGGAGAAGAGTTCGGCATCTCCCGCGAAAGGGTCCGGCAGCTCGAGTCGCGGCTGGTAAACAAGATAAGGGACTACCTCAAGGCAGAGCTGCCCGACTACGAGGACTACGAGTTTGTGCTGAAGTAAACGGCGTTGCAAACGCGCCGATCTGTATTAGGAGGAGCTGTTATAACGTTGTATCTCCTTGTTCATTGCTCTCTTCCAGAAAACTTATTATTGCGGAGATTGACTCGGGGGAGACCTCGTTGAAAACTATTCCCATGCCCGGGATGATGTTGGGAGTATCGCGGTCGTATTTCACGGTCCGGACTACTTCGCCTTCCGCCTCTACCGGATGTTCACGCCCGGGAAGCGTAAAATGAAGATAGAGCCGCGTGCCCGACTCATAAGGACGCTTGGTCTCTAAAAACAAGCCTCCTCGAGAAATGTCTCTCGAATAATAGTACTGATCGGTCCCCGATTTCTGCAGGGTGACCTTGGTTACCATGGTCACCCGACGGTGTTGACGTTTTTCCATAAAAGACAACGCAAACCTCCCTACTGCGGTTAGGACTCGCAACTGCGTTGAGTTTATAATATATTCCCAAGTTAGAACATAACAGACGATCCTGCACCAAAAACCTGGAAAGGACCGGACTTTGAACAAGGAAAATAAAGATAATAGATTATATCTGCTCGACGCATCCTCTTATGCCTTCCGCGCATATCATGCCACGATCAAGCAGGGGTTGTCCAACTCCAAGGGAGTACCTACCGGCGCCACCATGACCTTCGTGAACATGATCAAGAAGCTGATCAAGGAAGAGAACCCCTCTCATATCGCGGTAATATGGGACGCTCCCGGCAAGACCTTCCGGCACGAGATGTTCCCCCAATACAAGGCACAGCGGGCCGAAGTGCCCTCGGAACTGCGCCTCCAGATAGAGCATATGAGGAAAATAGTCGAGGCATTGAACCTGCCCTCCCGAGAGCTTGAAGGATACGAGGCCGACGACGTAATCGGTGCGGTAACCAAACAGGCCATAGCAAAAGGTTACGAGGTGGTGATCGTGACCGGGGACAAGGACTTGACGCAACTCGTCGGACCCCATGTGCGCCTTCTGGACACCATGAAGGACATGTGGACCGATGAAGCCAAGGTCAAGGAAAAGTACGGCGTCGGACCGGAAAAGGTCCCCGACGTGCTCGGCCTCATGGGTGATACCTCCGACAACATACCCGGCGTGCCCAAGGTGGGCGAAAAGACCGCCAAGAAGCTCATCGTCGAGTACGGAGACATGGAAACTGTACTGGCGAACGCTTTCAAGGTAAAAGGCAAAGCAGGAGAGAACCTGGCAACATATGCCGACCAGGCCAGGCTCTCCCGCGAGCTCGTCACCATTGTTTCCGACCTGCCCCTCGAGTTCGACCTCGCCGAGTTCACGCCCCGCGAGCCGGACCACGAGAGCCTCATGCAGATACTGACCGAGCTCGAGCTGAAAAGGCTCATCAAAGAGTTCACCACGGTAGAAGCCCGGATCAGCTACAAGGGCTACCGGCTTATAACCGATATGGCCGAGCTTAAGCGCTTTGCAGCCGAGGCGCGCGAGAAGGCAAGGCTATCAGTGGACACCGAGACCTCGTCCGTCTTTCCCATGCAAGCCGACCTCGTAGGTATCAGCATGGCCTGGGAAGAAGGTGACGCCGTCTACGTGCCGCTCGGACACGACTGTCCCGGCCCGGAAAAACAGATGAGCCCGGAAGACGCCCGCCAAGTGCTTGCGCCGCTGTTCGCCGACAAGTCCGTAAAAAAGATCGGGCAGAACTTAAAGTACGACATGATCGTGCTTGCCGGCGCAGGCATGCCGCTGCAAGGCATAAGCTTCGACACCATGGTGGCGAGTTACCTCCTCGATTCGAGGCGCAAAAGCCACGGCCTGGATGAACTGGCCTGGGATTTCCTGGGCAACAAGATGATCAAGTACGAGGACGTGTGCGGAAAAGGCAAAACCCGGAAGCCGTTTTCGCAGGTGCCGTTGGAGGAAGCGCTCCAATACGCGGGCGAAGACGCCGACATCGCCCTCATGCTCGGAAGGGTCCTGGCGGACAAGCTCGAGCATGAAGGGCTCCGCCGACTGTTCGACGAGATCGAGATGCCACTGGTGCCGGTGCTGGCCCGCATGGAGATGGCCGGCGTCAAGGTGGACGCAGACCGGCTTGCCGAGCTTTCCGGCCGCTTTCAATCTTCGATCGAAGAGCTCAAAAAAAAAATCTACGAGCTCGCCGGCCAAGAGTTCAACATCGACTCGCCCAAACAGCTCTCGGAGATACTCTTCGTAAAGAAGAAGCTTGCCAAGGGCAAAAAAACCAAGACCGGCTACTCCACGAGCGTCGAGGTCCTCTCCAACCTGGCTGAAGAACACGAGCTTCCCCGCAAGGTCCTCGAGTACCGCAGCCTGGCCAAGCTCAAGAACACCTACACCGACGCACTCCCCAAGCTCATCAATCCCCGCACCGGACGTATCCACACCAGCTTCAACCAGACCGTAACCAACACCGGCAGGCTGTCGTCATCAGACCCCAACCTCCAGAACATTCCCGTGCGGGCGGGCGAAGGAAAGATCATCCGCCGGGCATTTGTAGGACAAGGCGATAACTATATCATGGCAGCAGACTACTCTCAGATCGAACTGCGGCTCATGGCCCATCTGTCCGGCGAGCCCGCCTTGATCGAAGCGTTCGAGAAAGGCGAGGACATCCACGCCCGCACCGCAGCGGAAATATTCGGGGTAAGTCCCGAGCTTATAACCCCTGACATGCGGAGGCAGGCCAAGGTCATCAACTTCGGAATCCTCTACGGAATGAGCGCCCACGGCCTTACCAGGCAGCTCGACGTGGACCACCTGGACGCACAGAAGTACATCGACGCCTACTTTGACAGATACCCCCTGGTGAAGAAGTACATGGACGACATTGTGGCCCTGGCCAAGGAAAAGGGGTATGTATCAACTATCATGGAAAGGCGTCTGCTTATGCCGGACATCTATTCTTCCAACTACATCCAGAGACAGGCAGCGGAAAGAGAAGCCATCAACGCCCCCCTGCAAGGCTCGGCGGCAGACCTTATCAAAACGGCCATGATAGGCATCGACCGCGAGCTTATAGAGAACCACTACCAGAGCATGATGATCATGCAGGTCCACGACGAGCTGGTGTTTGAAGCAGTGCCCGACGAGCTCGACAGCCTGAAACGGATGGTAAGGACAAAGATGGAGTCTGCTGCCCGGCTTCGGGTAAGCCTCGAAGTCGAGATAGCCGAGGCCGAGAACTGGGCGGAGGCACACTGATGAAGACCGCCTGGGTCATCAGCCTGGACGTGGGAGCGACCGGCACGTCCGCAGCGTTGGTAAGCTCGCAAGGTGAAATCGAAGCGCAAAGGGAACAGCCCACCCGAGGGGAGGACGGCTCCGTCAGGCAAGGGATCATAAATCTTGCAGCGGACCTTGTTCGGTATGCGGAGAAAGAACGAATAAAGCCCGCGGGCATTGCAGCGGGAGTGCCCGGCATTGTCGACTCCGACAGGGGTGTGCTGGTGGCCGCGGGGAACCTTCCCGAGCTTTTCGGCGTTCCCCTGGGGACCGAACTGGAAGGGGAGCTCGGACTCCCGGCGCTGTTGGAGAACGACGTTAACGCCCGGACCCTGGGCGAGATGGTGTTCGGAGTGGCACGGGGGGTCAGGAACTTTGTGCTCTTTTCCATCGGCACCGACCTGGGCGGAGGAATCGTCATAGACGGCAGGCTCCATCGCGGCGCCCGGCACATAGCAGCGGAGTTCGGGCACATGACCCTCGAGCTTCACGGAAACCCGTGCGTGTGCGGCGGACAGGGATGCGCGCGCGAGTGGGTCTCCGGCGAGGGGCTGGCGGAAAAAGGCCGCGAGCTTTTGAACGAAGACAGCGAAGATCTAAAGCCGGTGAGCGGCAATCGGGAAGACCTCACTGCAAGCCATATTTTCCGTGCCGCGGACAAGGGAGACAAGGAGGCACAGGAGCATATCGAGGAGTTTGCCCGCCGCTTCGGCGCAGTAGTGGCCAACGTCATGAAGATGCTTGACCCGGAGATGGTGGTCATGGCGGGCGAGGTCTGCCGGTCGGAGCCCGAGCTAATCTCCACGGTGGTGAAGTGGACCAGGCATTACTACTTTCCCATTCCGCAGCTTCCCGACTTCCGGGTCTCCGAGCTGACCAAGCAGACCGCGGTGCTGGGGCCGGCGGCAGCTTTCTTTCTTGACCGCGACATTCCCGTCTCTTGGGGAGGACATCATAGCAGCCCGGGACATAAGGAGGCCACATGAAAGAGACCGCAGTAACCGGCGCCAGGGTGGTCCTTCCCGACCGGGTGGCGGAGAACGTGACATTACACTTTTGCGATGACCGCATAACCTCGCTCGAGGCGGGCGCTTCCCGCGATGAAGATATTATAGACGCCGAAGGAAAGTATGTCCTGCCCGGCTTTATTGACGTCCATACTCACGCAAGGGTTGCTGTTCCCGATATCGAGAAGCTGCCTTCCTTGCTGGAAGCGGATTCCAGGGACCTGGCCCGCACGGGTGTCGCCCGCTACCTGGTGACCTTTGCCTCTGCACCGCTGCCGGTCTGGCTTTCCGCACTTAAATGTATCTTATCCGGCAAGAAGATACGGACGCCCGGCGCCGCTCCCCTGGGCGTGCACCTGGAGGGGGTGTTCATAAACCCGGACGCCGCGGGCGCTCAGCCCCCGGAGTGGATAAAACCTTATAACCGCAATGACAAGGAGCACGCCCGCATCTTCGACGACTTCAAGGGACTGGTGAAGATGATGACCTTTGCGCCGGAGATCGAGGGCAGCAGGGACCTGGTCCGCGCGTGCGCGGATGCGGGCGTGGTCCCCGCAATGGGGCATACCACGGCAGACCCCGAGCTGGTCCGCGAGTTCGCAAACATGGGCGTCTGCCACATGGTCCATCTTATGAACGGCATGAAGCTCTTTCATCACCGCGACCCCGGCCCCGCAGCCGCGGGAATGCTGGACGACAGGATATCAGTCGAGATCATCTCCGACGGATATCACCTCCATCCCGAAACAGTGCGAATGGTACATCGTCTCAAGCCTTCGGCAAAGAGGGTCCTGATTACCGACTCGGTAAGCATAGAGCTGCCCGGCGCAGAGCCAGGGGAACCGGATGAGCCCAACCGGCTTTCCAATGGAAGCTTCGCAGGCTCGAGGCTCCGCATGTTCCGCGCGGTGAAAAACTACATGGACTACACCGGCTGCGGCATGGCTGAAGCTGCTGCAATGGCGAGCCTGAACGCTGCGCGTCTCCTGGGAATAGACGCCGAGTTCGGCAGCATAAAGCCGGGCAACAAGGCCGACTTCTTCATAGCAGGCGAAGACCTCGAGCCGCAGATGCTCTTCCGAGATGGAAAAAGAATATTTTAGAAAAATGTACTGTTGATGCCCGTGTAAAAAGTCCAATTGCAGGTTAGAGAGCATAGAATAAAAAAGAGCGCTGAAAGCGCGAGGTAAAGTCATCATTGAGTATGGACACCAATACGTTACGTCGCCTTTTCAGGGCGGGGCACTTTTTTTAAATCTTTTCCCAGGGCTTGTAGTGCTCTGTCAAGCGTTTTTCGCCGCTTACAATACTGATCTTCTTCGTGCGAGCGACTTTCAGTCGCGACTTCCGTCGCTCACACACTATGCGTCAGTGTAAGCTTGACAAGACACCAGTAGCGGATCACATTAAAGTCTATAAGTTGCGTTTTTTTGTAAGCGACATAAACAATTGTGAACAAACACCGGTGCTCTGCCAAATGCTTCCCGGGTAATAGAAGAGAGTCGTGCGAGCGGCTGATACCGCGATTTTCGTCTCTTCCGGTTTAACCGTAGGTGACTTGCTGCACTGATGCAAAGGGGTGATTTTCTATCCGGCTTTGGGCCGGCGTTTATCGCCTCCACAACTTATCCGACCACTCATCGAAGATCGGCGCTGGTTCGGAGGTTCATGGGGTCCGGAAGTCTTTGACAAGTTGGCGTGCTTGAATTAAAATATTTAATAATTCGGCTGGTGTCGTAAACACTGGTTTGCAGTAAGAAGAGGGTATAATGCTTCCAGGTTACAATCATAACATTTCTTATAAAGGACAGATTTTTCATATTCAGACGGAAGACAGCGGCGTTCAGAACCCGCATATTATTACGCTCCTTTATAAAAAGGGAAACATCATCGCCCGCAAGAAGCACGATTACAGCGACATTGTGGGGTTTGACCGCTTGGAGGACGTGGTGCGGGAGATGATGCAGGACCAGCACAAGTCCATGTTGCGAGAGCTTAAGAAGGGCGTACATGACAAGCACTTGGGTCTGGTCCCTCCTGCAGAGGAAGAAGCGGCATCCGAGGCTGCGGCATCGCCGGAGGCTTCTGTTCCGCCTCCTCCGCCCGCAGTGCAACAGGCAGCGGAGATAGAGGAGAAGCCAGCCACCAAGACGATCAACTTGAGCGAGGACGAGGAACTCAAGGACGAAGACATATTTGGAGCGGACCTGATTTCGGACAAAAGCCTGGATGAAGTCATCCTCTCCTTTCTCTCCAAGGAGATAGACGAAGACGAAGAAGACTGAACTGTTCGGTCAGGCATAAGATGCGGTTGTAGTACGAAGCTGCGAACAAGGCCTCGAGCCAGGCGGATGCGGGAGTGGAAAGATGATCGAGCTCTATCACGTAAGCAAGGCCTATGCGCGGGACGCGCAGGCGCTAACCGACATTAACCTCAAGGTGGAAAAAGGAGAGCTTGCGCTTATTACGGGAGCCTCCGGCGCAGGCAAAACAACGCTTTTAAAACTCCTCTTTCTCGCCCTCCGGCCCACAGCGGGACAGATACTGATCGAGGGAAAAAACGTCACCCGCCTCAAAGACCGCCACATACCCGGGCTCCGCAGGCGCATCGGAGTGGTGTTCCAGGACTTCAAGCTCATAAACCACTGGACGGTCTTCCAGAACGTGGCCTTTGTCCTGGAGATACTGGGAATGCCCCGGAACGTCATCAAGCGCAAGGTCTGGCTGACCCTGAAGATGGTCCGCTTAAACCACAAGCTCGACACCTATCCCTTAAAGCTCTCCGGAGGGGAACAGCAGAGAGTGGCCATTGCCCGGGCCATTGTTACCGACCCCCTTATTCTTCTCGCTGACGAGCCAACCGGCAACCTGGACTATGAGATCACCATGGACATCATGCGGCTTTTTGCCGAGATCAACGCCCGGGGAACAACAGTGCTTCTGGCCACCCACGATCGCAATCTTATCGAGAACATGAACAAAAGGGTGGTCATCCTTGAAAAGGGCAAGATACTCTCCGACGACGAGGACGAATCGTCCCTGGTAAGGGCGGGCAGGCTGGCGCGCGCCGGACTGGGAGAGCGGGCATGTTGAGAAAGGCGGGCACAGTGTTTCGAATGGCCTTCCAGGACTTGAAGGCCAACATCGCAGTGCATGCGGTAGCGGCTGCAGTCATATCAGCGGCGTTTCTCACCGTGGGACTGTTCGTGCTGACCGCGGCCAACCTGGACGCGCTTACTCAATACTGGGAAAAGAAAATACAGGTTTGCGCCTACCTGGATGATGCTGTTGACGATGAACAAAGACAAAACCTCATGTCCGGGCTCTACTCCATGTCGGGCGTTAAAAGCGTGGAGTACGTGAACAAAGAAGAGGCCCTGCAGGACTTCAAAAAGATGCTCGGCAAGGACGCCGTGCTTCTCGAGGGTCTGGAAGAGAATCCCCTGCCCGCCAGCTTTCTCATCGACCTCTCTTACGAGGCCCGTCACGTGGACCGGGTCAGAAAGCTCTCCCGCGAAATCGGCTCCTGGCAGGGAATCGCCGAAGTCGACTACGGCGGAGGCTGGATCGATTCGTTCTCTTCCGCCATCAATATCGCCAGGGGAGCGGTTTTTATCCTGGGAATACTCATCATCGTGGCAGTGGTGTTTATCATCTCCAACACCATCCGCCTTACCATGTACTCCAGGAAGGAAGAGATCGGCATAATGAAGCTGGTGGGAGCAAGCAACATCCTCATCCGGCTGCCTTTTGTGCTCGAGGGGATACTGCAGGGGCTGGTAACATCGGCCGCGGGGGTGATCGCACTGTGGCTGCTTTACCTGGTAGCACTGAAAGGGGCATCCTGGCCGGGCGTCTTCTCCGGGTTCTCGCCGGTGTTCATCTCCGGCACCGCCCTTGTGTCAATAGTGGCGGGCGGAGCGCTGCTCGGTGCTATGGGAAGCTTAAGCCGGGTTTCCGATTTTCTGAAGATATGAAGATGAAAACCAGAAATGTCTGTCCTCCATACGCGCTCGCGGTGCTTATAATCGCGGGACTCTTGGGGATTGCCGTGCCCGCGGTTGCGCTGGCTGTGGCCATTGCCGGACAAGCGCCGCAAACGCTTACACCCGCACTCTTGCAACAAGGCGAAGAAGACGGAGAGCCGGCCGGACAGAACAAAATGGCCGAGTCCATGGAGAAGCTTCGCCAGGTGCGGGCGAGGATGGAAAAGGAGAGAGAAGAACTGTCATCGGTCATGGCCGAGGAGGACAGTATCCTGGCCAGGATGGAAGCGCTGCAGAAAAAGCTTATAAGCTCCCGCGACCGCCTGGAAAAACTGGAAGCACAAATGGCGGTGACCAGGGAAGAGTCCCGGCTTCTGGAAAGCAAAATCCAAGAGCTGAAGCTTCGCGCTGATGATCTCCAAGCAGCAATGAACCGGAGGCTGCGCGCCCACTACCGCTTTGCAAGGACGGGGCTCGCCAGGGTGCTGTTTACGGCGGACAATGTTGCCGACCTCACCAGGCGGATGAGCTACATGGACGCCGTGTTCAGAAAAGACCGAAAGAGGCTGGACGACTACGCCGGCCTGTTGCAGGAGTGGCGAAAAGCAAGGGACCGACTTGAGCAAAAAAAAGAGCTTTACATCGAGCTTAAAAAGACGGTGGAGAAACAGCAGGAAGAGCTGAAATCGGAAAAATCCGTATTGAACGACCTGCTCGAGAGCATCCGCCGCGAGCGGCGGCACCACCAGAAGGCGCTCCGCGAGCTTGAAGCAGGCAAAAGGCGGCTCATGGGCATGATAAACAGCCTCGAGAAAACAAAGCACAAAAAAAAGGCTGTGGAGTCGGCCTCCCGAACCGTGAAAAAGTTTAAGGGCTTCGCTTCCCGGCGAGGAGCTTTGTGTTATCCCGCGGCAGGGCCCGTCAAGGCCAGCTTCGGTAAAAAGGTCCATCCTCGTTTCAACACCGAGACCATGCAGAACGGCGTCGAGATCGGGGCCTCACGCGGAGCTCCGGTGAAAGCGGTGGCCCCCGGCGTGGTCCGGTTCGCCAAGTGGTTCCGGGGATACGGCAACATGGTCATAGTGGACCACGGCAAAAGCTACTACACCATCTACGCCCACCTGGCATCAATACGCGTTGGCACTGGAGACTCCGTGAAAACCGGCGCAGTGCTGGGCACCGTCGGAGACACCGGGTCCATGCAGGGCCCCTCCCTGTACTTCGAAATCCGCCACCATCAGAACCCGGTCAATCCTGAAAGCTGGCTGGGCAAGTGCAGCCTGTAACGCCCCAAGCCTTAAGTCCGGGGGGAGACATTCTCGTCTTTCAAACCACGAGCTCTATGAGCCGGTCGGCATAAGGGTTATAGCGGTCATCAGGTGAAAAAAGGATGACCTGGAAGGTTTGCGAGAACTCCTTTATGACTTCCATGGCCGCGTGCAGCCTTTGCGGGTCGTAGTGCGAAAAAGGGTCGTCCAGGAGAACCGGCGGGTTTTTGTCTTTGCTGACCAGCTTCACCAGCGCCAGCCGGGCGGCAAGCTGGAGCTGCTCCCGGGTGGCAAGACTCAGGTTGTCCTCGGAAATCCAGTCGGAGAGCGTGTCCGAGTATAAAAAAAGCCGGAGCGTCCTGTCGGCCTTGACTTTCCGATAGCGGCCGGAAGTGAAAGAAGTAATGGAAGGAGAAACCTCCTTCTCGATGACCTCACCGGCACGCTCTACTATGGCGTCCGCAGACTCCCGCAAAACCTCCAATGCCTTTTCATGGACCATCTGCTCGCGCTCCCAGTACTGGAGCCGGCCGCGGAGATCAGCCTCCTGCTCTTCCAAAAACGCGAGCTCCTCGGCATCAAAGTCAAGAGCGGACATGCTCGCTTGCGCAGAAGCCCGGTCGCGGAGAAGCTGCTGGTACTCCTCTTCCAGCTTGCGGGACCTCTCCTCCAGCGATGAGTAACGCACCGGGTCGGCTATCCGGAAAGGCTCCAGGGATTCCATCCGCTCCTTTTCACCGCGAACCTCCAGCGAAAGATCACGGATACGGGATTGCAGACCCTCCCTTGTCGTCCCTTCGCCCGCCAGCTCCGAGATGCGCTCCTTGCGGTCGTTGATGCCGGCGCGGAGCTCGCGAAAGGCCTGGAACGTCTCCCGGCAGGCCTCTACTGATACCTTGCGAAAGCGCTCCAGTATGTCGTGCTGCTCGCTCTCCAGGGTTTCCAGCTTTGCTTGTGTCTGCGCGATCCGCTCTTCCACGCCCGAAAGGCGCTGCTTCTCCCGGGACGCGGTAGTTATCCTCTGCATGATGTATATGCCGGCGGGCAGGCAGGCTCCTGCCAGGCCCGCGTAGAGAGGCCAGCCGACTTCAGTGAACGAGAAAACCACGACACCGGCAGCGGCAAGCAGGGCGGCAACCGGCAGAAGAGCCACCGACCATTTCGGCATCTTCTCCTTGTTCTCGTACTTCTCGAAGCCCAAGCCGACCAGCTCCTTTTCCCCCGCCTGCCTTTGTTCCTCGATCTCGTTAAGCCTTGCCAGCGCAGGTTCCAGGCCGTCATAACCCCGGTACTCTTCCATCTCTTTTTCCATCTCGGAGAGCTCTTTCAATAATTCCTCTGCCCTCAGAAGGCGGTTCAATCGGTCGGCAAGGTCATCATGGTTCTTCTGCGCCTGGAGGAAAAGCCGGTGGTTGCCCGTGGCTGCCTGGACCTCGGCTTTCTCGGACTCCACCTGCCGGATGCGCCCGTCTAAGCGGTCCAGCTCGGCAGCAGCCAGGTCCCAGGCGTTCCGGTTCCGGCGGGCCTGGCTGAACTCCTCCCGGGCCTTCTCCAGCCGCTTGCGAGTCGCGGCCACCGGTCCTCCCTCGGGCTTGTTCTTGGTCGGTCCTTTCTTTAAAGAGTCGACACGGCTTTTCAGCCGCGAGACCACCTGTGACGGGCTGCCGCCGGGTGCGCCGGTAAGCAATGCCTGGAGCCGGTCAAGTATCTCCCGGGCGGTCGAGCTCTTCATGTCGACCTGGGGTATGGACACTTCGCTTTCATGAATGCAGGCCGTGCCCAGATACAGATCGGAGCGGCCGAAACCAAGGCGGTCCTCCATCCACTCATTGACCCGCTTGCCGGAAGTGATGACCTGGTCTTGACAACGCACCCTGACCTTCTTTCTTTCAAAGTCCTTTTCAATCTTCGACTTGCCCTGTTCGTCCTCGACTTCCATCACCACCCGGGGTTTCCGGTCCGCTCCCCATTCGGTTATCTTCTCGACCTCCCTGGTCGCAGAGGTCCCCGTAAAAAAGGCGGTGAGAACCGCTTCAACAACAGTGCTCTTGCCGGACTCGTTGGGCCCCTCGATCACGGTAAGGCCGGGACCCAGCTCGAGCTCGAAGCTGTGATACCGCTTGAACCTGTAAAGCTCGAGGCGGGTGATGATCATGTTTGCCGGTCTTCCCCGCAAAGAAAATGCAGACCCAGCTTCAAGGCGTCCTCCCACTCGGAGCGCTCCTTATCGTCGGCCTCCGCGATCCGCTGTTCCATGCGCCTTGCAAACTCGGCGAGCACTGATGATTCCGGAGCATCAATGCTCGCGGAAAGGTCTGTCATGAGCCGGGTCGAGTCCTTGATCCGGAGTCTGAAAAAAACCGGTGCCAGGTCCTGTTCCACTTGTTCCAGGCGGGGAAATTCCGCGCGGGCAGGGATGTTCCCGGAGACCTCGACATCGAGCAGGAGATGGGGGTCGGCCTTGGCCTCGATCTCGGCCTTAATGTCCCGGCCGGCTAGAATCTCGCCGGCGTCCATCTGCATGCTCTCGACGCGCAGGGACCCCACTCTGGCGGGCCCGGTCTCGACACGTACTCCTTCGGGACCTTGGGTCATGGTCACGCACAGCACGTTGCCGGCGCCTTTCTGGTCCAGCGCCAGGACCTCGGGCGAGCCCGAGTACCACGCTACCGTGCGTGCCTGTTTGACCTCGCTTATGCTGTGATGGTGACCCAGTGCAAGGTAGTTTATGCTCGTGTCTCCCAACACCTCGGAAGGTATGGAATCATCCACCTTGTCCTCCAGGCCGGACAAAACACTGCCGTGGGCCATGGCCACCCGGAAGCTCATGTTGTCGTGCCAGCCGTTGCCCGGACCCGTCCATTGCCGGGAGCCGTCCTCTGCCGGGAACCAGCCGCAAACCGCCAGGTCCAGGTCGGCAAAGGTCAGGGCCGGTGCGGAAGGCGTAATAAGATGCACCCCCTCGGTCTCGTGAAAAAGGGGATGATTATAAACGCTCGATCGCGGGGGATCGTGGGTTCCGGGCAGCATTATGGTTTTTATGCCGGCGCTGCCAAGCCTGTGCAATGCAGAGGACAGGCATGACATGGCCTCCCTGCACGGATAGGGGGAGTCAAACAGGTCGCCGGCGACAAGGAGAGCCGCGGCCCGCTGCTCCATCGCTGTCTCTACTGTTTTTTCCAAGGCCTTCCTGATCCGGTCGCGGAGCAGCTTTCCATGTCCGCCCAGCTCCTGGAAGGCCCTGCCCAAGTGGAAGTCAGCGGTATGGACCAAACAAAGCGATTTATGGGCCGTTGTCTGCATGTGCGCTTCTTAGTGTTCTTTTCAGGACAGCGCGGTTCGTATCATCTCGACCGCCCTTTCTTTTCCCACCAGCTTGACGAATGTTCCGAAGCGGGGTCCCCGGTCCTGCCCGAGAAGCACCTGGTAGATAGCCTTGAAGATGTCCTTGGCCTCTGCTTCATGTTCGCGTGCGGTGTCGAACACCATGGCCTGGAAATCGTCCTCTTGTTCTCCACCGTACCGGCCGATCTTGTCGAGGAGGTTTTGAAACCATTGCTTTTCTTTATCATCAGGCTTGCGATACTTCTTGTGTGGCTCGATGAAGTCCCGGTAATAACGTATGGCCCGCTCGACCAGCTTGTCAATAACCTGGGGGTTTTGTGAAGCTTCCGGGTCATAGCGCCGGATGTAGTCGCGGAGCAGGTCTGCGTCTCCCGCGCCGATTGCGGAGATAAGGTTCAGCACCAGCGAGTAGTTTATCCTTGCCGTGTACCGGGGCACTTCTCTGCCGATCATTTCCAGGTGCCAGACCACGCTGTCCTTTTTGGAGGCCGGGTCCATTTCCGGGTACTTTCCAAGCTCGGCAAGGTAATCGTCCACGCTCTTGGGAATCACGTCAAAGTAAAGCCGCCTTTGTTTTTTGGGGTTTGGATACAGAAAGCAGAAAAGGCTTTCAATGGGCGCATAGTTCATCCATTCGTCCACGCTGAGGCCCTCTCCCACGCTCTTGGAAATTTTCTTTCCCTGTTCGGAGAGGAACATCTCGTAGACCATGCCCACCGGCGGTTCCCGGCCCAGGATGCGGCAGATTTTTCCGGAAAGTCGGGCGGAGTCAATGAGGTCCTTGCCGTACATCTCGTACCTGACCTTGTAAGTAAACCAACGCAACGCCCAGTCCACCTTCCAGCCCACCTTGACGTTGCCGTCCCTGACCGAGACCTCGTTCTGGTGCCCGCATCCTTTGACCAGGTCGTCTCCCTTGCCGAAAGACGCGGTGCAGGAGTAGGTCACAGTGTCGCGTGCCGGGTCATGGCCGGTGACCACCGTGGTGTAAATGCGTCCGCAGTTTTCGCAAAAGGGTATGACGGGAGACCATTGCTCCCGGTTCTCTTCGCCAAGGGTGGGCAGGATGACCTCTCGTATCTTGTCGTAGTTTTCAAGCACCAGATGCAAACCGTGGTTGAACACCCCGGAGTTGTACTGCTCGACCGAGCTTATAAGCTCGAACTCGAAGCCGAAGCGGGAGAGGAAGTTCAACAGCTCGCGCTCCATGTGGGCGGAGTAGGACCCGTCGGTTTCAAAGGGATCGGGGATTTTGTGGAGCGGCTTGCCGATGTGTTCGCGGAGCATCCCGGGGTTGGGCAGGTTTCCGGGCACCTTGCGCAGCCCGTCCATGTCGTCGCAAAAGGCGTAGAGCCCGGCGCTGCGCTCGGGGTGGAGCTCATGAAAGGCGTTCTTTACCATTATGGTCCTTGCGACCTCGGCGAACGTGCCGATGTGGGGCCTTCCCGAGGGGCCGAAGCCGGTTTGGAAGACCACTGTCTCATGTGTCTCGATTTTATCCAGGTTTATCCGGGCCGCTTCCTGGAAGGGCCAGGAGGAAGGTTGTTTTGTCATTTTTACACTCGGTATTTTAAAAATCAGCTCGCGCTTTCTTTCATCCGGTCTTCTTTTTCCGCTTCCCGGGAGGACTGGGCCTGGTGAAGCAGGCAGCTCTCGATAAAGCCGTGGATGTCGCCGTCTAAAACGGCCTGTACGTTGCCGGTCTCGTGTCCGGTGCGCAGGTCCTTGACAAGCTGGTAGGGCTGGAGCACGTAAGAGCGTATCTGCGAGCCCCACTCGATGTCCTTTTTGTCCGCGGCAAAGCCTTCCATCTTCTGTTTCTGCTTGGTCTGCTCGATCTCGTAAAGCTTGGCTTTAAGGACCTTCATTGCCTGGGCCTTGTTCTTGTGCTGGCTTCTCTCGTTCTGGCACTGGACGACCACTCCGGAAGGGTGATGGGTGATGCGCACCGCCGAGCTGGTCTTGTTGACCTTCTGCCCGCCATGCCCGCTGGCGCGGTAGGTATCCACCCGGATGTCGTCGGGGTTTATCTCGATGTTGATGTCCTCTTCTATCTCGGGCATGACGAACACCGCTGCAAAGCTGGTGTGCCTTCTCTTGTTGGCGTCGTAAGGAGAGATGCGCACCAGGCGGTGCACTCCCTTTTCCGCCTTCAGGTAGCCGTAGGCATAGGTCCCGGCCACGGCAAAGGTGATGCTCTTTATACCCGCTTCCTCTCCCAACTGCTCGTCAAAAAGCTCGACCTCGAAGCCCATCCGCTCGAAGTAACGCAAATACATCCGGGAGAGCATCTGCGCCCAGTCCTGGGCCTCGGTGCCGCCGGCGCCCGCGTTGATGGACACAAAGCAGTTGTTCTCGTCGTGCTCGCCGGAGAGTATCTGCTCCAGCTTGAGCTTGGACACCAGTTGTTGAAGCGAATCAATAATACGTCCCGCTTCCTCGGCCTCGGCCTCGTCGTTCTCCTCTTCCGCCAGGCCAAGAAGGACCTCGGCGTCGTCAAGGTCCGCCTCCAGCTTCCGGTACTTCTCCAGCTTCTCGCCAAGCCGTTTCTGCTTGCGGTTGGTTACAGCAGCCCGGTCGGGATCGCTCCAGAGATCCGCGGACTCCATTTGCGAGCTCAAATCGGCATAATCCTTTTCTATGCCGTCCAGGTCAAACATACCCCCGGAGCTGTCTGTACTCTTCCTTCAGCTCGTTTAGCTTTTCTCTGTACTCGATGGACATGATATGCGCTCCTTTAAACTTTGTTGTCTCGTCTTCCTAAACTATTATAACTGCTTTGTCCGTTGCTGTTAACAGCAGTCCGGGTTTACGTGGTCCGTCTTTGCTCCGCGGGCATACAGGGGGAGAGCGCGGTCAGCCGCGGCTTTTCGCTGCGTTCTCGCCTGCTTTCAGGCCGGAGGCCAGGGCGGCGCCCGCGCCCGTGCCCTGGGTCATGTAGTCGTTGCCGGAGAGCACCGCTCCTGCGGCGTACAGGTTCTCAAAAGCAGGCGCTCCTTCGCGGTCAAGCGGACGCAGCTCGCGGTCGACAAGCACTCCTGCCGCGAACAACAGGTGGGGATCGGTGACACTGTGTCCCAGGACCTTCTCGATGAATATCTCCTCGCAGAACTCGCTGTTTACTGCTACGGGGAGGTCGAATATCTTTTCACGGAAGCTGCTGGCTTTTTCGAGCCCGCCGCCGATATACTTTCCCGCGGCCAGCACAAAGGAGTCCGCGGCAAGACAGGTTTTTCCGTTCACGGTCTCGATGTACTCTCCGGCGTTGTCTCCCGCTGCTTTTTGCAACTCGAGCTCAAGCTGGCCGATCCTGTTCCCGTCCGCCTTATAGCCGGTGACCGTTGCCGGCAGCAGGGGGATATTGTTTTTCCGGGCCAGAGTCTCGAGATAAGCTGACAGGCGGATTCCGGGCACTGACGGAGGCATGGAGAGGGTCTCGTACACCGGCATGGAAAGCCTGTTCTCGAGCTCCTTTATAAGTTGGCTTCTTTTGGAGAGGGGCAGCACAGGAGGAAGGACCACTGCCTCGGCCGGCGTTGCCTCCAGTGAGGAGAACGCGTCCAGAAAGGATTCGGGTTGCCTGTCGATGGCGGCGGCAAGGGCGGGGGCCTGTCTTTCCACTTGTCCGAACTCGAGCATGGCTGTTTGGGGAGCCATGTTTATCCCCATCCTTTGCGCGTTGTCCGATGCTATGCGGCAGAAGCTCCAGGGATCGAACCCGATGAGGCCGCGGACGCCCGCGACCAGCGGTTTTTCTATGCCCGGGCTTTCCGGTCCTGCCGTCCGTGAAGGGAAGAGGTTGGTGTACTTTACCGTTCCCAGAGAAGTGAACAAGGGGCAGGTGAACTCGATGTCTCCTTCCAGCTCGAGCTCCGCTCCCGAAGGGAACAGCGCTTCACAGCCGGCGCGGAGCATTTGCAGGATGTTTTCCGCTTCCTCTTCCTCCTGCCTCTGGACAAGCTTCAAGTAGGGATGATGCGGCATGTGAAGGGCATGGCGGGCCAGGTTGGCTCTGCTCCTGGTCTCGACCTTGTCGGGTTGCGCAGGCGGCGGGAAAGCGTCAACCGCGAGGTCCAGCCCGCCGGAGGAGAACGAAGTGGACCCTCCTCCCTTGCAGACGATCACCGGGCGGGCGCCGTTTTTAGCTGCAAACAACGCCGCGGCTATCCCGGCGAGCCCTCCTCCGATTATGGCCACCGTGCCTGCCATCAGTCGAACCCCTTGATTCCGGCCAGGCTGCGGAGGTTCCCCGCCAGGAAGTGAGCTGCCTGGTTCAGCTCCTCCTGGTCGACCATGGCTCCGGAGAGAACGGGCCTCTTGCCGCGCCATCTTCTTTCCAGGAAGGAGAGGAGTTGCTCCTGTATCTCCCTTCCGGAGAGGTCGAGCTCCCTGGCCAGTATGCCCATGGCGGGGGCGGCGCAGCTTGCTCCCTGGCAGGGACCGGTTCCCAGCCGGGTCCGGTTTCTGAGGTCGGTAAGAGACACCGCCCATTCCTTGCGGATGCTGTAGACCAGCTCGCACGCCAGCACCGGCTCGCACTGGCATATGGTGGTTTTAAGCTCCGGCCTTTGCCGGGTGAGCTCGAGTATCTCCTCCGCCCGGCTGCCGTGACGATAGACCATGCGGGAGACCGCGTAAGCGGACACGCCGTACTTGCGGGCGAGCTCCCGGGGGTCTGGCGTTTCATCACCTCCGGGCAGAGGGACCTCGTGGGTCCGGCATTTTGCGGACACGCCGAGCTTGTCCGCGACCATGTCCGCGGCCTCTTCGCTCATCATCCGGTAGGAGGCCAGCTTGCCTCCTGCTATGGAGACGATGCCGGAGACGCCGTCGAGCTTGTGGTGATCGTACACCATGTGGTCGCGGGAGAGGGCGTCCTCGTCTTTGCCCCATGCATAAAGGGTCGGCCTGATCGCCGCCCATGCCCGGATGATCCGGGCCTGTCGGATCGAGGGTATCATCCTTTCCGCGCCCTGGAGAAGATACTCGATCTCGTCTTCGGTGACCCGGAGGTCGTCAAGGTCGCCGTAATAATCGTCGTCGGTCGTTCCCAGCACCGAGGTGTTCTCGTGGGGCATAAAGAAGCTGGACCTGCCGTCGATCATGGAGAGTATCACGCTCATGTTGGTCAGCCTGCGGTCAAAGGTGAGGTGTACTCCTTTGCCGGGCCGGATTTTAACGTTCACTCCGGCCAGCCTGCTGGTTTTCATGAGCCACGGACCGGTGGCGTGCATGACCATCCTGCTTTTTATTATGCTCTCGTGGCCGAAGCGGTCTCTGGCTTTGACGCCGATCACGTTGCCTGCCGGGTCTTTTAAAAACTCGGTGACCTCGGTGTGGTTTCTTATCTCGGCGCCGTTTTCGAAAGCGGAGAGGGCGTTTGCTGCGCAGAGCCTTTGCGGGTCTATTCCCCACTCGTCGGTTGTCACCGCCCCTTCCACCCGGGGGTCCAGCACGGGCATGAGCTGGAGGACTTGTTCGCGTGACAGCAGTGTCGAAGGTTTGCCGCGCTTATAAGGCGCGTACTTGTCGTAGACCTCGAAGTAGGTCTTGAAGAAGGGCGCGGCAAGCCGGTGGGGCAGCGGCATTATAAACGGGATCCTGAAGAGCATGTGGGGGGCTATCTGCTGGATGTAGCCGGAGTCGATGCAGGAGTGGCGCGTCACGTCAATGTCATAGAGCAGGTAGCGGAGCCCGCCGTGGATCATGCCCGAGCTGCCGCCGGTGGCCCCGCTCGAAAAGTCGCGCTTTTCAAGCAGCAGGGTTTTTATGCCGCGCATGGCCAGGTCGCGGGCAATGCCGGTGCCGTTAACTCCGCCGCCGACAACAACTACATCAAAAAACTCTTCCAAAAAAACCTCCCGAACCAAACAAACGTCTTTAAAGCTTAACTTATATATGATACCTGGAGGGAGGGGTGATGACAACAGGTTTTCATTGGAAAGACGATAAAAGAGCTATTTCTGAAATAACAGCTCGTGGCGGACTCTTGAGAGGATGCGTTCCGGGAACTGTACAAATGGGCTTCCGTAGCCCAGCTCTGCGCAGGAGAGCCTGCATTGGTTACAGTTCTCCAGCTCCTTGGCCTGTTTTCTCAGCTCCTGGCCGGAGATGAGTTCGAAAAGATCAACATCTCTTATGTCGCCCCACTTAATATGCTTATTGTCGGGCGCCAGATCGCAGGTATACAGCGTTCCTTCCCAGTCCACGTAGATGTGATACTTGGGAAAATGGCATTTCACTTTTTTATCGTCCCTGATGACCTTGAGATAAGAGGAGAGGTTCACAACGGGGTATCCTTCCCTCTTTAGCTTGAGGATATTGTCGAAGGTTTCTCTCGTCTGTTCCGGGGACAGGCAGAGGCTGTCGTTATAACCCGGAAAGTTGAGCAAAGGATAGAAACTTATGGAAACCCCTAACTCTTTTGCCAGGCCGGCGGTTTGTTCAATGTCCTTGATATTATCAGCGTTGACCATGTAGAACAGCCGGATTTTTCCGCCTTTTATGCGGACCTCTTCTATGCCTCTGACTACTTTTTCGAAAAGTCCCGGAAAGCCCCGGATATGGTCGTGGGTCTCGCGCATTCCGTCAAGGGAAACGGTAAACAACGAAGTGTGGGGAGCAAGTTCTTCTGCCCTTTCTTCCAGGAGGGAGGCGTTGGTAGAGACAGTGGTGAAGAAACCCAGCTTTTTTGCATAAGCGAGAACAGATGAAGTGTCTTCCCGCAACAGCGGCTCGCCTCCCCAAATGGAATAGCTCAACATACCGGCGCGGGAAGCGTTTTCCAGCAGGGCTTCTATCTCATCGCGCGTGAGAAGTATGCTTTTGTCTTCTTGCTTTTTCCAACTGTTACATATTTTGCATCGGCAGTCACAAGCGATATTGATCTTGTGGTTTAAAAAGAAGGGGCGCTTGAGAATGTAGATCATTTTAAAGGTTTGAATCGGAGAGAACATAACATTAACTTAATTTATCTGTCAGGAAAGATCAATCAACAAGCTGTATTTGAGCGCGCCGCAGCATGGTTTCAGCTCAGCGATTGTCCCTCGTACGACGTATTACCATTAAGACGCAGACACAGAAAATAAAAGCCAGCGTGCTCCACAGACCGATGCGGAGATCGGAGGGAAGAAACCGGAAAGTAACGCTGTGATCGCCGGGCGCGAGCTTCACGGCGCGCATGGACAAATCCGCCCGCCAGACCCGCAGCTCCTCTCCGTTTTCATCAAACGCTCTCCAGCCGGGATAGTAAGCATCCGCGAGAACGAGGTACCCCGGTTCCGAAAGCTTTGCTTTGATCTTAACCACGTCGTTAGGGCTTCTTACGATGCGGGCAGACCCTTTGTCAGGGGAAGAAAGCGCGTTAATTTCCGGGGCTTTTTTTGCCATGATAAGGGTCTCCTTGCGGGGATCGTAGTTGGCGGGGTCCCTCATGATTTGCAGGGCTTTTTGGTTGTCGCTTCCTATAGTATCGGCCTGGTGAACGATCCGTGCCCTCCCCATGGCCCGGGTGTTTTCAAAAGCCATGACCTTATCGCCGGCGAGGTACTTCAGGGTCCGTTCCGGGTTGCGGATTTGAGGGTCTGACCAGAAAAAGCGCGGGCTTTGCGGATGATCGGTTGCAAACTTTTCTTCCATGGGCAAGGGCATGACCCCCAAGTCCAGTGATCCTTTACAAGAGCTTGTCAGCGAAAGAGGCTCATCCGTTTTTAGCGAGCCTTCACCTTCTTTGCCCACCGCCCGGTAGAAGATAAGACGGCTTTTGTTCTCTGTTCGGAAGACAAGGGAGGCTGCCTGGGGAAAAGAGTTGTGTCCTTGCCATGGAGTCCAGAAAAGCTCGGAGCGAAGCTTGTCGTTTGGTTGGAACACATGTTCATACTTGAATTGAGCGGACCCCTTTTGCCGGAGCGCCGGTCGAAAGGAGGGAAGCCGCGAAGGACATTCCTGTTTTCCGCACATAATTCTTTCCCACGTTCCGAAGGGCACTTTCTTTCGGGGGTTCACGTGATATGCCGGGTCGGAAAGGATGGGAAACCGGTCACATTCGGAGAGCGCCATGTCATATAGAAAGAAGTAGCGTACGGCCGCCATATTAATCAAGTGCCGGTTTTCACGTTTTACGAAATCAGCGGAAGTGAAAGGTCCTGCAAAGTTGACGTTTGAAAAGGCCCCCTCCTGGTATTTCGCCACCCTCGGTGTAATGGCGAGATAAAAGTAGGCCACGTTTTTCAGGGGAAACTCGGGCCAGGAGCCGATGACGTTATCGTCGTACCAGCCCGTGCCGAATATGGGAATGACTCCCCATGGCTCATCCTTTGCCGTTATGGTCCATGGATACATTCCCTGGACGCGGTAATTCGGCGCTGCCTTTTTTGAGTATTGGCGATAGAGAGAATGCGGTTCGGGAAGCCTTATATTATAAGGCGTCTGGAAGGCGTAACTTCCCGCGTCCAGGACCAGGACGAGAAAAAGCGCCAGTGATGCCAGGGAGGACTTTTTTTTCAGTGCCGGCGCAAAGATCGCAGCCCCGAACAAGACGGCAGCCGCCGCGAACAGCGCCCTCCACAGGTTGTCCGGAAGCAGCACCAGGGTAATCAGGAAAAAAAGGGACGCTGTAACCATCCACCTTTTGCTCCGGTCGGAGACCACTCTTATTAAATGATCGAACCCTAAAGCGACCCCCAAAAAAAGCAACGGCTGGAGTATGAGAGCTATCTTATAATGCCTGATGAAGCCCTTAAGCATGGGCAGATGGAAGGGAATCACGGCCAGGCCGGAGCGGCCTCCGACCACCAGCACTGCAGCGAGAAGGGCAAGTATCAGGGAAGCCTGGAAGGCGGGGTTGCTTCTTTTTCTGAACCATGCCAGAACTATCAGCAGGAGGGGAAGGACGGGAAGAAACAGGTTATGCAGTTGCCTGGAAAAGATAGCAACAGAGGCGATAAGCACGTGGATGAAATTGGGGAATGTGGACGCATAATCGGCAATGGTCGGTGTTCTTAAATTTACCACCTTGCTGAAGTAATGAATGGCGGGAAGCATCTGTACGGAAGCCGCTGCAACACCTCCAACGGCCGCCAGTGCCAGAAGGGCTGCACTTTTCCCTAACACAGGCAAAGAAACCCGCTGCCTCCAACACCATAAAAGGAACCACGCCGAAACAAGGTAGGCGCCCTCCACCGCGATCTGGACGTCGCCGCTTAAGAAGACCATGAACACCGCGAGCAGGTTCCAGAGCCACCGTGTAAAGGAGGGCTTCTCGGCCAGGCCCATGGCGGACCACACCCAGCAGATGATCCAGGGCATGGGAAGAGCCACCGGATATATCAGCGATACCCAGGGAAAGAAACCGGACAAAGCCACCAGGAAACCCGCGGCGGCAGACCCCCATGCCGAGGCCCCGGCGCGAAGGAAAAACAAGTAGCAGAACAGGCTGAGAAGCAGTGCGTTGAAAAAGGAAAGCAGGGCGGCAGCGGTATGCACGTCGAACTTCATGGCCAGGAGAACAAGCGGGTTGGCCACGGCAGCCAGATATAAGGAAATGCAGGGAATACCCAAGGCCTGGTGAAGTATCCATAAGGGAGGATGCTCGGTTTCATACAGGTCGTGGACCGTCTCTACGACCACGCCGGTTCCGGCCGGATAGTCGTGATGAAAAGCAGCGGGATTTTGAAAAGAAACATCAAAGAAAAGCGGTTTGACGTGGCAGCAGAAGATTGCGGCCAGCATAAGCAAGGGCGCAAGATATTTGATGTGCCTTGTAGTCGCCGTTGTTTCAGGGGAGGATTTCATGCCGGTTGAAAAAGGGAGATCATTTCCCGTTCGGGTACCTTGTTTCCATGGTGGGAGGCTGAATTACATCACCGATTAATTTATGACGCAACTTCTCCTTGGTACCGAAGGTCCACAGTCCCGCAGCTTGGATTTTTTCGAGGTTAGTGGTGTTGCCGAAATTCTTTTCTACTCTATGCAAAAGCTCTCTTATCATCGCCGTCATTTCCATAGTAGGCGCTAGCCGGGCCATCGACTGGAGCAGGGCCCGATAACGGGGCATCTTGGCTGCGAAATGCTCTCCGCGGGCCCTCAGAAGGGGATTGGCCGACTCCCGCATGAACAGGGCGGCCTCGAGTTCGGTTTGGACAAGCCTCATGGCGGAAGGGCCCAACTGATGGAACTCTTTTTCAAGGACCTTGTCCCGCAGATGCTTTGCCTGGCGCGAGGTAAACTTCGGGTGGCTGATCCAGGGATCGGAGATGGCATGCCAGTCCGGATACGGTACGCCCCAGAGTATGCGGTCCTCTTCTTTCATCCGGTCGTAAAAAGGCGTGCCCGGCAGGGGAACGTAATGGGTGAACATGCTGAAGTCAGGGTTCAACTCCAGGTGGGAGTCTATGTCCTCCCAGATGTTGTCCGGGGTATGGTGGTCCATGAGAAGCATGCTGGAGACCACCACCTTGATACCGTGGCGATGCAGGTCATCAATCACTTCTTTGAGGTCAACCCCGTAGTTCTTTTTCATCTCCACCTGGCAACTTTCCCTGCCTATCCACACCAGGTTGGTCCCCATCTCCGCCATCTTGTCCGCCCCGAACTCCTTGATCTTGTCCGAGGAAGTAAAGTAAAAAATCTCGTACTGTTTGCCGCTGCGGGCTATACACTCACGAAGCTCGTTGGCCCGGCGGGAATCCATGAGGAAGTTGTCGTCCCCCACGAACCCAAAGGTCCGGCAACGAAATTTCCTCTCCATGCGATCCATTTCCCGGAATATCTCTTCCCCGGTATGGAAGAACCTGATGTACTTCCTGCCGAAGTGGTGGGAGGGCGAGCAGTACTCGCAGCCATAGGGACAGCCCAGCCCCACCACTATGTGAGGGTTCTTGCGGCCCAGCAGAGGAACACCCAAAAAGGAATGGGCCCGCGAGTATACTTCGGGATTCTGGAACACGAACTCGACAGGTTCGCCGAGTAGCTCGCGCATGAAGCTGATGCCTTCTCCGGTGCAAAGGTAATCAAGCTCCATCATCTCTTGAAGGTGGTCAATATGGCTGCAGTAACCGCCTACCACTATCTTGCTCCTCGGGCTTAGCTGCCGGACCCTGTCAGCCATAACTCTGAACTTGGGAAAGTTGACCACCATGCCGCCGAACCCCACGTAGTCGTAGCCCTTCTCAAGCTCCTTCTCAAAGCGGGAGATTGTGGGGTACTCCAGGACCGTTGTGGAAGCGGAGATGTTGTTGGCGATAGCGTGAAGGCCGAACATGCTGAAGTGACCGCGGTAAGAAAAAATTCCATGGGCCCGGGTAATCCTGTCGTGAAAAACTTCCGGGAATCCATCCCGCCTTGAGTAGAGATCGTCAATTCCGAAGGGCTTGAAAGCAGTGGTAAGGAGAACCTTCATTACCGGATTATTATATTGTCAGTGATGTATAAATTCAATCATCCTCTTTTGGCAATAAGATAGAAATTCTCTAGTGCCTCGCCCAGCTTGGTAAGAAGAAGGTTGTTTCTCGTAAACATCGCACAAGTCGCATGGCATTCGTTGCAGGATTCCAGGTCCTTTACCATCTGTTTATACCGGGAATCGTCAAGTATGTCCTTTATCGTCGCATCTCCCAGCTTAGGGAGTCAATGTAATGTTTCTGAAACCTTGGGCACGCACGGGACAATGGACCCATCCCAATCAGACGAAAGGACCAGACGGGGAAGGTTACATTTAAAGGGCTTATTTGTTTTTATTATCTCCAGAGAAGATATCATATTTACTATAGGGTATCCTTTCTTCTTCATTTCCTGGAGACGGGTTAGTATGTGCTCTTTTTCTTCGAGACTTAACACAAAACTTTCGTTGTATCCCTCAATGCGCCAGGTGGGCATGATTTCCACTTCCACCTTCAGTTCTTGGGCCAACATCACGACTTTTTCAACTTCGGAAACATTCTCCCGGTGTAGTTGAGTACAGAATCTTAACTTACCCGGCGTCCCTGCTCTTTTTAAAGCCTCCAGTCCCTTTATCGCCTGGTCGAAAACGCCGGCTTTTCCTCTCAGGCGGTCATGTTTCTCTCCAATAGCGTCGATGGAAACCTCGCATACGTCTATATAGGGAGCCAGTTCGTGAGCCCTCTCCTCGAGAAGAGTACCATTGGTGGGAAAATAGGTGCGCATACCTTTCTCGCGGGCCATCCGCAGAATGTCTGCAAAGTCCTCCCTCAAAAGCGGTTCCCCTCCATATGCCAGGTAGTCGTTTATTCCTAAATAAACCGCTTCCTCCAGAACTCGACAGTCACAAGTTCTCATGCTACGTTTCGACTTGACGGATCGCGCCTT